>DASQKE010000269.1:0-3202 GCA_035630675.1 Allosphingosinicella sp.
CCGTGATCAGGTCGAGCGCGAAATATTCGATGAAGAATTCGGCGTCGTGCTTGAGGCTCTGCTGATAGAGCGTGTGGAGCATCGCATGGCCGGTGCGGTCGGCGGCGGCGCAGGTGCGCTGCGCGGCCGGCCCTTCCCCCATATTCTGGGTCATTCCTCCGAACGCCCGCTGGTAGATCTTGCCCTCGGCCGTCCGGCTGAACGGAAGCCCGGCATGCTCCAGCTCATAGACCGCCGCCGGTGCCTCGCGGCACAGATATTCGATCGCATCCTGGTCGCCGAGCCAGTCCGACCCCTTGACGGTGTCGTACATGTGCCAGGTCCAATGGTCAGGACCATTGTTGCCGAGGCTCGCCGCGATCCCGCCCTGGGCCGCGACTGTGTGGCTGCGGGTCGGGAAGACCTTGGTGATGTTGGCGGTCCGGAGGCCCTGGCCGGCGGCGCCCATCGTCGCCCGCAGCCCCGCCCCGCCCGCGCCGACCACGACGACGTCATATTCATGGTCGACGATCTTGTAGGCCTGGCCCTGGACTGCGGGCATCAGCACGCCCCCCGGCTTTGCCGATGAAAGCAGAGGGAATGAGGAAGCATGGCGGGCCGGCCCTGTCGTGAACGCATCCTGCTATTAGCCCGGAGACGGGGCTATGCAAGCGCGCAGAGGGCGGTGCCACTCTCGTCGAAGGCCGGCTCGGCGGGTGCGGGCGCTCTAGTCTCCGCCTGCTCCCAAAGCGAGCTTGAGGACCGAGAATAAAGCGAAGGCGGCGCCGAGGATGGCGGCGAAGTGGATGAGCATGGTCGAGAACAGCTTCATGCCCTCGTCGTGGACATAATCGTCGACGATCACTTGGAGACCGAGGCGCAGGTGCCAGAAGGTCGCGGCGACGAGCAGCAGCATCGGCACCGCACAGAGCGGCGAGGACAGCCATTCGGCGATGGTCGCATGATCGTAAGCCGGCAGGCGCAGAATCGACACCGCGAACCAGATCCAGAGCAGAAGGGCGGCGAGCGCGGACAGCCGCTCGTGCCACCAATGCTCGGCGCCCTCGCGCACCGAGCCGCTCGGGCGGGCGGCGGCCGTCGGGAGCTCCTGCGCGGGAGCGGCGCTGCCGACGGCGGCGGCCGCATTCACTTCATTGGTCATGTCCAGGATTCCCTCAGGAGCCACGCCCACAAGGCGGCGGTCAGCACGACGGCGCCGACGATCGTCATCACCGACCAGAATTTGTTGGTCGAAAGCTCGTAGCCGGCGCCGATGTCGAGCGCGAAATGGCGGATGCCGGTCAACAGATGCTGGAACAAGGCCCAGGTCAGGCCGATGCCGACGACGATGCCGGTCCAGTGGGTGGCCCAGCCGGTGAAGCCCGCATAGGCCTCGGGCCCGTCGGCGGCGGCGGCGAGCCACCAGACCAAGACGATGCCGCCGACCAGGGCCAGGCCGGCGCCGGTGATTCGGTGAACGATCGAGACGAGCATGTGCGGCCCCCATTTCCAGACGGTGAGGTGGGGCGCCATCGGCCGGTCCGGATTGCGATGCATGAAACCCCTGCGATGGCTTGGCCGCGAGCTGATGCCCTTGCGGCCGGTACGCGCCCGCTTTTAGTGAGCATGCCCACGGTTGCAAGCGCGGATGGGCCGGCGCTGGACGAAGACGATGCGCGCAGGACGGTGGCGCCCGCCTTGGACCTCGTCAAAGCAGGAAGTCGGTTGCCGTCAGCGTGTGGAGGTCGGCGACGACGACCGCGATCGAGAGGTCGGCAATGGCGTCGCCGTCGATATTGGCCTCGACGGTGACGAGGGCGCCGGCGCCGGTGACGCGCAACTGGCCCGGGCCGGTGAAGGCGCCGGTGACGAAGGTGAAGGCCTGGTTGCCGCCCATGAGAGAGTTGGCGTCGATTGCCGACAGGTCGATGAGGTCGCCCAGGGTGAAGTCCTGGATGCCGTCGAGGTTGCTCACATTCGACTCGCTGACCGAAAAATAGGCGAACACGTCATTGCCGCCATTGCCCTGGAGCGTATCGCCCGAGGCGCCGCCGGAGATGAAATCGGCGCCGCCGCCGCCGCGAAGCTCGTCGACCGCGCCGCCGCCGACCAGCCGGAAGCTGGCGCTGGCTTCGGTCCTGCCGTCGAACGAGAAATTCTCCTCGGCGCCGAGGCTGCTGCCGTTGAAACTGATCGTACCGCCGGCGAGCATCGCATCGTTCCAGACGTAGGAATGATCGAACTCCCCGTCGCCGGCGCCGCTGGTATACAGCGTGTGGGCAACGCCGCCGAGGATCACGCTCTCGACCTCGGCGAGCGAGCCCGCCCAGGCCGGATCGTTGAAATCGATCACGTGGTCGCCGCGCAGATAGACGATGTCGTCGCCGCCGCCGCCGCCGGCGACGCGGTCGCCCGGACCGAAGCGCCCGTCCTCGCCGAAGATGAAGAGGTCGTTGCCGCCGCCGCCGGTGAGGTCGTCGAGGCCCTGCCCTCCGAGCAGGATGAACCTGCCGCCGGTCTCCGCGGAGCCGTCGAAGGTGAAGCTTTCGGTCGCGCGCAGATAGAAGCCGTTGACCTTGAAGACCGCGCCCGTCGCGACGTTCGCGTCGAGCGTGGTGATGTCGTAGCTGTAGAAGTCGGTGCCGCTACCACCGAAATCGGTGAAGTGGCCGGGGACGAGCGAGATCGTCTCGATGCCGACGATGTTGCTGGTGGTGCCGGTGCCCAGGACGAGGTTCGGATAATCGCCCTGGATGATGATCGAGTCGATGCCCCGGTCGCCGTCGACATGGTCGTTCGCATCGAACGCGGCGCCCAAATAGAAAGTGTCGTTGCCCTCGAGGCCGTAGAGCGTGTCGGCGCCGGCGTCCTGGGCGTGCACGATGTCGCGCCCGGTGCCGCCGGTGATCCTGTTGTCGCCGCCATTGCCCCGGAAATTGTGCGTGACCGCGTTGGTCGCGGTGAGGTTCTCTAGCGTGGCGGCGAGCGTGTAGGTGGCGAGGCCGGTGCGGACCTCGTCGACGCCCTCGCTCGCGACCTCGACGATCGTGTCGCCGTCGACGTCGACATGATAGACGTCGTTGCCGTCGCCGCCGGTCATCGTGTCGGCGCCGGCGCCGCCGTCGATGACGTTGGGGCCGTCGGTGCCGACGAGCGTGTCGTCGAACGGCGAGCCGGTCACGTTCTCGAAATTGACCAGAGTGTCGGTGCCGGCGTCGCCGTT
>DASQKE010000270.1:0-16933 GCA_035630675.1 Allosphingosinicella sp.
GCCGGCCCCGGCCGGGCGGTCGAGATTGCCGGTGGTGACGAAGAAGCCGGCCTGGCGCACGCGCCCGCGGCGCAGCGCCGCGATCAGCGCGGCGGCGCGCTCGTCGGGGCTGAAAAAGGCGCCGTCGTGGCGCGGGACGTCGTCGAAGGAGAAAGCGATGCGCTTTCGTCCCTGCTCCGGCGCGACGTTGGCACAGGCGGCGAGGGACAAGACCAGGAGGGCGAAGAGGAGCCGCGGGATCACGTGGCGCAGCTGCTAGCCCAGCTTCGCGATCACGTTGCCGAACAGCTCCTCGTCGCTCGGCAGGGTCTTCGGCGTCTCGAGCGGCTTCGACACCCAGGTCTCGTTGATCAGGTCGCGCCAGGTGATGTTGTTGTTGGTGCCGTTGCCGCCCCATGACCCGCAGCCCAGCGAGAAGGTCTGGCGCATGCCGTTCCAGAGGTTGCCGCTGTTCGACGCCGCCTGCGGCTGGTTGACCATCACCCGCGACGTCTTGGTGGCGTTGGCGAGCTTCATGATGTTGGCGTCGCTGGTCGAATAGATGCCGCAGCTGTGGCCCTGGCCCTGATAAGCCTGGATCTCGTTGGTCTTCTCGATCGCCTCGTCGATGTCTTTGACCTTGTAGAGCGCCATGGTGACGGTCAGCTTCTCGCCGGAAAAAGGATGGTCCGGGCCGGCGCCGGTCTCCGGCACGATGAAGAATTTCGTGCCGTCCGGAATGTCGAACCCCGCCATGCCGGCGATCGCCTCGGGCGGCTGGGCGACGACCTTGGCGTTGAGCGCGCCGTCGATCCAGAGCACGCTCTGGAGCTTGCCTTTCTCCGCCTCGCCGAGAACGTGGCCGCCTTGGGCCTTCAGCTTTCCGAGCATCTCGTCGTAGATCGATTCGACCAAAAGCACGCTGTTGTCCGCCGAGCAGGAGGCCGCGAAATCGAGCGTTTTGGAGATGCGGATCTTCTCCGCGGCGTCGTCGAGATCGGCGGTCTCGTCGACGGTGATGACCGCGTTGCCGACGCCGACCCCCAAGGCCGGCGTGCCGCTCGAATAAGCGGCCTCGACCATCGCTCCGCCGCCGGTGGCGAGGATGCGGTCGCACTGCTTCATCAGCTCATTGGTCTTGTCGAGCGTCGGCACGTCGATGCCGATGACGAGATCGGCGGGAGCGCCCATGGCGACGATCGCCTCGCGCATGCGGTCGCATACCGCCTTGTTGGTCAGCTTGGCGCGAGGATGCGGCGCGATGATGATCGAGTTGCGGCCCTTGACCGCGTTGATCGCCTTGATGACCGGGGTCGCTTCCGGGTTGGTGGAGGGCGAGAGCGCGCCGATCACGCCGACCGGCTTGGCGATCACGACGATGTTGCGAACGGGATCGTCCTCGAGCACGCCGACCGACTTGTCGTCGATGATGTCCATCAGCGCCGCCCGGGTCTTGCGGAAGATCTTGAGATACTTGCCCTCGTAATTGCCGAGGCGGGTTTCGTCGACGGTGAGGCGGGCGATCTCCTCGGCCACGCCGGGGCGGGCGACCGACCAGACCATCGCCCGGATCAGCTCGTCGACCTGCTCCTGGCTGTAATTCTCGATCCGGCGCTGGGCGGCGCGCGACCGCTCGACGAGGGCCGCGATCTCGACCGCGGCGGCCGCTGCCTCGTCGCTGGCGAAGATTCTTTCCTGCTTGCCCATGTGATGCTCCTGCGTTGCCAGCCACTAGGGTCCGTACTCAATATCCGCAATGTCCGGGCGACCGCCCTCCGGCGGCGGGCGGCTTTTGGCGCAGGGCCGCGTCGCGCGTCGGTCACGATGCGACAGCATCGCTCCCTCCTTGCTCCTTGCCCTGCGCCAAAATCCGCTCCGTCACGGCCGTTGCGGATATCGAGTACGGACCCTAGCCAAGCCGCGGTCGAAATGCCAGTTGGCGCTTCGACGGAGGTAGGATGAAACTTGGATCGCTCAAGGGTGGCCGCGACGGGCGGCTGGCGGTGGTGAGCCGGGACCTCGCCTGGTGCGCGGACGCGACTCACATCGCGCCGACGCTGCAGGCGGCGCTCGACGAGTGGGAGCGCCTCGCGCCGCAGCTGGAGCTGCTCGCCACCGATCTCGAGCACAATGTCATCCCGCGCGAGCGCTTCCACGAGCGCGAGGCGCTGGCGCCGCTGCCGCGGGCTTTTCAGTGGGCCGACGGCTCGGCCTATGTGAATCACGTCCAGCTCGTTCGGCAGGCGCGCGGCGCCGAGATGCCCGAGAGCTTCTGGACCGATCCCCTGATGTACCAGGGCGCGTCCGACGAGATGCTGCCGCCCCGCGCCCCGATCGCGCTCGCCGACGAGCAATGGGGCTGCGATTGCGAGGCGGAAGTGGTGGTGGTGACCGGCGACGTGCCGCGCGGCGTGTCGCGCGAGGAGGCGCTGGGGCACATCCGGCTCGTCGGCCTGGTCAACGACGTGAGCCTGCGCAACCTCATCCCGGACGAGCTCGCCAAGGGGTTCGGCTTTCTCCAGTCGAAGCCGGCCTCGGCACTGTCGCCGGTGCTCGTCACCCCGGACGAGCTCGGCGAGCGCTGGCAAAGCGGCAAGCTTCACGGACCGCTCAAGGTCGACCTCAACGGCGAGCCGTTCGGCCGGGCCGATGCCGGCGTCGACATGACCTTCGACTTCGGCACCCTGATCGCGCATCTCGCGAAGACCCGCAACCTCGGCGCGGGCTCGATCGTGGGGTCCGGCACCGTCTCCAATCGCGACGCGGACGGCGGGCCGGGCAAGCCGATCGACCAGGGCGGCCTCGGCTATTCCTGCATCGCCGAGGTGCGCACGGTCGAAACCATCCTCGAGGGCGCGGCGAAGACTCCGTTCCTCCGCCACGGCGACAGGGTTCGCATCTGGATGGACGACGAGCGCGGTCACCCCATCTTCGGCGTCATCGAGCAGAGCGTGGCGCCCGGCTGACAGCCGGCTCAGATCTGCTGCAGATTGTTGAGCAAGCGGAACTGCGGTCCGTAATGCAGGCCGCTCAGTCTCGCCGCAATTCGCACCCGCCGGGACACCTGATCTGTCGACAGGTTCGTGTCGAAGAACCAGCCGTCGATCAAAGGCGCGGCGTGCTTCTCCGCGAGACCGGGGGAGGAGAGAAAGAGGTCTTTCGGAGCACGCGCGATGAATTTGCGGCGCCGGCCGCCCTGCGCAGCGAACTTGGCAAGAAAATCAGGGTCGCTTGCGCTGAGCAGAAGAAGCGCCTTGCGGTATGCAGCCTTCAGATTTGGCTCGGCATGGCGTTGTCCCAGGAGCTCCACTGTCCAGCGGCCGGTTGTTCGCGTCCCCGGCAGGCTTGCCTCGAACGGCGCAGCCGGGGTTTCGCGGTCGCCATGATCCCCCCCATCCTGGGTGGGCGGACAGCGTATCGGGGCGCGCAGCAACATCCCTCGCAGAATGTCGTTCTCGCTTTCATCGAAGCTGCGCCGATTGGCCTCGATAACGCGATTCACGTCGACGTCGATGCCGATCTGCTTCAAACCGTCCACCACTCTCTCCTTATAAGTGAAAAGTACCTTATAAGGAAAATAAAGATCAGTCAACGGGCCGGCGGCTGGCGAGCGGTAGTCGGTGGTCGGAGGTCCGTGGTCCGCGGGCGGTTCATTGGACGGTGGCGGCGCGGGAGCGAAGGTGGCCGTTGTCGCCGCGCCGAGGAACGGTGTTCGGGCACATTGGAGCGGTGGGAACGCCGTCCAGGATGGCTCTTGCGCCAAGGACCGGGCAAGCGCACAGGCCCGGACATGATCCGTCCGCTCCTCTTCGCCGCCGCCCTTTCCGCCGCCATCGCCTGTACCGCGGCCGATGCGCAGCGTGCGCGCCTAGCGGCCGCGCCGCCGGCCCGCCCGCCGGCGCCGCTGACCGTCATGGCCGATGAGGTCTCAGAGCAGGCGTTGCGCGCGACGGTCGAGCGGCTGGTGAGCTTCGGGACGCGGCACACGCTTTCCTCGCAGGACCACCCGACCCGCGGCATCGGCGCGGCGCTGAACTGGACCGAGGCGGAGTTTCGCCGTTTCAGCCGCGCTTGCGGCGGCTGTCTCGAGATCGTCCGCCCGTCGGACGTCGTTACCGGCCGCCGCGTGCCGACGCCGACGCGGGTGACCAACGTCGTCGCGATCCAGCGCGGCACGACCGATCCGAACCGCGTCGTCATCATCACCGGCCATATCGACAGCCGCGCCACCGATCCGATGAACGCCACAGCCGACGCGCCCGGCGCCAATGACGACGGCTCCGGCACCGCCGCGGTGATCGAGGCCGCGCGCGTGCTGTCGCGTCACCGCTTCCCGGCGACGATCGTCTATGCCGCGCTGTCGGGCGAGGAGCAGGGGCTGCTCGGCGGCAAGATCCTCGCGGATTATGCACGCGCACAGGGCTGGCAGGTCGAGGCTAATCTCAACAACGACATTGTCGGCAATTCGTGCGGCTCGGACGGCGTCTGCGACGCGGCCCACGTCCGCGTCTTCTCGGAAGGGCTGCGCTGGCAGGGCGGCGAGCAGCTCCGCCCGCTGGTGCGCAGCCTCGGCGGCGAGAACGATTCGCCGTCGCGCAATTTGTCGCGCTACTTCGCCGATCTCGCCGGCGAGCTCGGCCTCGGCCTCGAGGTCCGCCAGATCTGGCGCAACGACCGCTTCGGCCGCGGCGGCGACCATACCGAGTTTCTCAACGCCGGTTTCCCCGCCGTGCGCTTCTCGGTCGCGGTCGAGAATTACAACCATCAGCACCAGGACCTGCGCGTCGAGAACGGCATCGAATATGGCGACACCATCGACAAGATGGACTTTGCCTATCTGCGGCGGGTGACGGCGCTGAACGTCGCCGCTCTCGCCGCCCTCGCGCGCGCGCCGATGCCGCCGGAGCCGAGGGTAGAGGGGGCGGTGAGCACCGACACGACCGTTCGCTGGGATCCGGTACCCGGCGCTGCCGCCTATTTGATCAGGTGGCGGCGGACCGATCAGGCGCAGTGGGACCACAGCCTTCGCGTCCGAAGCGACCAAAATCAGACCATCGTCCTGCACGCCGGCAGCCCAACGGGTCATTCGGTGGTCCTCCCCGGCATCCGCGTCGACGATTGGGTGTTCGGCGTCTCGTCGGTCGCCGCCGACGGCTCCGAAAGTCCGGTCGCCTCGGCCGTTCCCGGCGGCGCTTTCCGGCCCTGGACGCCGCCCCCTGCGGCGCAGCAGTGACGGAGTAGAATGGCGAAGCGACCCATAAGCGGCGGCCTTCCTACCCGCGAACAGATCCTCGAATTCATCGAAGGCTCGGACCAGCCGGCGGGGAAGCGCGAGATCGCGAAGGCGTTTGGAATCTCCAGCCAGGACAAGATCGCGCTGAAGCAGCTGCTGCGCGACATGACCGACGAGGGGCTGATCGACGCTGCGCCGGGCCGCGCCTTCCACAAGATGGGCGGGGTCCCCAAGGTGACGGTGCTCCGGATCGTCGACGTCGACGAGGACGGCGGCGTCTGGGCGGTCCCCGAGCGCTGGGAAGCCGACATGCCGGAGCCGCGCCTGCGGGTGCTCGAGCGCCGGGGCGCGAGGGGCTCCGCGCTTGGCGTCGGTGACCGCATCCTCGCCCGGACCGAGCAACGCGGCCAGGGGTTCGCCGCCCACCCGATGAAGAAGCTGGTCAAGGGCAGCGAGTCCGTCCTCGGCGTCGTCCACCAGGAAGGCGAGGGCCGCTTCTGGCTGCGGCCGGTGGAGAAGAAGGAACGCCGCGAGCTCCCGGTCTCCGATCTCGGCCCCGCCGGCCCCGGCGACCTCGTCCTCGCCGAGAAGGTCGGGCGCCCGCCGCGGCTCACCGCCCGCGTCTCGGAAGTGCTCGGCGACCCGTTCGCGCCGCGCAGCTTCAGCCTGATCGCGATCCACAAGCACGGCATCCCCGACGAGTTCCCGGAGCGCGTGCTGCAGGAAGCGGAGCAAGTGGCCCGGCTTGCGCTCGGCGAACGGGAGGACCTGACCCACATCCCGATCGTCGCCATCGATCCGGCCGACGCGCGCGACCATGACGACGCCGTCTGGGCGTCGGCGGACGACGATCCGGCCAATGCCGGCGGCTGGAAGGCGATGGTCGCGATCGCCGACGTCGGCTTCTACGTCCGTCCCGGCTCGGCGCTCGACAAGGAAGCGCGGAAGCGGGGCAACAGCGTCTACTTTCCGGACCGGGTCGTGCCGATGCTGCCCGAGACGCTGTCCGCGGACGTTTGCTCGCTCAAGGAAGGCGAGGACCGCGCGGCTCTGGTCTGCCATCTCCAGGTCGGCGCCGAGGGTCAGCTAAAGTCCTGGCGGTTCAGCCGTGCCCGGGTGAGGATCGCCGCCAACATCGCCTACGAGGACGCCCAGGCCGCGATCGATGCGGCGGGAGGGCCGGGTCAGGACAAAACCGCTAGGGCTGAGCCTGTCGAAGCCCGGGGTCGGGAGCGCGGCAATCCGGGCTTCGACAAGCTCAGCCCTAGCGGTGCCATGGAAGTCTTTTCTTCGCCCTGCTCGATGCCCGATATCGAGAGCGAGCAGCCGCCCGTCTCCCGCGAGCTCGTCGAGACCGTCCTTGAGCCGCTCTGGGCGTGCTGGCGGGCGATGTACCAAGCGCGGGCGAAGCGCGGGCCGCTCGAGCTCGATCTGCCGGAGCGCCGCGTCGTACTCGACGAGAAAGGGCGAATCCTCTCGGTCGCGCCGCGCGAGCGGCTCGACGCGCACAAGCTGATCGAGGATTATATGATTGCCGCCAACGTGGCCGCCGCCAAGGCGCTGGAGGCGAAGAAGGCGCCGGTCATGTATCGCGACCACGAGCCGCCGGGCCGCGAGAAGCTGGTCGCGCTGAAGGAGTATCTCAAGACGTTCGGAGTCGAGTTCGCGCTCGGCCAGGTCGTCCGTCCCTCGACCTTCAACCATATCATCGAACGGATCGGCGACGCCGATTTTCGGCCCCAGGTGATGGAGCAGATCCTGCGCACCCAGACCCAGGCCTATTACGGCCCGGAAAATCACGGCCATTTCGGGCTGGCGCTCGGCTCCTACGCCCATTTCACCAGTCCGATCCGGCGCTACGCAGACCTCATCGTCCACCGCTCGCTGGTCCGGGCCTGGGGCCTTGGAGAAGGCGGCCTGAGCGACTCCGAGACCGAGGCGATGGAAGTGACCGGCGAGCTCATCTCGCAGCTCGAGCGCCGCGCGATGGAGGCCGAGCGCGACACGATCGACCGCTACGTCGCCGCTTTTCTCTCCGAGCGCGTCGGCGAGATCGTCGATTGCCGGATCACCGGCGTCCAGCCGTTCGGCTTCTTCGCGACGGTCGAGGGTCTCGGCGGCGACGGGCTGGTGCCGGTCTCCACTCTCGGCTCGGACTATTTCCGCTACGTGGAAGCGAGCCACAGCCTCGTCGGCGACGACAGCGGTGACAGCTTCACCCTCGGCCAGCGCCTGAAGCTGCGCCTCGCCGAGGCCAATCCCGTCTCGGGCGGCCTCCGCTTCGAGCTCGCGGACGCGTCTCATGCGCCCTCTCGCAGCGGGCCTCGCACGGCCGGGCAAAGCGGCGCCGACAAGAAGCACATGCGCGGCCGCCGCGGCCGCCCCGCCAACATCCGCCACCGGGGCCGGAAATAGCTCGGCTGCGCCCTTTTTAGTGGATCGGCGGGCCTGTCTGATGCACTCTCATACGCGATTATTGGGGAGGGAAATGTGGGATTCGCCGGGCCGACGCTCGCCTTTTTTCTTCTTGGCACCGTCGCGGCGCAGTCCGCACCGGCACCGGCGCTGACACCGCCTGCCGCTGCGGCCCTTGTCGCCGATGCCATGCAGCGCGAGCTCCCGATGGAATTGAACGGCATTGTCATGCGCCGCGTCCGCGCCGAGGGAGACTTGATGATCATCACGGTCGAGCTGCCGGCCGATTCGACCGATCGCAACCACACCGATTATGTGAGGGGCTTCATCGTCGGGGCGTGCGAGACCCAGCCGAATCCATTGTTCGAGAACGGGATTCGCGTGCGCGTCGACACCTATCCCCAGGGCGGCGCGACCCGGGAAAGCGAAGTCTTCACCCGCTGCCCGACGGCGCCAGCTTCATCATAAGGGACTTGCCCGGCCCGGCAGCGCGCTTGGCGGGATCGAGGAACGAAGCCCTTACAGCTTCGGCAAGGTCACTCCGCGCTGGCCCATATATTTGCCGGCGCGGTCGGCATAGCTCGTCTCGCAGGGCTCGTTGCCCTGGAGGAACAGGAACTGGCAGGCGCCCTCATTGGCGTAGACCTTGGCCGGGAGCGGCGTCGTGTTAGAGAATTCGAGCGTGACATGGCCTTCCCAGCCCGGCTCCAGCGGGGTCACGTTGACGATGATCCCGCAGCGCGCATAGGTCGACTTGCCGAGGCAGATGACGAGCACGTCGCGCGGCACCCGGAAATATTCGACGGTGCGGGCGAGCGCGAAGCTGTTGGGCGGGATGATGCAGACGTCGGTCTTGCGGTCGACGAAGCTGTTCGCCTTGAAGTCCTTGGGATCGACGATGGCATTGTCGACATTGGTGAAGAGCTTGAACTCGTCGGACACGCGCGCGTCGTAGCCGTAGGAAGAGAGGCCGTAGCTGATCGTCCCCTCGCGCCGCTGCCCGTCCACGAACGGCTCGATCATGCTGTCTTGCAAAGCGCGTTCGCGAATCCAGCGGTCGGACATGATGCTCATGGCCG
This sequence comes from Allosphingosinicella sp., assembly GCA_035630675.1. GTDB lineage: Bacteria > Pseudomonadota > Alphaproteobacteria > Sphingomonadales > Sphingomonadaceae > Allosphingosinicella. The sequence continues at coordinate 8,707 of DASQKE010000270.1, forward strand.
CCGTTCATCGCTGCTCCCACGCCGCGAGGCAAGCGGCCGGCGTCATTTGATGTGCAGCACGCAGATCAGGGTGAACAGGCGGCGGGCGGTGTCGAAGTCGAGGTCGATCCTTCCTTCGAGGCATTCCTCGAGCAGCTCGGCGCCCTCGTTGTGGAGAGCGCGGCGGGCCATGTCGATCGCCTCCAGGCCCCTCGGGTTGTCCGCGCGGACGGTGCGGAAATAGCTTTCGCAGATCGCGAAATAGTCGCGAATCAGGCGGCGGAAGCGGGCGAGGCCGAGGCGCACCGTCTCGAGCGGCCGGTCCTCTTTGTCCTTGAGGTCGATCGCGAGCCGGTTGTCCTCGACCCGGAGCAGGATTCGAAACGGTCCCTCGTGGCCGGCCGGGTCGAAACGATTGCCTTCGAGCAGGTCGAAGATCGCGATCCGCCGCTCCTGCTCGACGTCCGGATTGCGCCAGATGATGGTGCGCTCGTCGAGCGCGATGTCGATGATCCGCGGGTCCCCGGCCATGTCCGGCTGGTAGCCGCCGGCTTCTTCATTATCCACAGCAGTTCCACAGACTTGCTGGCTTGAGCCCTGCCGCGGAAAGGTGGAGGGTGGGATTTATGGCCGAAAACATCATCCGACTTGCCGAGGCGCCGGCGCCCGAAGCCAAGACCCTCCCTCAGAACGTCGAGGGGGAAGCGGCTTTGCTCGGGGCGCTGATGATCGACAACCGCCTCGCCGAAGACATCCAGCTCAAGCTTCGGCCGGACCATTTCTTCGAGCCGCTGCACGGGCGCATCTACGAATCGATCCTGAAGCTCGTCGATCGCAACATGGTCGCCAATCCGGTGACGCTCAGGCCCATGTTCGAGGCCGACGAGGAGATGAAGGAGCTCGGCGGGCCCTCCTATCTCGCCCAGCTCACCGGAAGCGGCGCCGCGATCATCGGCGCGCGGGACTTTGCTGATCAAGTTTACGATTTGGCTCTGCTGCGCGCGCTGATCGGCGTTGGGCGCGAGATGGTCGAGCAGGCGCTCGACACGTCCGAAGACGTCGACCCCAAGAGCCAGATCGAGGGCGCCGAGGCCGCGCTCTATCGCGTCGCCGAGGAAGGCGGCGGCGAGGGCTCGGTCAAGAGCTTCGCCCAGGCGACGCGCATGGCCGTCCAGATGGCGGAGAAGGCGCTCAACACCGGCGGCGGCCTCTCGGGCGTCACCACCGGCCTCGCCGACGTCAACGCCAAGACCGGCGGCCTCCACCACAGCGATCTCGTCATCCTCGCCGGCCGCCCCGGCATGGGCAAGACGGCGCTCGCGACCAACATGGCGTTCAACGCCGCCCGCCGCCTGGTCAAGGACGAGGAGGACGGCATCGCGCCCGAGAAATCGGCGGGCGCGGCGGTCGCCTTCTTCAGCCTCGAAATGTCGGCCGACCAGCTCGCCACCCGCATCCTCGCCGAGCAGTCGGGCATCCCGTCCGAGGCCCTGCGCATGGGCAAGATCAGCCAGCAGGACTTCCGCAACCTCGCCCGCGCCGCCGCCGATCTCGAGAATCTGCCGCTCTACATCGACGACACGCCCGGCCTCACCATCGCGTCGCTGCGCACCCGCGCGCGGCGCCTCAAGCGCCAGCGCGGCGTCGGACTCATCGTCGTCGACTATCTCCAGCTGCTCCAGGGCACCGGCAAGAATAGCGGCGACAATCGCGTCCAGGAGATTTCAGAAATCTCGCGCGGCCTCAAGACGCTGGCCAAGGAGCTCAATGTTCCGGTGCTGGCCTTGTCGCAGCTCAGCCGAGCGGTCGAGCAGCGCGAGGACAAGCGCCCGCAACTCTCCGACCTTCGCGAATCGGGCTCGATCGAGCAGGACGCCGACATCGTCCTGTTCGTCTATCGCGAGGAATATTATGTCGCCTCGCGCGAGCCCAAGCGGCCGATCGACGGCGACGATGCCAAGATTTTCGAGGCCTATGAGCAGTGGCAGCGCGACATGGAGCGCGTCTACCAGCTCTCCGAGCTGATCGTCGGCAAGCAGCGCCACGGCGCGACCGGCAAAGTGAAGCTCAAGTTCGAGGCCAAGATCACCCGCTTCAGCGACCATCTCGACGAAGGCTACGCCCCGGAGGTCAGGGGCTGAGGAAGGGACAGTCACTTTCAGGCGGCTGAGCGGACAGCCCGGCCTCGGCGTAAGAAAGTGACTGTCCCCTCGGAGCGAGCGGGGACAGTTACTTTTCACGCGCCCGGGAGGGGACAGTCACTTTCACGCGGCTGAGTCGACCAGCCGGGCTCGGCGCAGGAAAGTGACTGTCCCCGAACGCGCTGAGCTGAGCACGGGGACAGTCACTTTCACGCGGCTGAGCCGACCGGTTGGCCCCGGCGCATGAAAGTGACTGTCCCTAACCCAGCCGCGCCAGCAACTGCGTCTTGGCCGTCTCGAACTCGCGTTCGGTGACCGCACCCGCCATGCGCAGCTCGTTGAGCCGGGCAAGCTCCTCTAGCGGGCTGGGACCGTCGTCCGGCGCGGCGGGAGCGGGTCCGCGGGCGCGGGCGAAGGCCGCCTGGATCTCGGGCGGAGCGCTCGCCTCCATGTCGGTGCCGAACGCCCAGCTGTCCTCGTCGGCCGGATCGTACCAGACGGGGTAGCGTTCGCCGATCTGGGGCACGGCCACGCGCGACACGGTCGCCGTCTTGGTCCGCTCGATCGCGGGGCCGCCGTCGGCCGGCTCGATCCGCATCACGATCTCGACCCGCGGATTGTTGTTGATCGTGATGCCGGTGTCGAGGACCTGGGCGATCGTGCCCACGCCCTGTTTGCCGGTCGCGATCAGGCGCATCGCCTTGGCCTCGCGCGCCGCCGCCATCGGCCGCAGGACCACTCCGGCGAGCAAAGGCGCGAGCCCGAAGAAGGTGAACATCCCGCCGAACCACCAGCCGAAGCTCGCCATCTCCCCGCCGCTTTTGCCGAACGCCGCCGCGGCCATCGAGCCCAGGCCGACGGCGAGGAACACTCCGGCGAATGCGACCGAGCCGCCGCCCATGAAGATGCCGAGGACCGAGACCAGGATGCCGACCGGGAGCGCGACGAAATAGGGCCATGCGTCGGCCGGGCATGCGGGGACGCCGGCGCCGCCGCAGCTGCCGATCTGCAGCAGGTGGAACAGGGACCAAGCGATCGCGGCATTGCCGGCCAGCCCGATCAGCACGCCGCGCAGCTTGAGCCTCCCCATCATGGCGCGATGCTAGTCCGCGCCGAAGCGGCGGACAAGCGAGCGCGATGCGCCCTTTTGCGCTCCCGCTCCCGCGATCCTGTGCTAATCGGCCTGCAACAGTGGGGGAGCGAAACGATGCGGGCTTTGATCCGGAGGGCGGCGGCGGCGATCTTTCTTCTCGTCGCAGTCTCCGCGGCGGCGCGGCCGTTCACCGCGCGCGACCTCGCCATGCTCGACCGGGTCTCGGCGCCGCGCCTGTCGCCGGACGGGCGCTTGCTCGCATACAATCTTCGCACGACCGACTGGGCCGGCAATCGCGGCCTCAACGCGCTGCACGTCGTTTCCGCAAGCGGGGAGGGGGAGCCGGTCGTCCTCACCCGCGACGAGGCGGCGCCGGGCAGCGCGCGCTGGTCGGCGGACGGGCGCTGGCTCTATTTCCTGTCGTCGCGCTCGGGCACGCGCCAGCTCTGGCGCGCGAGCGCCGACGGCTCCGAGCGGCGTCAGATGACGGCGCTGCCGCTCGACATCGGCGCGTTCCAGGTTTCCCGCGACGGGCGGGTCGCGGCGATCTCGATCGAGGTCCACGCCGATTGCCCGACTTTGGCCTGCAGCAAGGCGCGCGACGAGGAGGCGGGACGGGGTCGCGCCACCGGCGTCCATGTCCGCGGCGGCCAGGGCCGCTTCTGGGACTTTTACGGCGACGAGAAATATGTCGGTTTGTTCTCGGTCCGGCTCGACGGCGAGGGCGCTCCGGCCGAAGCGGTGGCCCTGACCCGCGATTTTCGCGCCGACGTCCCCGAGCGGCCGTCCGGCGACGAGGCGAGCTTCGCTTTCTCGCGCGACGGGCGGACGATCTGGTTTGCGAGCCGCGATCCGGCGATCGAGCAGGGCGGCCTGGCGGTGAGCAGCCTCTATTCGGTGCCGGCGGACGGTTCGGCGGCGCCCAGGGGGCTGGTCGGCGGCGAAGGGTCGATCGCCCGCCCGGCTCTGTCTCCCGACGGGCGGACGCTCGCTTACCTCGAATCGACGAGCGCCGGCTGGATCTATTCGCGCACCAGGGTGATGATGATCGACCTGCGCACCGACCGGATCCGCGAGGTCGCGCCTGATTTCGACGCGAGCCTGACGCGGATCGCGTGGTCGCCCGACGGACGCAGCCTCCTCGCCGCCGGCGAGGAGCGCGGCCAGGCGCCGCTCTACGCGATCGAGGTCGCCAGCGGGCGCCGGACGCGGCTGACGCAAGACGGCCAGGTTTCCGATTTCGACTCGGCGCCCGGTGTCACGGCCTATCTTCGCGAAAGTCTGACCTCGCCGCAGCAGATCTGGGTCCGCCACGGTGCCGGCGAGCCGCGCCAGATCACAAGAATCGGCGCCGCTCTCCTCGCCGAGGCCCCCCTCGGAGACACCGAGCAGTTCACCTTCCCCGGCTGGAACAATGAGACCGTCCACGGCTGGGTGGTCCGCCCGGCGGGGCATGAGCCGGGTCGCCGCTACCCGGTCGCCTTCCTGATCCACGGCGGGCCGCACGGCAGCTTCGGCAATGCCTGGTCCTATCGGTGGAACCCCCAGGTGTGGGCGGGGATGGGCTACGCCGTGGTCAGCGTCGATTTCCATGGGTCGTCCGGATATGGCGAGGCGTTCGGCCGTTCCATCGTCGGCCATTGGGGCGACCGGCCGCTCGAGGACCTTCAAAAGGGCTGGGCGGCCGCGCTGGCGCGCTACGACTGGCTCGACGGCAGCCGGGCCTGCGCGCTCGGCGGTTCGTACGGCGGCTATATGACGGCCTGGATCGCCGGCCGCTGGAACGAACCGTGGGACTGCCTGGTCAACCATGCCGGCGTTTTCGACACCCGCTTCATGGCCTGGTCCGCCGACATCCCCGCCTTCACCGAGGCGCAATATGGCGGCTGGCAGCGGCCCGAGGACATCGAGCGCTTCAACCCCTCGGCGCATATCGGCGATTGGCGGGTGCCGATGCTGGTCATCCACGGCGCGCGCGACTATCGCGTGCCGCTCGACCAGGGCATCGCCGCCCACAATGCCGCCCGCCGCGCCGGCGTGCCCACCGAATTGCTCGTCTTCCCCGACGAGAATCACTGGGTGCTGAAGCCCCAGAATTCGGTCCAGTGGTACGACGTGGTCGAGCGCTGGATGGACCGCTGGACGGGAGCCCGCCCGAGCCATTGAGCAGGGGTGGCGGTTCGCGGCCCCGCGGTCGCTGCGAAGGATTCCCGGCTCTACGACCAGGTCGGGCCGCCCCTCGTCTCGCGAGTCGCGAACCTCGGCTTAACGGCGGCGTGGCCGCCTGCCGCGGCCCACGGCATCTGCATAAGGGCCGGTGTCCCGGTCCGAGATGTTGGGCCTGGGATGGGCCGCGTCGCCCGGGTCGCTATCGGAAATCCTTCGACCATGATTGACGGGATCGGCGCCGGGGCCGCGATCCTGGTCCGAAAAATGGCCCAGTCTTCCGGCGCGGCCTGCGGCGTCGCTGTAAGTCCCCTGGTCGGTATCGGAATGGGGCCAGTGCCCGCGCCCCCGGCCTCCCCCCGGCGTATCGCTGGGATCGTTATCCGAGATCGGATGTGCCGCAACCGGCGTAGTAATCATGGCAATCGAGCCGCCCGCGACCGCCGTTCCGACGATCCGCGACATAAAAGATCGCCGTGTCAATTTCCTCCGGCGTTCCGACATCTGATTCTCCCCTCGCTGCCTCGACGTTCCACTTATTCCGTATTTTGATACGCGACGGCAAGCACAAGAATCGTGCGCGTCGTAAAGGAATGACTTTTTTTGATCGAGGCACTGGTCTATACTGATGGGCGAATCATTGTGGCGGCAGCGCCACAATGGCCCGGGGGGGCTAAACTATGCTTAGAATCATCTCAAGAGCCGCGCTCGTCGTTGCTGCGGCATTCTTGTCCGCGGCGGCTGTAGCTCAGCTCCCGCTCAACGCCCCTGCACCGAGAACCGCAGCCGCCGGCGAAGAAAGCGTTTATTGCCACCGCCTGCTCGACGTCACCACGCCTGAAATCTGTCAGGATGCAAATGTGCGCGTGCAAAATCTGCCGGTCGGCACAGGCCGACTGGCTCCGCCCAATCCCGTCTTCCGCGACTCGCCGGTCACTGTCTACTTCGAGGTCGGGACTACCAACGCACCGTCGAACCTCGAAGCCGGTCCCGACGTACGTATATACAACAATGTCCAGTTGGCCGGGCATATGAGCGCGGTATTGGTCGGCGAAGGGTTTCGCATCGACCCCCCGGCACCATCGGGAGGTCAGAATGGCGGAAGCCCTCGCCGGGCTGCTCCGGGCGGCGGCTTCCAGTGGCGCTGGAGCGTCACCGCGCTGGACGCACCGCGCCACAACCTCCGAATCGAGCTCTACGCGCACATACCGATCAAGAACAAGAATGGCGGCGACGAATATGGGGTGAGGCCCGTTTTGACGAGGTCGGTTCACTTGCCCGTGCAACGGACCGCCGGCCAGTTTTTCGGCGACCTCGGTACCTGGGTAAGCCGCGGCACCTCCGGGGTGGAGCTCGTCACGGGTCTCATCGTCGCATTCGGCGCGTTGCTGGCGGCCTGGTTCGCTTTGCCGGGGCTAAGGCGGCGCCGGAGAAAAGCAGCCGAGAATTACGACCGCCTCCATCCGGCGCCTTGAGCCTTGGCTGTGCGGACGGCTTTCGACCGACCACCTCACGAGTAAGGGCTCAGGCGGGATCCGCCTTGCCGAGCTCCCAGGCCACGACCTCCTCATGGAGGCCCGACGGGTTGTCGATCGCGAAGTGGGCCAGCTCCTCGCCGTCCTGGACGCCGACGGCATAGGTCGCCGAGGTGCAGGCCTCGCTGCCGTCCGGAAGACGGTAGCGCGCTTCGGCGACGACCATCGGCAGGACTGCGTCGCCGCCGACCTCGCTGGTCGGGAGCGTTACCGAGCGCGAGAGGCTCTCGCCTGAGCCGGCCCGGATACCGTCGAAGTCGGCGCTGTCGGAGCGGTCGATCAGCGCCCGCTCCGCCTCCGACCCCTCGGCGCCAGCCTGGAACATCCAGGTCGAGACGCGCACGTCGCGGGCGATCGCGGTGCCGTGATTGGCCACGTCGAGGTCGAACTCGACCCTCGCCTCGGTGCCGGACACGCCGGCGCGGCGGGGGCGCAGCTCGAGGTCGAGCGCGGGAACGCCCTCGTCCACCGCGGCGGCCGCGACGGCGGGCGGAGCCTCGTAGACCGGCTCGTCGCGAGCATAGGCCTCACGTTGGACCGGCGCGCGGCGGCGGCGGAACAGGAAGAAAGCGAGCGCGCCCGCCGCGAGCAGGCCGGCGATCAGCCAGGGCAGGATCGAGCCCGCGCCCGGTTCTGTCTCGGCCGGGGGGGTCGTCACTGGAGTTTCGGGGAGCGTCACTGGGGGCGGTAGGGTTTCCGCGACCGGCGCGGGCGGCGCGGCTTCGGCCGGAAGCGGCGCCGGTACCGCTGCGACCGGCGCCGGCGTGGGGGCGGCGGCACGGGCAGGAGTGGCACGGGCCGGGGCCCGGGCGGCAGGGCGAGGAGCGGCTCGGGTGGTACGGGCCGCCGGGGCCGGCTGCCGGGTCTCGGCGACCGGGGTCGGCGCCGGGCTGGTCAGGACCGGCTCGTCCGACGGAGCGGGGGCCGGCGGAACGGACTCGACCGGCTGCGGGACCGGGGGCGGCGCGGTGTCGGCGATCGGCTCGTCGGCGGGGGGCTGGGCCTCCTGGGCGAGAGCGGGGGTGAAGGAAAGCGCGGCGGCGGTCAGCAACAAGGCGGCGGCGCGACGATGGGGGTTGCGTTTTGTGGTCATGGAGAGAGAATGACTCGCAGCCGTAACGGACCCGGTTTACAGTGTAAATCCGCGACGAACCGTTGTTTCCTGGCGATCGAACGAAGTTTCTTGCATCGGGAACAGCCGGGGCCGTCCGAGCGCTTCGCTGTGCGATGCCTTCGCTCCCGACCCCGTCAAGCTACGCGCCCGACCCGCGCATCCTCGCGCTGGGTTTGGCTTTCTACGACCCGGTCCAGGC
>DASQKE010000271.1:0-11142 GCA_035630675.1 Allosphingosinicella sp.
GCCGTGACGGTGAACGGGGTCGTGTCGTCCGACGACCGGCTGCTCGGCGACGGCACCGACAATGTTATCACCGGCACGCCGCAGCGCGACTATTTCATGGTCCATCAGGGCGGCAACGACACGATTCATGCGCTCGCCGGCAACGACACCATCTATTTCGGCGCGGCCTTCACCGCTGGCGATACGGTGAACGCGGCCGAGGGCATCGACTCGATCATCCTCCAGGGCAATTACGGCGCCGGCCTCACCTTCGGCACCGGCCTCGTCAGCAATATCAGCGGCGTCGACACGATCTCGCTCGCGCCGGGCAATTTCACCGACTGGGGCGACACCGCCAACAATTTCTACGACTATGATCTGACGATGCTCGATGCCAATGTCGGCGCGGGCGAGCTGCTCAAGATCAACGGCTTCTACCTGCGCGCCGGCGAGGACCTGACCGTCGACGCCTCGGCCGAGACCAACGGCAGGTACTTCATCTTCGCCGGCCAGGGGGTCGACGACCTCACCGGCGGCGACGGCAACGACATCTTCGTGTTCGGCCATGACGGCCGCCTCGGGAACACCGACACCGTCGATGGCGGCGACGGCTACGACTCGGTCTACCTGCGCGGCGACTATGCGATCGATTTCACCGCCGGCGGCTTCACCGGCACGATGACGAGCATCGAGAGCATCACCCTGGGATGGGCGGCCGACACGCAGTTCGTCGCCGGCGGCGACGGCGAGTTCGATTACAATATCGTCTGGGACGACGCGATGCTCGCGACCGGCGCCACGATCACCGTCAACGGCTCCGGCCTCGCCGCGAACGAGACGATGATCTTCGACGGCTCGGACGAGGCGGGCGGCAAGTTCAGGCTGTTCGGCGGCGCCGCGCTGGATACCCTCACCGGCGGCGACGGCGACGATCTCATCTACGGCGGCCTCGGCTGGGATACGCTCACCGGCAACGGCGGCTCCGACACCTTCCGTTACTACGACAAGGCGGAGTCCGCGCCGGTCCCCGGCAGCTTCGATCAGATCAACGCGTTCACTCACCTGGTGGACAAGATCGACCTGGAGAATATGGACGCCAACGACAATGTCGACGGGAACCAGGCCTTCACGTTCATCGGCAGCGCTCTGTTCGCCACCGGCGGGGCATCGGCGGGCCAGTTGCGGGCGGTCAAGCTCCCTGCCTCCTTCGGTCCCAATACCTGGCAGCTCGAAGGCGACACCAACGGCGACGGCACGCCGGACCTGCTCATCCGGATGACCGTCGAGGCAGGCCAGCCGCTCACGGTCGCCGACATCTTCCTATAGCGCTGAGTGGAGCCCTCGTGGGGGCGGCAGCGCGGCCGGCGCAGCGGGTCGTCCTGGCATGGTCTCCTGCCTCCTGGCCGGTGCTGCCCGCAACGCGGGGGCCCGCGCAATTGCACCGCTCCTCGCTGCGTCGCATCCGCCCGAATGATCGCTCAGACCGGTGGCGGGATGGCTTCGAGCGTGCCCGGTCCTTGTCGGACCCGTCGCTTGACCTCCGCAATGACTGCGTAGGCATGATCGATCGACATTGTCGCGGCAATACGATCGCCGATCGATCCGTCCCCGGCGACTCGATCCGCGGCGAGGGATCGGAACGAGCGTACCCGGTCGCCGATCCAACTTGAGACGATTGCCCGCGTGCCGGCGTCGAGTTCGAGCAAGTCGGCAAGCCGCGCCAGCCTGTTGATCGCCAGGGGATGGGAGGCGCTGAGCCCTCCGTAGAAGGCCTCGAGCAACGCGAACCCGCCCATCAGGAGCATCAAGCTCGAAATAAGATCCGCCCGGTAGGCCGGCGCGATCTGAGCGATCGCGAACTCATCCGCCGCGAGCTCGTCGGCCTGGCGTAGAGAGAGCGTCTCGGGCTCGAGCAGACCGACATGGGCCACTTCGCTTAGGGGCCCATCCGACAGGTGGCCGAGCTCGAGATGCCCAAGCTCGTGCAGCAGTACGAATAGCAGCGCCGTGCGGAAGCCGATGCGGACATTGTTTTGCGCCTGCGGGCCGAGGAGGTCGTGCAGGGTCGCCGGGATGCGGTTGGTGGTTACGAAATCGGCCAGCACCACGGTGCAGGCCATCGAAAACAGGAACGCTTCGGGGTGCGCGCCGCCTTGGCCGTCATCGATCGTCGCATCTGCCCGGTGGGACTGGAGCAGCGCGAGCACGGTGACGAAGTCCGCGAAATAGTGGATCAGATGCCGAAGCCCCGAGAAGACCAGGATCTGGGGAGTCCCAGCGGCGATGCGGGCGAATGCATTGGGATGGTCGCTGTCCACCGCGTAGAGCTCGATCCCGTCGAACAGTCGACGCGCCCCGGGTGCAAGCAATTCAGGGCTGTCCTCGATCAGCTGCGCCAGCCAGCGCGATTCTTCGCTGTCGATGCGGGCCGCCACGCAACCGGCTTCGATGTCGGCGAGCGCCTTTCCCACCGCCCGCCCCGCTTGCGGAGCGAGGCCATTGCCGGCGCCACGAACCAGCTCGGCCAGCTCTTGGGTGGACAGCGTCCCTCGCGTCATCGCCCCGGGCGCCGGTTCAGCCTCCGGCACTCACTCACGCAGCGATTTCCCAATAGCTCTGTCCGGCCTCCGACGTTCGCGCGCGCAACATCGCCCGCTCCTTCGGCGATGCGTCGCGCGTGATGAGATCGTGCATGTCGCGAAGCACATCCCGGGCACTGCCCACATAGCCGTGGCCGAGCAGGGTAAGATCGACGTTCGTCACCTTGATGGTGTCGACATCGTCGACGATGCAGATCGGGGGCGTGAAGCCGATGCGCGCGGCGCCGTGGATCAGGCGTGACGCGCGGACCGCCAGGTCTGCCGCCGAAACGTAAAGGGTCGTGCGCGCCGCGACCGCGCGATATGCACCGGCGAGTGCCCGGAAGCTGTCGATGTCGACATCGGGCGCCGCGAGGATGATCTGCGCGAATGGCTTGCCCGTGGCGCTCGAAGCCTGCGAGGCAATTCTGTCCACGGAGCGGAGCAGGGCGCGATTGCCCATGCTGTGCGCGATCACATGGACTCGGCCCGCGCCGGACCGCTCCGAAAAATCGACCAGGAATCGCGTGATCTGCGCCTCGCTCGCCTCGATCGTCGCCTCGTCCGCGAAATAGCCCAGCAGGCGTCCGCGCGACGGCCAGCTGAAGAAAGCCATCGCGCCCTCGATGCCGAGATCCGCCCCGATCTGAGCGGCGCGCAGCGCGGCCTCGTCGAAGCTCGTCATGTAGCCGTGAAGGAATATTACCGCGTCGTCGCTTTCGGCGGTTTCCAGCTTTTTGCGAATGCTCGACCAATACGCGTCCTCGGCCAGCGCCTCCAGGCTCGCGATCCGAAGCCGATCATCACCGCGTACGACCCGGCTCCACCAGGGCGAACCCAGCGAGCCGATCCTGTGCGTTTCCGGAATCACGACGTCGCAGGTCCCGAAGGTCACGATCGTGTCTCGATCGCCCGTGAACCCGACAAGCTTTCCCTTCCGTGTGGCCGGCTTCCGGTTCGTGCCGTACCAGACGCGATAGGCCCGGGCTGCGCCCGTTGCGCCTCCGACACCGGCTTTCTGCTGCCTGTCGAGCCCGAAGCCGAGGCTGAACTCGATGTCGAAACTCGCCTTCAAGGTGAGCAACTCGTTCCGGACATGCTGGCGCAGCGCCTCGGCGAGCGCATGAAGGGCGAAGCGCGTCTCTTCGTCGAGCGCGGCCTCAGACATGTCTTCGAGCAGCTCGTCCATCCGCCGCTCGCGATCGAACACGAACTCGGCCACCGCCTCGACCCCGCTCGCTCCTCGTCTGCGGGCATCGTCCTCATCCGCAGCATCGGCGGGGTCGGCATTGCGGACGATGCCCCATTTCCCGGCGAGCCGATCGGCCCAATCCTCCCTCGCGATCGAGGCGGCGAGAATCCGACCGATCAGTTGCCCGCCACCGGAATCGCGCTCTTGTCGGGCCGCCGCGGCAACGCCGTAGCAAGAGGCGTTGCGGGCCAGGCAGTTCACCAACGCCAGCCGCTCGAACGAAACCACGTCCGGGTCGCTCCCCATTGGGGGGCCGGCGCCCCTGCCGGGATCGCGCCCGGGGATCAAAGTGCGTGCCGCACTGCGAACTGGAAGGAGGGGTCAATGCGGAATGGCGGAGGGATATTGCTGACGATATTCCTGCAACGCCTCGTCGAGCGCATAACTCACCTCGTTCGCCACATGGTTTTCCGAAGGTCGGACCGCTTTACGCCATGATCGCCGGCTCATTTACCATGAAATTCGCGTCGGCTGCCATCCCCGTCCCTGTCGTGAGGTGAGCCGCAATCATTGTCGGTCGCGACGTCCCCACGAAGCAATTGCCGCGGCCGGCCGAATGGGATCCGCAAGCGCCGCCATCCCTCTACGAATCGCGGATATAGATGTCGAACAAGCTCCCGAAGGCGCGATACTGAATGTCCCTCAGCCTTTTCTCGAGGGCGTCGTCATCGAGCGGAAGCCGCGCAAGCTCCCGGCCCGGACCCGTTTCGATGGTGGGACTCTCGGCGCCCGTACGCCATTGCCGGCGCATGTCCGCACGCCATCCCGCGCGATGCCAGAGCCGCGGATCCGACTCGCCGGGGCGATTGCCACGCTGGCGCGCCAGCGTGGCAATGCCGGCCAGCAAACGGGCGTCCGTCAGTGCCAGGCCCATGGATTCCCCGAGGCGTGCGACGTCGTAGGATGCCCGCGACCCGTCGCTGACCACCACGGCGCCATCAACCTCCTCGAGGAGTCCCGGCACAGCCACCGGCGCATGCGAGATCATGTTCATGAAGCGGGCCGAAGGGGACGGGTGCGCGGACCGGCAATGACGACGGTCGCCGTCATATCCATCGAGCACGATGCATGCCAGGGCCGCCGCAGTCAGGCACAGGCGTAGAATCTGAGGTTCGTCGATATCGGAGAGGCATTGGGGATCGCTCCGCCGGCGATTGAGCGCCATCGCGCGTTCAAACCTGCCGGCTGGACCGCGGCCCCGGTCCGCGTAGCTCACGATCAAATGAAATGCCGCGGCGTCCGCATGCAGCTCCAGGACCCGGCTGATCTTGACATTTCGCCTGACGGAGACGGGCGAACGCCCCCGCGCAATCGAAAAGCAAGGAGGCCTGGCGTCCCGAGCTTCGGCGAAGTCGAAAGCCCGATCGGGAATTTCCAGCAGCGACAGGTGCGCGAGAGCCCAATGGGCATATTCGTGACAGAGCACCCAGGCGATCGCGAGCTCGGCGACAAGTCCCGCCTGGGCGAGACGCCAGGCACCGGTCGGCATGGCGAAGGTGATGATGCCGGGATTGCCGGAGCTCCGTCCGAATGCCTCGCGATAATCGTAGAAGCGCCCGGGATGGGCCAGATAGTCGCCCTCGGCTTCGATCGGTTCGGTCAGTCGGTAATGGGGCCCCGGCGGCGCATGCCGAAAGGCCTCGCGGGTGGGGATCAGATAGCCGGGCAGCGTCGCTGCAAAAAGAGCCAGATCGTCAATGGCGAGCAGGGTCCCGAGATTGACGTCGATGCGGGGACTGAGGTCGCGGATATCGAGGCGGCACCAGGCACCCACGCTATGATTGGCCGAGAGAAAGCTGGTGACGGGAAAGCGACCCCGTCGCCTCGCGGTGACGGCGCGAATCGTCGCTTGCACGCGCGCATCGATGGCGCGACCTTCATCGGCGAGACTTGCGAGGAAACGGTCGGTCGGTACTCCGGTCGACTTGTCCGAAATCCGGCACCACGCGCGCCGCGTCCGCCAGGTAGGTCGCAGCAGGCGATCGAGCGGGACGTCAGTGGGTGCGGACTGCCGCGTCACGAACATCTCCTTCACTCGGCGAAATCAACCGCGTTGATCGGTCCCGCCGTTCCGCCGCCTCGGCTGCTCTTGCCGACGAATCGCGAAAGTGCCCTCACGGTTCCAGCATCGCGAACGGTCTGCTGGCCGATCATGGTGGTGACCGTGGCTGGATCGAGGACGATGGTCCCGGCCGACGCGGTCGCCACCGGCGCGCCGCCCGGAATTCCACTTTCAGCCCACTGGGCCGATAGATGCCGGCCAGGATCGGATGCGGATCGATTCCTACCCGAAATGAACTGGGAGTCAAAGGACGGGCCGCCGCGACTCTGCCGGTGGCGCAGTCGGCGCCGGCGGGGATGGCGCGACCTCGGCCGAAAGGCCTGGTGACCCCTACGGGACTCGAACCCGTGTTTTCGCCGTGAGAGGGCGACGTCCTGGACCGCTAGACGAAGGGGCCGCATCCCGCCGCAGCGGGAGAGGAGCGCCGCATATGGGGCGACAGGCCATGCTGTCAAGGCGGGCAGGCGAAGTCGGGCGGAGGCGGCGGGCCGCCGGTCGCGGCTGCGAGGAGGAAGCGGTAGGCCGAGGGGGCGGTCGGCCCGGGCGCGCGGGGATAGGGGCAGACCGCGGCAAGCCGGAGCCAGCGGCGAGGCTCGACCTCCACAGGCTCGTCGAGCCGCAGCACCGTCTCGCGGCCGCCCGCCCGGGCGGCGCCGAGGGCCACCGCGAGCCGGACCGTGCCGGCCTGGATGCACTGCACGTTCGACGGGCAGCGGCTGTCCTCCTCGACCCTCAAGGCGCGGACGGCGAGGCCGCCGATCCGCGCCGTCTCGCCGAGCCGCAGCGTCGCGCTGGCCGCCGATGGCTCGGGCCCCGAGGCGGTCGCGCAACCGGCGAGCGACAGCGCGGGGAGAGCGACCAGGGCGGCGACAGCGCAAAAGTTTTTCATGATCGTCTCCTCAAGCGGTCGAACCAACGGTCGGGCACGACGCCCCGACCCGCCCGGCCAGGAGGCGAGCGGTGAGGTCGGCCAGTTCCAGCGCCTGGGCCGCGTTGAGCCGCGGGTCGCAATGGCTGTCGTAGCGCTCGCCGAGCTCCGCCTCGGACACGCCCGCGGCGCCGCCGGTGCATTCGACGACGTCGCGGCCGGTCATCTCGACATGGACGCCGCCGGCCGCGGCGCCTTCGCCGGCGGTCGCGGCGAAGAACGCCCCGAGCTCGGCGAAGACGTCGCCGAGCCGGCGCGTCTTCAGGCCGGAGCTTGTCTCGATCGTGTTGCCGTGCATAGGATCGCACGACCAGAGGACGGGCCGGCTTTCGCCTTTGACGGCGCGGAGCAGCGGCGGCAGGCGGCGCTCGACCTCGCTGCGGCCCATGCGGGCGATCAGGGTGATCCGCCCCGGCGCGCGCTCGGGATCGAGCAGGTCGAGCAGGCGCAGCAGCGCGTCCGGATCGAGCGAGGGGCCGCATTTGACGCCGATCGGGTTGGCAAGGCCGCGCGCGAACTCGACATGCGCCGAGCCGGGAAAGCGGGTGCGGTCGCCGATCCAGAGCATGTGGGCGGAGCTGCCCCACCAGCGGTCGCCGGAATCGTCGCGGCGGACGAGCGCCTCCTCGAACGGCAGAAGCAGCGCTTCGTGGCTCGACCAGATGGGAGCGCCTTCGGCGTCGGCGATCGTGCGCACATGGCTGAGCGTCGCCGCCGACTGCGCCCATGCGCGGAACAGCCGCTCCGGGTCCGCGCCCCGGGCGGCCGGATCGAAGGCGAGGCCGTTGACGATGTCGCCGCGATAGGCGGGGAGGGACCTCGCGCCGCGGACCTCGGGATCGGCGGTGCGGGGTTTGGCGAACTGCCCGGCGATCCGCCCGACGCGTACTACGGGGACGCCCGAAGCGGCGGCGATCCGCGCGGCCATGGCGTTGATCAGCCCGACGCTGCCGGCGATCGTGTGCGGCGAAAATTCGGCGAAGCTCTCGGCGCAGTCTCCGCCCTGGAGCAGGAAGGCGCGCCCCGCCTGCGCCTCCGCGAGCGCCGAGCGCAGCGCCTCGACCTCGTCGGGCCGGACCAGCGGCGGGTAGGCGGCGAGCTCGCGAGTCGCCGCCGCGAGCGCCTGCGGATCGGCATAGGCCGGCTGCTGCCGCGCCTCGAAGCCCCGCCAGCTGGAAGGCGACCATTCCATGCGCGCTGCCCTTGCGGATCGCGCGCGGCGGCGCAAGCTCAGGCGGCGGGCACGCCGAGCTCCTGCGCGGCGGCGCGGAGGCGCTGCTCGGTGGCGGCGTCGCCCTGGAACGCGGCGAGGGCGGAGCGGAGCGCGGCGGTCGCCGCCTGCGGCTCGCGAAGGACCATCCTGGAGCGCATCAGCCGGATCCAGCCGTCGGCGTCGCGCGGATTTTGGCGCAGGCGGGCGGCGAGCCGTTCGACCATCGCGGTCACCATCGCGTCCTGCCGGCCCGGCGGGATGGCGCGGGCGGCCTCCATCTGCTCGCGGGTCGGGCCGGGGATCGCCGCGGTCGCGCTCGCCGCCGGCCGCGGCGGCGGGAGGCGGCCGCCGAGATCGATGCCGTTGGCGCCGGCGATGGCGAGGACGGCGGTGCGCACCTGCGGCTCCCAGGGCGCCCCGGGCGGCGCCTCGCGCAACAAGGCGACCAGCGCGTCGACCGCGCCGCGATGATCGCCGCGCCGGTCGCGCAACGTCGCGAGATAATAAAGGGCCTGCGGATTCCCCGGCTGGAGCGCGAGCGCGCGGCGGAACAAAGCCTCGGCCTCCGGCGGCGGCTCGCGTCCCGAGAGCAGCAACAGGGTCTCGGCGAGATAGCCGACATAGTCCGCATTCCGGGGCCTGAGCTCCATCGCGCGCCGGAAGGCCCGTTCCGCCTCGCCGAAGCGCCGCGCCTCGCGGTAGAGCAGGCCCAGATTGAACCAGCCCTGGTCGTTGTCCGGGTCCTGGCGCAGCCGCTGCTGCATCTGGACGATCATGTCGTCGAGACTGGCCGTCGCCTGCGCGTTCCCGCTCGCCGGCTCCGGCGCTTCCGTCTCGCCGCCCGAGCGAAAGACGGCGACGCCGACCGCGCCGAGCGCGATCAGCCCGGCGGCTGCGAGGGCGAGCGTTGCGGCGCGTCTGGGAGCCTGGACCATGAAGCGATCATCGCCGCGGCCCGCGCCGCAGGTCAAGTCTGGCGCCGCGCCGGAGGACTGCTAGACTGCGGTCGATGCGGCCTTGCCAAAGGACGGCCCGAATTGACTGACGCCTACCGGATCGCGATCGTCGGCTCGGGCCCCGCCGGCCTCAGCGCCGCCGCGCGCGCCGCCCAGCTCGGCCTCTCCCACGTCCTCCTCGAAAAGACCGACCACCTCTCCGACACCATCTACAAATATCAGAAGGGCAAGCACGTCATGGCGACGCCGAGCCAGCTCGTGCTGCGCTCGGACATGCATTTCGACGCCGGCAAGCGCGAGGCCGTGCTCGGCACCTGGGACCGGCAGGCGGCCGAGCGCTCGGTCAACGTGATGCTCCACGCCGAGGTGAAGGCGATCGAGGGCGAGCGGGGCGCCTTCACGCTGCAGCTCGCCGACGGGCGCACGGTGGCGGCGGAGACCGTCGTCCTCGCGATCGGCACGCAGGGCAATCCCAACCGGATGCGCTGCGAGGGCGCCGACCTTCCCCACATCCAGTACCAGCTCGACGATCCGGGCGAGTTCGTCGACGAGCATATCGTCGTCGTCGGCTCCGGCGACGCCGGCATCGAGAATGCGCTCGGCCTCGCCGCGGACCCGGAGCAGGGCAATGTCGTCGCCATCCTCAACCGCGGCGCCGATTTCGCGCGGGCCAAGAGCGCCAACGTCAAGCTGTTGATGGAGACGCGCGACAATGGCCGGATGAACGTGATGACCGAGACCAGCCCGGCAAAGGCCGAGCCCGGCTGGCTGACGGTCGAGACCCGCGACGGGCAGCAGCGGCTGCGCTGCGACCGGATCATCGCGCGCATGGGCTCGACGGCGCCGCGCGCCTTCGTCGAAGGGTGCGGGATCGAGTTCTCGAGCGCCGAGCGCGAGGCCTTCCCGAAGCTGTCGCCCAGCTTCGAGAGCAGCAAGCCCGGCCTCTACGTGATCGGCGCGCTGGCCGGCTATCCCCTGATCAAGCATTGCATGAACCAGGGCCATGACGTCGTCGAGTTCATCAACGGCAATCGCGCGCTGAAGCCCGCCGACGAGCCGATCCTCGAGGCAAGGTTCGCCGCCTTGCCGGCGCGGCGGCCGGTCGAGGAGTGGCTCGAGCTGCTCAGGACCCGCGTCTCGATCCTGAACGAGCTGTCGCCGCTCCAGATGCGCGAGTTCATGCTCGACAGCGAGGTCCGCTTCCACCGCGCCGGCGAGATCATCTTCGAGCGCAACGACCCCGGCTCGTCTTTGTTCGCGATCGCCGAAGGCTCGGTGCGGGTCGAGATCGACCCGAAGGACCGCTCGCGCACCGTGGCGATCGGGACCGGCTCGATCTTCGGCGAGGTCGGCCTGATCTCCGGCCGCCGCCGCGGCGCGACCATCCGCGCAAGCGAGGATGCGATCATCGTCGAGATCTCGCGTCTCGCCGCATTGAAGCTGATGGCGGCGGTTCCGGCGGCGAAGCGCGCGGTCACCCGCATCTCGATCGAGCGCCAGCTCCTGCAGATGTTCGGCTCGGGCCTGACCGGGGACGATCTGGCCGAAGTCCTGGAGAGTGCCGAGGTCAAGAGCGTCCGCGCCGGCGAGGCGATCATCACGGAAGGCGAGGACGGCTACGACATTTTCGTCATCCGCCAGGGGTCGATGGTGGTGGAGAAGGCGATCGGCGGGAAGCCGGTCTTCCTCTCTTACCTCCCGGCCGGCTCCTATGTCGGCGAGATGGCGCTGATCGACGGCGGCCGGCGCACCGCCACCGTGCGCGCCGCGATCAAGTCCGAAGTCATCCGCCTCGATGGCAATGCGTTCCGCCGGCTGCTGGAGCGCGAGCCCGATCTGCTCGCCAAGACCGAGCGCGACATGGCCGCGCGCCGCCGCCTCAACGCCTTCGTCGAGGAGAAAAAGGACGAGTTCGGCGGGGTCGTCGACATGTATTCGTCCGTGGCCTCCTTCCTCGTCGAGAACGGCATCGGCGAGGCCACCGACGTGCTCCTCATCGACGAGAAATTGTGCATCGGCTGCGACAATTGCGAGAAAGCGTGCGCCGACAGCCATGAGGGCCTCAGCCGCCTCAATCGCGAGGCCGGCAAGACCTACGCCCACCTCCACGTGCCGACCTCGTGCCGGCATTGCGAGCACCCGCACTGCATGGCCGATTGTCCGCCCAACGCCA
>DASQKE010000272.1:0-4785 GCA_035630675.1 Allosphingosinicella sp.
CGCGGCGCCGATCTCGGCGATCAGGACAAGGGCGAGGCCGAAGCCCAGCGGCCAGTAGCGGGCGATGCCGGCGCGCAACGCCGCGAAATCGACGTCGAGCATCATCACCACGAACAGGAACAGGACGGCGACCGCGCCAACGTAAACGATGATCAGAAGGAAGGCGAGGAACTCCGCCCCGACCAGCAGGAACAGGCCGGCCGCGTTGAAGAAAGCGAGGATCAGCCAGAGCACGCTGTGCACCGGGTTGCGCGACGAGATCGTCATCACCCCCGAGGCGATGACGATGGTCGCGAACAGATAGAAGACGAAGGCCTGGATCACCGCCGTGCAGATTCCTCGTGAAGAAACACCGCTAGCCCTGAGCCTGTCGAAGGGCGGTCACCGCCATGGAGCCGGGCTTCGACAGGCTCAGCCCTAGCGGGGGATTGGAAGAGCGACGTGGCCATTATCGATAGGGTGCGTCGGCGGCAAGGTTGGCGGCGAGCGTTCGCTCCCACTTGTCGCCATTGTCGAGAAGCTTGGCCTTGTCGTAGATCAGCTCCTCTCGGGTTTCGGTAGAGAATTCCTGGTTCGGCCCCTGGACCACCGCATCGACCGGGCACGCCTCCGCGCACAGGCCGCAATAGATGCACTTGGTCATGTCGATGTCGTAGCGGGTGGTGCGGCGGCTGCCGTCCTCGCGCGGCTCGGCCTCGATCGTGATGGCGAGCGCCGGGCAGACCGCCTCGCACAATTTGCAGGCGATGCAGCGCTCCTCCCCCGACGGATAGCGCCTGAGCGCATGCTCGCCGCGGAAGCGGGGCGAGATCGGGTTCTTCTCGAACGGGTAGTTGATCGTCGCCTTGGCCTTGAAGAAATATTTCAGCGTCAGCCAGTGCGCCTTGACCAGCTCCCAGAGCAGGAAGGATTTGATCCAGTGGGCGACGAGGCTCATGGCTTCGATCCTTCGGAAGCGGCGGCGCCGCCGAACTCGGACGTGCACAGGCCTACCGCGTAATAGAAATAAGGCTCGCGATCGTCATTCTCGACGTAGCGGGTGATGTGGGCGACGCCCGCGCCGCCGCGCCTCAGCATCATATTGACGTTGAAGCGCTCGGTGCGGCGGATGGCGGTCAGGTGATATTCGCGGAAATGCTCGCCGCCTTCGCCGGTCATGCCGTATCGGCCGACCGGGAGCGGGACGCCCTCCCCTTCGACATTGGCGTCTCGCGAGCGGTTCGGGTCCCAGCCGGCGGGAATTTCGTCGAGCCGGCCGGAGAGGCGGAAGCGCGCGCCTTCGGGAGTTTCAAAGGTGCACGCCCAGTTCGTCGCCGGCACCGGCTGCGCGCGCGGCGGCGCGACCGTGATGAGCTGGGGCTGGGCAAGTGCGAAGGCAAGGAGGAGGCTCATTGGCGACCCAGCGAAGCGTTGAAGGACTGGAAATCGGCGGCGGTATTCGCGCTGCGATAACGAATGCACTGGCCGAGGTAGCGCGGCTCGCGGCCGTCCCGGAGAAGGCCGAGCGCGGCGCCGAGCTCCGGTCCGCCGTCGCGCTCGACCAGCGACAGGAGAGCGGCCTGCGGATCGCGCGTTTCGCCGCTGACGATGGCATAGCCGCCGGCCGCGGGATTGCGCAGAAAGCGGGTGAACCCGCGGCTGCCCAGCAAACCGGTCGGATCGAAGGTTTCGATCGGCTCGCTCTCGCCGACCGCGTCGTCGGTCCCCGCCAGCAGCACGTTGAGGGGCCGCAAGGCCTCGGCTCCTCGCCGGTCGGACCGATCTGCCACCTGGCAAAAGAAAGCCGATCTCGGCGCCGTTTCGGCGACCGGCGCGGGCGAAACGGCTTGCAGCGCGAGCATCAGGACCCACGCGGCGCTCATTGATTCGCTCCCTGGCGGACGCCGCAATGGCCGGCGCCGACGATCTGCCGGTCGCCCTGGATCGAGCGCAGCTCGATCCAGCTCTCGATAAGGTTCGGTTCCGCGCGCAGGAAATAGCCGATCTGCGCAGGGCCGGGGCCGCCGGGGCCGCCTCCCGCCGATCCGAAAATCGTCAGGACCCCGCCGGGAGGTCCGCCCGGGGGCTGGGAGATCGCCGCCAGCATCGCGCCGCGCAGGGTGAAAGCGCTGGCGGGCCACGCCTGTCCTGCGGCCCGGCTCACTGCAAATTGAATACCCGCCGCGTCGAACGTCGCTTCGAGGCCGAACGTCAGCTCACTGAGATCGCGAAGGACGATCGTGCAGTCGCTCGGCACCCGCCCCTCGCGCATCGGCACCGGGCGGTGGGGAGGTGCCTCGCCGCGCACGATCGGAGCTTCGGGCAGCGGGGCGATCTCGTCGGCGGCGGCGTCGACCGACGCGCGGCACGAGCCTTCCGCGCGCCTCACGTTGAGCGCGGGAAAGCCGCGGTCCTCCTCCAGCTCGGCATGTGCCGTCAGCGGCGCGCTGCCCGGATCGGGCTCGAGGACCAAGCGATAGGAGGTGCCGCCGCTGACGAAATGGTTCTCTTGGCCGCGACCGACCCGGACGGCCGTGATGCTGCCGAGCCACGGAGACTCTCCCTCGGGGCGGATCTCGAAACGGCGCTGCTCTCCCCTCCCCGCAACGGCGATGGCGAAGCGCGCCCGCCTGCCCTCGTTGCCGACCAGCGAGCAGGTCAGCACGAAGGCATCCGGCACCGACACTACCGCGGTTGCGGCGGGCGCCTGCGCGGCAAGCAGAATGGCGGGGAGCAGGCTCATCCCAGCGCCCCATAGCGAAAAATCATCAGGTAACCCGAGACCAGGAACACCCAGATCAGGGAGATCGGCAGGAAGATTTTCCATCCGAGGCGCATCAGCTGGTCGTAGCGGAAGCGCGGCACCGTCGCCCTCACCCACGAGAAGATGAAGAAGAAGGCGAAGATCTTGACGAAAAACCAGATGATGCCCGGCACGACGTAGAGCGGCGCCCAGTCGATCGGGGGCAGCCAGCCGCCCCAGAAGAGGAGCGCGTTGAGGCCGCACATCAGCAGCACGTTGCCATATTCGCCGAGCCAGAACAAAGCGAAGCTCATCGAGCTATATTCGGTCTGGTAGCCGGCGACGAGCTCGGACTCGGCCTCGGTGAGGTCGAACGGCGCGCGGGCGGTCTCGGCCATTGAGGAGATGAAGAAGATCACCGCCATCGGGAACAGCAGGGGATTGAAGCCGAAACCGTTGATGATCCAGACGTGGCTCTTCTGGGCGAGGATGATTTGCGTCAGGTTGAAGCTGTCCGCCCACAGGATGACCGGGATCAGGACGAAGCCGACCGAGACCTCGTAGCTCACCATCTGCGCCGCCGCCCGCAGCGCGGAATAGAAGGGATATTTGGAATTGGACGCCCAGCCGGCGATGATCACGCCGTAGACGCCGAGCG
Organism: Allosphingosinicella sp.; assembly: GCA_035630675.1. Classification (GTDB taxonomy): domain Bacteria; phylum Pseudomonadota; class Alphaproteobacteria; order Sphingomonadales; family Sphingomonadaceae; genus Allosphingosinicella. The sequence goes on from DASQKE010000272.1 coordinate 3,381, forward strand.
ACGAGACGCCGAGCAGGTAGAGCAGGCCGACATTGATGTCGGCGAGCACCATGCCCGGCCCGAACGGGATCACCGCCCAGCCGACCAAAGCGACGGTGAAGGTCAGGATCGGAGCGATGACGAACAGGCCGCGATTGGCGCCCGAAGGGACGATGGTCTCCTTCAGGAACACCTTGAGACCGTCGGCGAAGCTCTGGAGGAGGCCGAACGGCCCGACCACGTTCGGCCCGCGTCGCAGCGCCATCGCCGCCCAGATCTTGCGATCGGCATAGATGATCATCGCCACGGCAAGCATCAGCGGCAGTGCGATCATCAGGATCAGGATCGAAGTCGCGACGATCCAGCCGAAGCCGTAGCCCATCCAGCTGCTCTGGAACCACTCGGTCATAGCGGCAGGCCCCGAAACCCGTTCGGTCCGAGCGAAGTCGAGGACCCGTCCCGAGCGCAGCCGAGGGCAAAACGAGCCTCGGCGTCGCTCGGTGGGGCATCTCGACTTCGCTCGATGCGAACGGTTGTTGCGTGTGCCGGCGCCTGAATCATTCCGCGGCCTCCTGGAAGGTCGCTCCGTGGAGGATCTCGGCCGAGCAGCGCTGCATGGTCGGCGAGGCGCGGGCGATCGGGTTGGTGAGGTAGAAATCGGCGATCGGATAGACGATGCCTCCGGACACGCTCGGCGCTTTCGGCGCGCCGGGCAGTCCGATGAACGTGGTCAGCCCCGGCCGGGCGAGGTGCGGATGCCCGGCGGCGATCGCGGCCCGGAGCTGATCGAGATCGTCGAACGGCAGCGGCCGTCTGAGCGCGTCGGACAATGCGCGCAGGATCGACCAGTCGGCCCGCGCGTCGCCCGGCGGGTGGGTGGCGCGCTCGCCAAACTGCACCCGCCCCTCGAGGTTCACGTAGATGCCGTGCTTTTCGGAAAAGGCCGCGCCGGGCAGGATGACGTCGGCGACGCGCACGCCGGCGTCGCCGTGGCTGCCGATATAGACGGTGAAAATGCCTTCGAACGCGGCCAGGTCCGCCTCGTCGGCGCCGAGCAGGAACAGGGCCTTGAGGGCGCCCGCCCGGGCGCGGAGCGCATCGATGCCGCCGTCGGCGACGAAGCCGAGGTCGAGGGCGCCGACCCGGGCGGCGGCTGTATGAACGACGTTGAATGTCGCGCCCAGCGTAGCGGCGGCGGCCCGCGCGCCCTCATAAGCGCCGGGAATCGTGAGCGCGCCCATTCCGACGATTACGGCAGGATTCTGTGCTCCGTCAAATGCTTGAGATACTTCCTTCGGAAACTTTGCGAGCAGGCCGAGATCGTCGCCGAGCCAGGTGACCGGATAAGTGAGATCGACCTCGGGCCCGATCGCGAAGACTTTGGCCCCGCGCTTCACGGCCTTGCGGATGCGGGTGTTGACCAAAG
>DASQKE010000273.1:0-9100 GCA_035630675.1 Allosphingosinicella sp.
CGGTAACCACGCCGCAATAGGGGCGCGATCCCACGGGCCGTCCCGAATGCGGTGACCATGCTTCGATACGCCGTCTCGACAAGCTCGACGGCTACTCAGCACGAACGGTTGGCAATTCCCTCCGTTCGTCCTGAGTAGGGACCGAGTAGGCGAAGCCGTATCGAGGGCCCGTATCGAAGGACCGGATTAGAATCCCAGCCCCAGCGACAGCACCACGCCCGCATCCTGCCCGGACAGGCTCGGCAGGCTCGTATCGACATAGCGCAGGCCGAGCTCCGCCGGGCCAATCGTGTAGCTGCCGCCCAGCGACCAGTCCGTATAGCGCCCGTAGTCGCCCCAGTCCTGCCGCCCGGCATGGGCGCGCAGCTTGATCGGAGTGAAGGGAATGCCGGCCTCGAGCTCGCCGAACAGATAGAGCATGGCCTCGTCGCCGGTGCCGCTCTGGCTCGGCGCATATTTGGCGCCTGCGGTCGCCTCGACCGGCCCCAGCAGATAGGAAAGCGACGCATAAGGCTCGGCATAATCGGCCTGGCCCCGGTCGCCGGTGAAGACATAATACATCAGCCCGCCGTCGAGCGTCAGCCCGCCGCCGAGATCGGCCGAATAGCCCGCATAAAGATCGAGCTGGATGTCGCCGAGAGAGTCGACGCTGGGGTCGCGCAGCCGGAAATTGTCGAGGCCGCTTAGGGTCGTCCCGCGCGCGCCAAGGTAGAAGCCGCTGCCGTGGCTCACCGTCACATTCGCCTGAGCGGCCGGGTCCTCGTCGGAGCGCGAGACACCGCGGAAGCGATAATCGGACATCAGCTCCGCCTCGCCGCTGACGGTGAGGCCGGTGCCCGCGATCGGCGCCTGCGCCGCGGCCGGCGCGGCCAGTGCGAACGTCGCGGCGGCGGCGGTCGAAGCGAACATTCTCATCTCATATCCTTCCCGGCAGTCTTTCGCCGTCCACTGCCGGAGCATGGCAAGAGCGGCAACTCGTTAGCGCTTCCTTAGCGGCGCCTGCCTTAACCATAGCCGCATGACCCGCCACGCCCCCCTCCAGGCCGCTCCCGCCGGCGACGCGCCGCGCCAGCTCGCGCAGCTGCGCCGGGTGCTGCGCCTGGTCGAGCAGATCGCCGGTCGCCCCGCCGGCGACCGCGGCCCCGAGGCCGAGCTCGACGAAGCCGCGCGCACCGGCAGCGCCTATGGCGACACCCTCCCGATCGTCCAGCGCCGCTTCGATGCTCTGGTCGCCGAAACCGCCGGCTGGGCCGCGGCCGGCGTCGAGGCGCTCACCCGCGCCGGCGGCTCCACTGCCGCCGCCGCCCGCCTGGCCGAAGAGCTTGGCGATGCGATCGCGGAGCTCACCAAGCTGCTGAAGCTCCAAAACTAGCCGTCGCGCGGCCGGGGATCCGCCGCCGCGGGCATCTCCTTGATCCTGATGTCGCGCTGCGGGAAGGGGATCGAGACGCCGTTCTCCTTGAACAGCACCCACAGCCGATTGAGGATCTCCGACTGGACGTTGCCGACGCCCCCTTCCGGGTCGCTGATCCAGACCAGGATTTCATGTTCGATCGAGCTTTCGCCGAATGCCCGCAGCCACACCCGCGGCTCGGGCGTCTGCAGCACCCGGGACGAGGCCTTCGCCGCCTCGATCATCAGCGCCTGCGCCCGCGGCAGGTCGCAATCATAGGCGATGCCGACGGGGATGTGCACGCGCACGTCGCGGCTCGAATAAGACCAGTTCTCGACCTCTTGGGTCATCAGATTCTCGTTCGGGATCAGATGCTCCTTGCCGTCGCGGGTGACGATCGAGACCGCGCGGACGCCGATCTTGTTGACGTGGCCGAAGCTGTCGCCGACGACGATGACGTCGCCCGGCTTGATGGACCGGTCCATCAGCAGGATGATGCCGGCGATCAGATTGCCGAACGTCTTCTGGAAACCGAAGCCGACGGCGAGGCCGAACGCGCCCGAGAAGACGGCGAGCGCGGTCAGATCGATGCCGACGAGATCGATGCCGATGAAAAAGGCGACGGCGATCATCGCCACCGCGATCAGCTTTTGCGCGAGCAGCTGCTGGGTCGGATCGAGCCCGGAGGCGCGGCGGATCGAGTGGCCGGCGATGCGGGTGAGCAGCTTCACGACGGCGTAGAGCGCGACGATCGTCACCACGACCTGCAGGATGGTGAGCAGGGAGATGCGGGTATCGCCGGCGTTGAAGCCGATTTGATCGAGCAGATGCGAGAGCGACTTGAGGCCGCCGACCGCGCGCGCGAGCAAAGTGACGAAGACAATTCCGGCGAGCGATGCCGCGACCCAGCGCGGCATCTGCAGTCCGCGCACGAAGCCGGACACGAGGAGGGCCGCATAAAAAGCGAGGGCGAGCCCGAGCAGGATGGCCGCCAGCGGCCGCCACTGATCGGAAAACAGCACGATCGCCGTCACGATGGTCAGCGTCAGATAGCGCGTGAGATCGCACATCCGCGCCGAGAGGCCGCCGCTGCGGGCGCCGGCGCGCTGCTCCCAGAAATGGGCCAGACGGGGGCCGAGCTTGCGCCCGACGAGCCAGGCGAAACCCCAGGCGAGCGCGATGATTACCGCCGCCGCCCCCGCCGAGACCCAGTCGGCATAGGTCGGCCAGGTGACGCCGAGCCCGTCGAGGATGCTTCTCATGCGGCGGCTCCCCAGCGAGCGAGGCCGCGCGCCAGATCCTCGATCAGATCCTCCGGGTCCTCGAGGCCGATGTTGAGCCGCACGACCGGTCCCTCCGCCTCCCATCGCGTCGCGCTGCGCAATTTCTCGGGATCGACCGGCACGGCGAGGCTCTCATAGCCGCCCCAGCTATAGCCGATCCCGAACAGCTCCAGAGCGTCGATCAGCCGCGTCCGCGCGGCATCGTCGCCCCCCGACAGCACGAACGAAAACAGGCCCGACGCCCCCCTGAAGTCGCGCGCCCACAGCGCGTGGCCGGGGCAGTCGGGCAGTGCCGGATGCAGCACGCGCGCCACCTCCGGCCGCTCCTGCAGCCAATATGCGACCGCAAGAGCGGTTTCCTGGTGCCGCGTCAGCCGCACGCCCATCGTCCTCAGGCCCCGCGAGCCGAGCCAGGCGTCGTCCGGGCTCAAGGAATGGCCAAGGTCCCAGCTCGTCCGCTCCAGGCGCTGGTACCAGCCCGGGGTGGCCGTCACCGAGCCGAGCATGACGTCGGCATGGCCGCCGACATATTTGGTGCCGGCGAGAATCGAGAGGTCGACGCCTGCCGCGAGCGCGGGAAAGAAGAGCGGCGTCGCCCAGGTATTGTCGAGCAGGGTCGCGACCCCACGCGCCTTCGCCACGGCGCAGATCGCCGGCAGGTCCTGCACCTCCATGGTCAGCGAGCCCGGGCTTTCGAGGAAGATCGCGCGCGTCTTCTCGCCGATCATTTCCCCGATGCCGGCGCCGATCATCGGGTCGTAATAATGCGTCGCGACGCCGTAGCGGCGCAAAAAGACGTCGCAGAAGCGTCGCGTCGGCCCGTAGACGCTGTCGACCATCAGCAGCTCGTCGCCTGCCCCGAGGACGGTCAGCAGCGCCGCCGTGACCGCGGCGAGGCCGGTCGAGTAAAGCATCGTCCCGCCTGCCCCCGGCTCCAGCCCGGTCAGGGCTTCGGCGAGCGCCCAGTGCGTCGGCGAGCCGTGCAGCCCGTAATAAGCCTCGCCGAACTTCGGCGCCGCCGCGCGCATCTCGGCGACGCTGTCGAACAGCACGGTCGAGCCGCGATGGACCGGCGGATTGACCAGCCGCCCGCGCCATTCGCGGCGCCGCCCCCCGTGGACGAGCCTGGTCCCCTCGCCCTTGCCGCTCACGGCGCGCCCTTCGCCTTGGGCGTCGCCGGATCGGCACCCCATTCCGACCAGCTGCCGTCGTACAGCCGAACGTCCTCCTTGCCGAGGAGGTGCGCGCCGAACAGCAGCACCGCCGCCGTGATGCCGGAGCCGCAGGTGGTCACCATCGGCTTCGACAGATCGACGCCCGCCGCGTCGAACGCCGCCCTCAGCGCCGCGCCGCTTTTCCACGTCCCGTCCGCCTCGAACAGCTCCGACTGCGGCAGGCTCTTCGATCCCGGAATGTGGCCGGGCGCGACGCCGGCCCGCGGCTCCGCCTCCTCGCCCCGGAACCGCGCACCCGGTCGCGCATCGACGATCTCGACCTCGTGCGATCCGACGAGGGTCGTCACCAACGCCTTGTCAGCGACGGCGCCCTCCACCTCGACCGGCGTGAAATGCCCGGCACTGGGCCGCTGCACTGCGCTCTCGACCGGCCGCCCCTCGGCCTTCCATTTCGCCAGCCCGCCGTCGAGGATCGCGACTCGTTTCGCTCCGAAGCTCCTCAGCATCCACCAGCCCCGCGCGGCACTGTGCAGCGGCGAATTGTCGTAGACAAGGATCCGGTCTCCATCGCCGATGCCCAGCCCCCGCGCCCGGCTCGCGAATAGATGCGCCGGAGGAAAGCTGTGCGGCAGCGGGTTCCCCGGATCGACGATGTCGTCGAGATCCATGAACGCCGCGCCCGGAATGTGCTCGGCCTCATATTCGGCCCGCGCGTCGCGGCCGCTTTGCGGCAGGAAGACCGTCGCATCGAGCAGCCGAAGGTCGGCCGCGCCAAGCTCGCCGGCGAGCCAGTCGGTGGAAACGAGCGAGTCCATCGCCGCCTCTCTAGCGGCTCCGGCCTCGAAGTCGCAAATCAGCGGGCGAAGCGGCGGAAGAAGCTGGTGTCGTGCCAGCGCGGCCGCGTCTCGGCGTTCGCGATCCTGAGCGTCAGCGCGGCGATGAAGTCGTGGAGCCGGATCTCGTCCTCACGGAACACCGGCTGCGAGCCGTCGTCCGAGGTCGAATGGTAGTGCGTCGCCCGCCATGCGCGTTCCGTCTCCGCCTCGGCCGTCCCCGCCGCGAAGCCGAACTTGAACGCCGCCGCGGGAATGCCCTGCTCGATGAACGCATATTGGTCCGACCGGGTGAACGCGTTGCGGTTCGGGAACGGGTCGGGGACGAGGGGCAGACCGATCGCCCGGGCGACCGCCGCCGCCTCGGCGCCGATCCCGCTCTCCTCCGCGCCGACCACGATGATTCCGGTCAGCGGATAGAGCGGCAGCGCCATGTCGTAATTGAGATCGGCGACGATCGATTCGCGCGGAACCGTCGGCCGGCGCGCGAAATAGCGGGCGCCGAGCAGCCCCTTCTCCTCGGCGGTGACGAAGACGAACAGGATCGAGCGCCGCGGCCGCGCCCCGGTCCGCTCCAGCTCGGCGGCGATGTCGAGCAAAGCCGCGACGCCGGCCGCATTGTCGAGTGCGCCGTTGTAGATGCGGTCGCCGTTTCCATTGTCGGTGCCGAGCCCGTCGAGATGCGCGCTGAGCACGACATGCTCGGCGGCGAGGCGCGGGTCGCTGCCCGGCAGCCGGGCAACGATATTCGGCGAGGCGAGCCGCCGCGTCCGCGGCGCCAGCGTCCCGCGCAGCCACTGGTTGAGCTCGAAGCGCGGCACCGCCCCGCCGGCGTCCGACAAGGCCGCGATCTCGGCGAACCTCCGACCCGAGCGCGCGAACAGCCGCTCCGCTTGCGCCGGATCGACGCTCGCTTCGAAGAAGGTGCCGGGAACGCTCCGGATCGCGGGATCGGCAAAATACATGCCGGACTGAGTCGCCCCGGCGGCCGTGCGCGCCCAGGGGGCTTCGAGCTGGGCGGCCGGCGTGATTCCGATCGCGCCCACCGCGCCGCGCTCTGCGAGCAGGCGCGCCCGCTCCGCCCGTGCATGAGACTTGAGCGCGCCCGATACGCTTGCCGGGCCGCCCGCGACATAGACCGCGATCTTGCCGCGCAGGTCCATGCCGGCGAAATCGTCATGCCCCGCCTCGGGCATATGGAGGCCGTAGCCGACGAACACCAAGGGCGCGTCGAGCCGCGTCGGCAGCGGCGCGCGGCGGCTCACCACCATCTCTTCGGGGACGCGCAGCATTGTCCCGCCGCCGCCGCGTGCGACCAGCCTGACCCGCGCGGCGCCGGGATCGAGGAATTGCTCCTCGAATTCCACGCGCTGGTGATACCCTTCGCTGCCCGCCGGCTCGAGCCCGAGCGCGCGCAGCCGCTGGACGACGAACGCCGCGGCGCGGTCGTAGCCCGGCGTTCCGGTCAGCCGCCCTTCCATCGCGTCCGAGGAGAGCGTCACCACGTCGGTCCACCAGGCGGCGGCGCGCTGCTCGCGGGCCGGCGGCCCGGCGGTCGCGCAGCCGGCGAGCGCGAGCAAGATCAGGATGAGGAAACGCATGGGGCCTTCAAACGCGCCCGGCGACGCCGCGTTTCAGGTAGAATTCGCCGTAATAAGCCGAGAAAAAGGCGGCCGCCGGAGTCGCGACGATGGCGCCGAGCAGCCCGAAGGCGAGCGCGAAGGCCAGAGTGAAGAACAAGAGCAGGACCGGGTGGATCTGCATCGTCGTCCCGCGGATGCGCGGCGCGACGACGTTGCCGAGGAGCTCGTTCGAGGCGAGGTAGAACAAGGCCACCCACAGGGCCGTCATCGGGCCGAGGGTCAGCGAGATCAGGATCGGCGGCGCCGCCATCACATAGCCGCCGATGCGCGGGATGAACTCGGCGAAGAAAGCGAGCGCCGCCCAGACCAGGGCGCCCGGCACGTCCATCCAGGTCAGGAAAATGAAGACGGCGGTCGCCTCGATCACGCCGAGGATGAGGCTGGCCTTGGTCCAGCCGACCACGGCGCGGCTCGCCCGTGCCAGCGCCCGCGCGCCGGGACGGCGATAATCGGTCGGGAGGCTGCCGAGATAGCCGCGAATGACCGGCATCGGATCGAGCAGGGTATAGAGGACGAAGCTCAGGAAGATCACGAGCAAGGCCAGGAAGGCGAGCAGCGACAGCGACACGCCCAGGGCGCCGCCGAACAAATGGCCGACCGACGGAACCACGCCGTCGAGCGCGCCGGCGTCCGCCGCGATCAGTCCCTGCAGCTCGGGATATTGCGCGAACACGGCCGCCATCTGCTGGTTCAAGTCGTTGATGAAGTCCGGGAATCGCTTCAGCAGCCGAACGATCTGCGCGGCAACCATCGGCGCGATCAAAGCAACCAGAGCCACCACGACGCCGAGGAAAATCGTGAAGGTCAGGACCGCAGCGAGTTTCCTCGGGATGCCGCGCCGCATGAACCACCGCACCGGCGCCGCCAGCGCGATCGTCACGACCAGCGCAAAGAACAGCAGCAGGACCGCCGTCATCACCTTGTAGAGGAACCACAGGACGACGACCGCCGCCGCCGCCCCGAACACCAAGGCGAGATAGGCCGCAACGCGGCTCTGCATGACCGGGCTCGGAGGCTGGACGGGCGCCATGGGCGCGGCGTTAGCGGAGCCCGGGCGGGAATGACAGAGGCCGCGCGAGGCGTTATCGCGGCGTGCGACGGTCCTCCATCATCTCGGCCGCGCGTCGCAGCTTCCCGCCTCCCCGCGAGAGGCGAATCTCGATCATGTCCCAAATCCGCGGCCCGGCGCGCTCTTTCACGCCCGCTTCGCCGCGCGCGAGTTCACCGCGCTCTCCCGGTTACCGGCCGGCGGCTCGCGGACGAGATGAGGCCCCGATAGCTCAGGAGCGGCGGCTGTTGGTGCCGCCCCTGATCAGCAAGCGCCGATCTGCTTCGGCTCTTTGTCCATGCAATGATTGATGTCGTGATAGGTGAGAGCTCCGAGAAACAGGCCGAATTGCGTCCAATGATAGAGCTTACCGTTAGCGCAGCCGATCCAGTGGCTGTAGAACCACCACGAACTGATCCGCATGGCCCATTTGAACTGGCAACAAAACTTCTGGACTTGGCGATACTTCTTGCAAGGATAGGGAAACCACCCCCACCAGCAGATATCCCAATAGGATTCCACGAACGTATTCCACTGGCACATCTTATCCCTCCCCATGCAAGATGAATTTCAAAGCATACGGAGTCTGTCTCTGCGAGTCGAATCCAGACATCAGATTGATTTGATTACATCTTGTGCCCCGGGAATGGATATTTGGGAGAGCTCGCGGGAATGACAGGCCAGGGTCGAGCCGCTAGGGAGGGTCCATGGAGACGACCCTTCTCGGCAAGCCGAGCGCGCTGCCCGCCTCTCCGCAAGAGGCGGCGCTCGATTATGTGCCGAATCCCCGGCCCGGCGCGCTCTATCTGGTCCGCTTCGCCGCGCCCGAATTCACGTCGCTCTGCCCGGTCACCGGCCAGCCCGATTTCGCCCATCTCGTGATTGACTACGCGCCGGGCGAGACGATCGTCGAATCGAAGTCGCTGAAGCTGTTCCTGAGCGCATTCCGCAGCCACGCGGGCTTTCACGAAGACGTGACGGTGGGCATCGGCCAGCGGCTCGCCGAGGAGATGAATCCGCTGTGGCTGAGGATCGGCGGCTATTGGTATCCGCGCGGCGGCATCCCGATCGACGTCTTCTGGCAGACCGGCGACCCGCCGCCGGGCCTGTGGGTGCCCGACCAGGGCGTCGCAGCCTATCGCGGCCGCGGCTGAAATGCCCATGGCCGAGGTTCCGCACGTCGCCTTCTTCGGCGCAGGGTCGGTCGGCTGCTTCGTCGGCGGCGCCTGGCAGGCGGCGGGCCTCCCGGTCTCCTTCATCGGCCGCCAGCGAACGATGCAGGACGTCGAAAAGCACGGCGTCACGCTCACCGACGGCGACGGCGCGCGCCTTCATCTCCCGCCCGGCTCGGTCGCGTTCGGAACCAGCGCGGAGGGGCTTGCCGAAGCCGGCGTGATCGCGCTCGCCGTCAAGAGCTTCGACACCGAGGCCGCAGCGAAAGAGATCGCGAAGCACGGGCGCGAAGGAGCAACCGTGATCAGCTTCCAGAACGGGGTCTCGAACGTCGCGCGGCTGAAGGAATTGCTGCCGGGCTTCGACATCGTCCAGGGGATGGTCCCGTTCAACGTCGCCTACATGGGCAGCGGCCGCTGGCACAAGGGCGTCGCCGGCGAGCTCGTCGCCGAGGCGCGGCCGGTCACCGAGGCGATCGCCGCCAGGATCGGCCGCCGCGTCGGCCAGCTCCGGATCACGCCGGACGCGGGCGGGCTCGGCTGGGGAAAATTG
>DASQKE010000274.1:0-4398 GCA_035630675.1 Allosphingosinicella sp.
AATTGAGAGGAGTTGACCCTAGTACGAGAGGACCGGGTTGAACATGCCTCTGGTGGACCTGTCATCGCGCCAGCGGTGCAGCAGGGTAGCTATGCATGGACGGGATAACCGCTGAAAGCATCTAAGCGGGAAGCCTCCCTCAAGATAAGTTATCATAGAGCCGTGGAAGACCACCACGTTGATAGGCCGGATGTGGAAGTGCGGTAACGCATGGAGCTAACCGGTCCTAATTGCTCTATTCGCGCTTGAGAATTCCATCATCAACGACAGCTTTGGCTGTCCGAGAGGATACTCAGCAGCTAGTCTTACATAAGTGCACGATTTCTAGAACGCTCAGCCCCTACCCAGGGGCCCCCATCAGGTACCACTTGATGGGGAATGCGCAGGCCCCATAGCTTGGTGGCCATAGCGTCTGTGACCCACCCGATCCCATCCCGAACTCGGCCGTGAAACCAGACAGCGCCGATGGTACTATCGCTTAAGCGATGGAAGAGTAGGTCGTCGCCAGGCTTTGAGGCCTGCGCATGGAGCGTAGGGTTCCCATCAAAGTAATACTTTGATGGGGTCCCAATACCCATTCACATTGTCATGAGCCGCACGGCAGCCCGCACGAAGCGTGCCGCCGAGCGGCTCAGCAAGGGACCCCATCAAAGTATTACTTTGATGGGAACCCGGTAGTGGCGCGGGATGGAGCAGCCCGGTAGCTCGTCAGGCTCATAACCTGAAGGTCGCAGGTTCAAATCCTGCTCCCGCAACCAGCCATGAAGGCCCCGCTTCGGCGGGGCCTTTTTGCGTCCGGGCCTCAGCGCTTCGTCGCGAACCAGAGCCAGTGCCGCGCCCCGCGCCCGCCGCGGGCCCGGGCGGCAACCTCCTCGACGTCGAAACCGGCCTGCCGAAGGCGGCGCGTGAAGGCTGGATCGGGCTCCGACGACCAGAGTGCGAGAACGCCTCCCGGCCGCAGCGCGCGCTTCGCGGCGGCGAGGCCGCGGGCGCCGTACAGGCGGTCGTTGCCGGCGAAGCTGATCGCATGCGGTCCGTTGTCGACGTCGAGCAGGATCGCGTCCCAGGCCGCCGCGGCGGCACCGATCGACTCCCCCACGTCGGCCGTGACCACAGTCACCCGCGAATCCTCGAGGCTCCCGCCGTGGAGATGTGCCAGCGGCCCGCGCGCCCAGGCCGTCACCGCCGGCACCAGCTCCGCCACCGTCACCTCGGCATCGCCGCCGAGCGCGCCCAGCGCAGCTCTGAGCGTGAAGCCCATGCCGAGCCCGCCGATCAGCACCGTTGCCCCTGGCCGGCCGGCGATCCGGGCGCAGGCGATCCGCGCCAGCTCCTCCTCGGATCCGCTCGTCCGGCTGCTCATCAGCTCGTTCGCGCCGAGCATGATCGAATAATCCTCGCCGCGGCGGATCAGCCGAAGCTCGCCGCCGCCCGGCAGCGGCGCGGTGTCGACGAGCTCGCGCGGAATCAAGGCTCGGCACCCTCCAGCGCCTGCGAAGCTTCGAGCCACGCCGCCTCCGCGGCCTCCAGCCTGGCGGCGACGCCCGCGCGCTGCTTCATCAGCTCGCTCATCGTCAGAAGCGCGTCGGGCGGCGAGGCGGAGGAGGGATCGAACATGGCGCGGTCGATCTCGGATCGGCGGGCCTCCAGCCGGGTGATCTCGGTCTCGGCCGCCCTGGCCGCCTTGCGCAAGGCCTGGCCGCGCTCGCGGCTCTCGGCGGCGGCGCGGCGCGCATCCTTGCGGTTCGGCTTCGATCCGTTGCCGGCGCCGTTGCCGCCTTCGCCGTTCCGGCCCAGGATGAGGTCGGTATAATCGTCCAGACTGCCGCCATATTCAGAGGCGGTACCGCCCTCGACCAGCACCAGCCGGTCGGCGGTCAGGTCGATCATGTGGCGGTCGTGGCTGACGATGACGACGGTGCCGCCATAGCCGTTCAGGGCCTGGACGAGCGCCTCGCGCGCATCGACGTCGAGATGGTTGGTCGGTTCGTCGAGGATCAGCATGTGCGGCGCGTCGCGGGTGATCAAGGCCAGCGCCAGCCGCGCCCGCTCGCCGCCCGACATGGTTGCGACCGCCCGCGTCGCCTTCTCGCCGGAAAAGCCGAAGCGGCCGAGCTGGGCGCGCACCGCGCCGGGTCCCGCCTTCGGCATCAGCCTGGTCATATGCTCGAGCGCGCTCGATCCGCCGTCCAGCTCCTCGACCTGATATTGGGTGAAATAGCCGACCTTGAGCTTGCCGGGCGCGCTCATCGCGCCGTCCATCGGCGCCAGCTGCGCGCAGAGCAGGCGCGCCAGCGTCGTCTTGCCATTGCCGTTGCGGCCGAGCAGGGCGATCCGGTCCTCGGGATCGATGCGCAGATTGAGGCGGCTGAGCACCGGCTGGCCCGGCTCGTAGCCGACGGCGGCCATGTCGAGCGTCAGCAGCGGCGGCTTGAGCCTGGCGGGGCTCGGGAAATCGAAGCTCAGGCTGGGATCGTTCGCGACCTCGGCGATCGGCTTCATCCGCGCCAGCGCCTTGACCCGCGACTGGGCCTGCCTGGCGGTCGAGGCGCGGGCGCTGTTGCGGGCGATATAGTCCTGCAGCCGCGCGCGTTGCGCTGCCTGGCTCGCGCGCGCCGCCTCGAGCTGGGCGAGACGCTCGGCGAGCTGCCTCTCGAACGCATCGTAGCCGCCTGGATAGAGAGTGAGCTTGCCCTGCTTCAAATGGAGGATGTGGTCGACGACATTGTTGAGAAGGTCGCGCTCGTGACTGACGATCAGCATCGTCGCCTTGTATCCCCTCAGGAAATTCTCGAGCCAAAGCGTCGATTCGAGATCGAGATGGTTCGAAGGCTCGTCGAGCAGCAGCAGATCGGGCTGAGAGAACAACAAGGCGGCGAGCGCCACCCGCATCCGCCAGCCACCCGAAAAGCTGTCGAGCGGCTGTTGCTGCGCGTCTTCGTCGAAGCCCAGGCCGATCAGGATCTTCGCCGCCCGCGCCGGCGCCGCGTGGGCGTCGATCGCGTTCAGCCGCTCGTGAATCTCGGCGAGCCGGTGCGCGTCGTGGCTGGTCTCCGATTCCGCGAGGAGGCGATCGCGCTCGACGTCGGCGGCGAGCACGGTCTCGAACGGGGTCGCCGCCCCGGCCGGCGCTTCCTGCGCGATATAGCCGACGCGGGCGTTGCGCGGCAGGTCGACGCTGCCGTCCTCCGGCTCGATCTCGCCGGTGACCACCCGCATCAAGGTCGACTTGCCCGCGCCGTTGCGCCCGACCAGGCCGACGTGGCTGCCCGGCGGCAGCGATGCGGTCGCGCCGTCGAGGATCGTGTGCCCGCCGAGGCGCACAATGATGCCGCTGAGATTGAGCATGGCGGCGCCTTAGCCGGAGCCGGCGCCGCTTGCCAGCGCGCCCGGCGCCTCTATGCTGCAATGCGGCAGGGTGAGGAGCCGGTTCGTGAAGAAGATCGAAGCCGTGATCAAGCCGTTCAAGCTCGACGAGGTCAAGGAGGCGCTGCACGACGTCGGCGTCGCCGGCATCACGGTCACCGAGGCCAAGGGCTTCGGCCGGCAGAAAGGGCATACCGAGCTCTACAGGGGCGCCGAATACGTTGTCGATTTCCTCCCCAAGGTGAAGCTCGAGGTGGTGGTCGAGGACGGGCTCGCGGAGCGCGTCGTCGAGGCGATCGCGACTGCCGCGCGAACGGGAAGGATCGGCGACGGCAAGATCTTCGTCTCGCCGGTCGAGGAGGCGCTGAGGATCCGCACCGGCGAGCGAGGCTCCGACGCCATCTGACCCACCCGAAGCGGCCAGCAAGGCCTCGATGGCGCCCGAAGAGCTGCGCGGGGCCATGCGTGCGCTCGGCTACCGCACCCAGAACGAGCTCGCGGCGGCGATCGGCGTCAGCCGCTCGGCCGTCAGCCTGTGGCTCGAGGGCAAGGTCGGCGTGCCACGCCCGGTCGCGATGCTGCTCAGGATGCTGATCGCGGCCCAGCGGCGCATCTACTGAAGGGGGACAGTTACTTTCAATCGCGGCGGCATCTGCTCGCGCCGACGGAGCGTGAAAGTAACTGTCCCAGCACCCCGCGTCCGCGCCTCTCCACGTGAAATATTCACCCGGCGCCGCGCGGCGCTGGACGCCTGCGCCCCGGCGCTGGAAGGCTTCCGCCGCACGGCTTTCTTCCGATTCTCGAAGGACATTTCATCATGGCGAACGACGCGGGCAAGATCCTGAAGCGCATCGAGGAGGAGGAGATCGAGTGGGTCGACCTCCGCTTCACCGACCCCAAGGGCAAGTGGCAGCATCTCTCGATGGTGGCGTCCGCGATCGACGAGGACCAGCTCACCGACGGCTTCATGTTCGACGGCTCGTCGATCGCCGGCTGGAAGGCGATCAACGAGAGCGACATGATCCTGAAGCC
>DASQKE010000275.1:0-4052 GCA_035630675.1 Allosphingosinicella sp.
ACCAACGCGTCAGTTGCGGCGGTCAAGCAGGTCTGCGGGTTATAGTCTGCCGCTGGAGGCTGCCGTGTCCGATCTCACCTCTCGCCGCACGTTCCTCAAGGCTGGGTCCGCTGCGGGATTGCTGTTCGGGTCGTCCGCGGCTGACGCCGCGCAGGCTCCGAAACCGCGCGCCGAGGAGCTCGCCCGGTTGATGACCGCGCCGGTGCTGCGACGCGAGCTGCTGACGTCGCCGGTTCTCATCGAGTCGATCGACCTGATCAAGGCCGGCGACCAGTTCCTGGTGCGTGCCCGGTCCACCGATGGCGCGGTCGGCACGGCGGCCGGGCATCCCGACGTGCTCGAAACGACGTGGCCGATCCTGACCAGGAAGGTCGCGCCGTTCTTTGCGAAGAAAGACGCGCGCGATCTCGAGGCGCTGCTCGCCGAGCTGTATATCGCGGGCTCCAACTACAAGTGGCAGGGACTGCCGTTCTGGGTCCCGGTCGCGAGCGTCGAAATCGCACTCCTCGACCTGCTCGGCCACGTCGCCCGCAAGCCGTTCGGCGAACTGTTCGGCCCCATCGTCCGGCGCGACGTCGCCGTTTACCGCGCCAGCGGCAACCGCGGCAACAGCGCGGCGGCCGAGCTCGGGTATCTCCAGCAGCTGGTCGGCGAGATCGGCGCGAAGGCCATCAAGTTCAGGCTCGGCGCGCGGATGCGATACGACGATGCCTCGACGAAGCGGGACCTGGCGCTCATCCCGCTGACGCGCAAGACGTTTGGCGCGGGAATGGCCATCCATGCCGACGCCAACAGCTCCTACGACGTCCCGATGGCGCTGCGCATCGGCCGCCTGATGCACGAGCAGCGCTTCGCGTTCTTCGAAGAGCCTGTGCCGTTCGACTTCTACGACGAGACCAGGGAGGTGGCCGACGCCCTGACACTGCCGGTCGCGGGCGGCGAACAGGACAGCAGCCTCCGCCGCTTCCGTTGGATGATCGAGCATCGTGCGGTAGACATCGTCCAGCCCGACATTTTCTATTTCGGCGGTTTCATCCGATCGATCCGGGTCGCGCGGATGGCGGCCGCGGCGGGGATGGACTGCACGCCGCACATGTCGGATGGCGGCCTCGGCTACCTCTACGTCGCCCATTTCGCATCCTGCGTGCCGAATGCGGGCCCCTTCCAGGAATACAAAGGCCGCGACGAGTCACTGCCGGTCGCGTCTGACACCTCGACGCTGCGGTGCCTGAACGGCATGCTCAAGGTCCCGGCGGGACCGGGCCTCGGCGTCACGATCGATCCGGCGTTCGTGGCAAAGGGGGAGGTCATCCGCTAGGCCGCCGCCGCGAGTTCGTCATGTGCCGGAGAGCAGCGCATTGAAGAACACCCGGAACGTCCCGAACGGCTGGCCACGCCACTGGGGACGGAACCCGAGCAGGATGACGCGGCCGTTCCCGTAGGGAACGTCGAGGGCCGCGGCTTTACCGGCCAGCACCGACTCCCCCAGCAGGAAACCTGAAGCGAGCACTCGCGACTCCGGATAGCGCGCCAGCACGGTCCCGCTGAAACTCTCGAGAGGTTCGAACGCGGGGCTGCTGCTGAAAAACACTGCCGCGCGCTCCGGCATCCCTGCCATGACGCGTTGGCTGGCATCGACGGCGACGTTGAGAAGCGACGTGCCGGCGAAGAAGCTTTGCCGGGTGAGGCCGGTCGTGACGTCCTTCACCGGCAGCTTCAGGCGGGCGATCGCAAACGCGGCGCTGCGATTGAAGCAAACGAGCGTGCCGCCGTCGCGGACAAAGGCCTCGATCGCGGCGCTCCTGGCGTCGTTGGCTGCCGCTTGATCGCCGCCGCCACCGCCGCGGCCGCCACGGCCTCCTCCACCCAGCAGGGCGCCCTGAGGCTCGTCGGTGATCACCAGCACGTCGATCCGGTCGCCGAGCGATCCGGCCTGAATGTCAGCGCCCGAGACGCGAGTGAACTGGAACTCGTACTGCTCCAGGACCCACCGCGTCCAACCCTCGTCCATGCTGGTGTTGGCGAGGAACAGGCCGAGGCGGGGTTTCCGCGATGCGCCTGCGGGCTCGGCGACGCGCTCGGCCTGGAGCGCCAGCGCATCGACCAGCGAGGTCTGCGCCGCTTCGTTCAGACCCGAGATCAAATAGCGGCCCCGATCGAACCGGACGCTGGCGCCCGCCTTCCAGGCTCTGTTGATCGCCTTGAAGGCGTTGTTCTCGGCGGGATTCACGGCGAGCGCCGCGCCGGACCCGGCTATGCGGCCGGCCGGCGGGACGATGGCCTTCGCCATCGGCTCGGAATCGAAGCCGATGCCTGGCGCGGTGTCGAACGGCTCGGCATCGCTGTTCCTGACGCTGGTATATGGGGATGGTCTGATCTTCTCGCCGGCAGGGTCGGCGACGAGCTTCATGTGCCGGCGCACGTCTTCGGACAGCGGCGCCTGAACGTATACCGTGCGCACCCCCATCGACAACGGCAGCGTCCACCCGGCGGCGTCGTAGGGCTGGTCGAGCGGACCGCCCGGCGACTCGCGGATCTCCGGGTACGTCTGAACATCGAGCACTTCGCGCGCCAGCGCCGCGAACTCCTGGTCCGCCGGAACGATCCACGTCCCTTCCGGGAATCGTTCGCCCTCGATCGTCTCGTCGGCCGTCAGCCGGGACACGCGGACGCCGGCGAACGCCAGGCGGCGCAGCATTTCGACCGCCGCCACCGGGTCGCGCTGCGCCTGCGGGACGACGTAGGCGTAGGGCGCCTCGGTGCGTCCCTTGGCAATCTGCGCCTTGCCGGCGAGATAGCGGCCATAGAGCAGCGAGTCTTTGTACTTCGCCGCGTACTCGAGCGTAGCGAGCGACGCGGTCTTCATGTACTCGACCTGATCGCGGAGGGTCCAGCGGCCGCCGAGCCATGGGCTCGAATAGAGCGACTGCGGCCGCTGCATGTCGGCGGCGATCTGCTCGCGACGGGTCTCGGTCGGCGCGGCGCCGCGCCCCTGCGTCTCGGTCCAGAAGGCGGGGATGTTCTTGAACGCCGGCGCGTAGTCGACGTAGCCGGGATACCAGGCGTCGTAGCCCGATCCCATGTGGGTCGCGCCCACCTTGCCTTCGGCGTCGAGCTTGCGCGCGATCGCCATGCCGATCATGTTCAGCTCGCGCGAGACGATATAGGGGGTGTGCAGGGCGATCGGCTCGGCGAACGGCGGCAGCCAGATGCGCGTCGGGAAGGGCGCCGACTGGTGGTGCACGTAGATGATGTTCGGCTCCCACTGCCGCCAGGTGTGCTCCATGACCCGCGACTCGATCATGTTGAGCATGTAGCCGTCGCGGTTGTTGTCGTGGCCGACGAACTCCTGGTAGAGCGCGGGCATCGGCTCGTTCGGCGCCGCCGTAGCGGCGCGCTGCATGTGCCACTCCGCGGTCATCTGGTGGCCGTCCGGATTGATGGTCGGCCACAGCATCAGGATGACCTCGCCGAGCATCTCCTCGACGTCCTCGTCCTTGCCGTCGAGACGCCTCAACAGGTCGTCGAGCAGCAGCGGTGTGTGCTGCGGGCCGGCAAATTCCGTCGAGTGCAGCCCGCCGTCGATGTGGACGAACGCCTTGCCTTCACGCGCCAGCCGCCGCGCGTCCTGATCGCTCAAGCCTTCGGGATGCGCCAGCCGGCGCGCGATCTCGCGGTAGCGGTCGATGCGCTCGAGGTTCTTCTTCGACGACACCAGCGCGAAGCAATAGGTCCGCCCCTGCGTCGACGTGCCGGCCTCGACCAGCTTCACGTGGTCGGAGGCCGCGTCGACCTTCTTGAAGTAGTCGACGACCTGGTCGTACGTGGCGAGCTTGTTGTCGGCGCCCGGCTCGAAGCCGAACACCGAGGCCGGCGCCGGCAACCGGCGCTGCGCGGGAAGGGCAACGGTCAGCAGGGAGACAAGGGCGACGAAAGAGAAGAGCGTGCGACGCATTGCTGACGATGATCTCCGCGGGGGTGCATTCGGGGCAAGTGGGCGCGAGTCGCGGGTCGTGGTCCGTGATCCGTGGTCCGTCGGCCGACTCATCCTT
>DASQKE010000276.1:0-6689 GCA_035630675.1 Allosphingosinicella sp.
ATGGGGGAGGGATGGGGTGGGGGTGGAGTATGAGGAAAGGCTCGTGATTCGTTATCGTCCGCCGATCGGAAGCACACAGCGAGCGCGTTCGCTCCAGCGACGGCGAACGAAGGCCGAGGAGGCAATGTGGCGGATTTTGCGCCAGGCGTTCCCCGATGCTCACTTCCGCTTCCAGGTCCCCATGCGCGACTTCGTCGCGGACTTTGCGAGCCATGGAGCGAAGCTGATCATCGAGGTCGATGGCGGGCAGCATGGCGGTGTCGATGATCTGGCGAGGACGGGAATTATCGAAGGCGAAGGCTATCGCGTCATCCGCTTCTGGAACAATGACCTGCTGCGGAATCCGGACGGAGTCGCCAGGATGATCGAGGCGGAACTCGTCTCTGAGTCCACCCCCACCCTAACCCTCCCCCATCAAGGGGGAGGGAATCCTGCGGAGCCTTTCTCATGGCGCGTTTGAATTATGTCGAATTGCCGGTCGCCGACATCGGCACCGCAAAGCGCTTCTACGAAGCCGCGTTCGGTTGGGAGATGACCGCGTTCGGACCCTCTTATGCGGCGACGACGACGGGCGACACCGATATCGGGCTGCAGGGCGATACGGGCGAGGCGTCGAAGGCGCCGCTGCCGGTGATCGAGGTCGGCGACCTCGAGGCGACCTTGGCCAATGTCGAGCAGGCCGGCGGGCAAATCGTGCGGCCGATCTTTGCCTTCCCCGGCGGCCGGCGCTTCCACTTCCTAGACCCCGCCGGCAATGAAGTCGCCGCCGTCCGGAGCGACGCTGCTCACTCCTGACGCCCCCGCCACACCCGCCAGCGCAGCGCGGCGCACATGCCCGATATTTGCGCGCAGAGACGCAGAGACGCAGAGTGGCTGCGGCGGTCACCGCGGCAGCGCTCATTCAACAGATGCCGGAAGGAGAGATGCGGCTTCGCCGCGTGGCTCGGCGCCTCTGCGTCTCTGAGCGAACCCTTTGCCCTTCGGTCAGGAAATCTCGTCGATCCAGCCGGCGAGGTCCGCGAGGCTGGCGAGCTCGCGATAGCGGGGGTGGCCGAGCGGGGCGTCGGCGGCCTCGTGCGACCAGACCAGTTCGAACGGGATGAAGGCCGCCCAGGCACCGGCCTCGAGCGGCGGCAGCACGTCCGAGCGCATCGAATTGCCCGCCATCACGGTTGATTCGGGCACCGCGCCGTAGCGCTCGAAGATGCGGGCATAGGTTTCGGGCTGCTTGTTGCTGACGATCTCGACGCCGGTGAACCACGCGCCGAAGCCCGAGGCCGCGAGCTTGGCTTCCTGGTGATGCAGGTCGCCCTTGGTCACGAGCACGAGTGGCGCGCGCTCGGCCAGAGCAGGGAGCGCTTCGGCGACGCCGTCGAGCGGCTCGAGCGGGTGGGCGAGCATGTCGCGGCCGAGCGCCAGGATCGCGCGCACCGTCGCGGGATCGAGCGCGTCGCCGGCGACGTCGGCGGCGGTCTCCAGCATCGACAGGATGAACCCCTTGGCGCCGTAGCCATAGGCGTCGAGATTGCGATGCTCGGTCTCGTCGAGCTGGCGCTGGAGCGCGTCGGCCGGTGCGAAGCCGGCAAGCAGCTCGGCGAAGCGGCCGAAGGTGCTGCGGAAGAAGGCTTCATTGTGCCAGAGCGTGTCGTCGGCATCGAGGCAGATGAGGGCGATGGCCATGAAGGCGGCGTAACAAAGTCCGGGCCCGCTCCCAAGCCCTGGGCGCCTTGCGCGCCGCGGGGCCGTTCATTACGCTGGTGGCCCCTTGCTCCGGGAGGACGCCATGGACCGCAGCCGCAAGCTCACCCGACGCTCCTTCCTCGGCCGGGTCGCGGGGGGCGCGGTCCTCGGCGGCGGCGCGCTCGGCTCGCTCGCGGGCTGCGCGGCGCTCGGCCCGACCGACGCCGACAGCGGGCCCTATGCCGATCCGCCGGGCGGCGGCAGGTACGGGCGCGGGCGTGGGCGCGGCGGCGGCTACGGCGTCACCGACTCGGACCGCGGCCGCTACGCCGACCCGCCCGGTCGCGGACGCGGCGGCGGCGGCTATGGTGGCGCCGTCACCGACAGCGACACCGGGCGCTATGCCGATCCGCCCGGCCGCGGCCGCAGCGGCCAGCGCGGCGGCGTCACCGACAGCGATCGCGGACGCTATGCCGACCCGGCCGGCCAGGGCCGCGGCGGGCGTCGGCGGCGCGGCGGGACCGGCATCACCGATTCGGACCGGGGGCCGAACGCCGATCCGGCCGGAAACGGCCGCGGCGACTGAGGGTCAGCGCGGCGCCCAGGGGTGCCGCCCAGTGCCCGCGGCGACGGTCTCGACCGAGCCGCCGGCGCCGAGCCGGACCGCGAGGCCGCCGGTGCGGGCAAGGAGCTGCCGGTCGGCCTTGAGCCAGCGCGGGGTGCAGCTTCGCGGCAGGCGGCGGTCCGATACGACGATATCGGCCTCCGCGCAGGCGCGGTTGAAGGCGGCGATCTCTACATAGTGGCTCGATCGGGTGGCGAGCAGGCGCCAGCGCCGGCCGCCGCGCACCAGATCGGCGACGCACAGATCCTCGCTGCACGCCGCGCTGGGCACATCCTGGAGCTCGGTGAAGACGTCCTCCTCGCCCGCGCTCTCCGAAAGCAATGAGCGCACATAGTCGCCCGCCCGGCCGCGCAGGATGGCGAGATCGCCGGCGCCGGTGCGCAAAGCGAGGTGGCGGCCGTCGCCGGTGACGAGCAGGTCCGAGACCGGAGTCGCCAGCGCCCAAAGCGCGCCGAGAGCGGCCGCGGCCAGGCCCCAGCGGCGGATGCGGGTGCGCCACAGGCAGATCCAGAGCCCGCCTGCGACCAGCAAAGCGAAGGCGCCGACCGGCATGGCGGGCAGCATCGCGACTGCGCCCGGCGCGTTCGCAGCGGCGTAAGCGAGGCCCAGCAACAGCTCGAGGGCCTGTCCCGCCAGCCACCAGAAAGGTGCGCCGAGCCCGGCAAGGTCGAACAGCAAGGCGAGCGCTTCGAGCGGCATTATGACGAAGGTGGTGAGCGGGATCGCGACGATGTTGGCGACGGCGCCGTAGAGGCCGGCGCGGTGGAAGTGGAACAAGGCAATCGGGGTGAGCGCAATCTCGACCGCGAGGCCGGTGAGGATGAGCGCGAGCAGGACGCGGCCGGCTTTGGCGTGGACCGGCTCGTCGCGGCGGGCGAGCATGGCCTGGACGCGCGGATGCTCGTGGAGCGCCATGATCGCCATGATCGCGGCGAAGCTCAGCTGGAAGCTCGGCCCGACCAGGGTCTCCGGCCAGAGGATGAGCACGATGAGGGCGCCGACGGCGAGCAGGCGCAGGGTCAGCGCCTCGCGTCCGATCGCGATACCGGCGAGGATCAAAAGAGATGCAATGCAGGCTCTTACCGTGGGAACCTCGGAGCCGGTGAGAAGTGTATAGGCGATCCCGGCGAGCGCGCCGGCGCCGGCCGCGACGAGAATGAGGCGGAATCGCAGCGCCAGCATCGGGCTCAGCGCCAGCAGCTTCAGTGTGAGGAGCATCACCGCGCCGACCACGGCGGTGAGGTGGAGTCCGCTCACGGAGAGCAGGTGCGCCAGGCCCGACCGGCGCATCGCCTCAGCGTCCGCCTCCGGAATGCCGCCCTGGTCGCCGGTCGCGAGCGCGGCGGCGATGCCGCCCTCCGCGCCCGGCAGCCGCGCCCGGATATGATCGGCGAGTCGCTGCCGCCAGCCGGCGAGCCGGGCCGCCCAGCTCCGCTGCCCCGGCGGCGCGGTGATTGCGATGTCGAGCGTGCGTCCGGTCGCACCGATGCGCTGGAACCAGGCGGCGCGGGCGAAGTCGTAGGCACCGGGCACCGCGGCAGGCGCGGGCGGCATCAGCCAGGCGCGCACGGCGATGCGGGCGCCCGGCTGCAGCGCGTCGGTCGCCTTCGCCAGATCGACATTGACCCGCACGCGCGGCGGCAGCGTGCCGCCTTCGGTCCGGACGACGAGTCGGACCGCCTCGCGCGCCGACAGCCTTTGCGCGCTCTCGATCGTCCCGGAAAAGGTGGCGAGCTGCGCCCGTTCGAGCGGCGGCGAGGCGACGCGCTCGGCCTTCCACCAGATGTTGAGACAGCCGAGCGCCGCGGCAAGGCTGAAGATCACCAGCGCCCGTGCCCAGCGCGTCCCCGGCGCGGTGGCCAGCAGGGCGAGCACCGCCGCGAAGACGATGAGCAGGAAGGCGATCCAGCTCGCTTCGTCCGGCAGCGCGAACCAGGCGGCGATGCCGGATATCATTCCGACCGGGAGCCAGAGCGGCAGCTGGTCGCGCTCGGCGCCGGCGAGGGCTTCAAGACGGTCGCCGAGGTCCGAGATCCGGGCGACGACGCGTCGCCCGCTCCAGCCCCTTTCTCGCGGCCGACGCGCTATGCTAGGGGCGCTCGCAGTGCCGGTCGCCATGACCCCTATCCTTGGAGACAAAGCGCGTGAGCGCAAGCCCAGTGCCCGGTGACCCAGTGCCCGGAGCAGTCGTCACCCGCTTCGCGCCCTCGCCCACCGGCTTCCTCCATATCGGCGGCGCCCGCACGGCCTTGTTCAACTGGCTCTACGCGCGGCGCCACGGCGGCAGGTTCCTGCTCCGGATCGAGGATACCGACCGCGCCCGCTCGACCGACGCCGCGATCGCCGCGATCCTGGACGGGATGCGCTGGCTCGGCCTCGATTGGGATGGCGACGAATATTACCAGTCGCAATTCGCCGGGCGTCACGCCGAAGTCGCGCACGAGCTTCTCCAGCGCGGCCACGCCTATCGCTGCTGGATGAGCCAGGAGGCACTGGCGGCGCAGCGGGCGAGCGCCCAGGCGGAACGGCGGCCGTTCCGGATCGAGAGCGAGTGGCGCGACTGCGACGGGCGCGAGGGCGAGGGTCCTTCGGTGATCCGCCTCAAGGCGCCGCGCGAGGACGAGACGGCGATCGAGGACAAGGTCCAGGGCCGCGTCACCGTGCAGAACGCCGAGCTCGACGATTTCGTCCTGCTGCGCTCGGACGGCACGCCGACCTACATGCTGGCGGTCGTCGTCGACGACCACGACATGGGCGTGACCCACGTGATCCGCGGCGACGATCATCTCAACAACGCTTTCCGCCAGCTCGCGATCGTCAAGGCGATGGGCTGGCCCGAGCCGGTCTATGCCCACGTCCCCCTGATCCACGGCCAGGACGGCGCCAAATTGTCGAAGCGCCACGGCGCGGTCGGCGTCGAGGCCTATCGCGACGCGCTCGGCATCCTGCCCGAGGCGATGTTCAACTATCTCCTGCGACTCGGCTGGGGCCATGGCGACGACGAAACCATCTCGCGCGAGGAGGCCGTGCGCTGGTTCGACCTCGACGGCGTCGGCCGCTCCCCGTCCCGCTTCGACCTGAAGAAGCTCGAAAATCTGAACGGCCATTACATCCGCGAGGCCGCCGACGAGCGTCTCGCCGGGCTCATTGCGCCGCGGATCGCCGCGCTCGTCGGCCGCGACCTCGACCGCGATGCGATCGCGCTGCTCGGTCGGGCGATGCCGGAGCTGAAGCCCCGCGCCAGGACTCTCGACGAGCTCGCGGAAGGCGCGACCTTCCTGTTGCGCGCGCGGCCGCTGGACATGGACGACAAGGCGACGGCGCTGCTAGAGGGCGAAGCGGCGGACCTGCTCGCCCTTGTTCACCGGCATCTCTCGGCCCTGGCCGAATGGAGCCAGGAGGCGACAGAGCGGGCCGTGAGGGAGGTCGCCGAGGCCGAAGGGGTGAAGCTCGGGCAGGTGGCGCAGCCTTTGCGGGCCGCGCTGACCGGCCGGGCGACGTCGCCGGGGATATTCGACGTGCTGGTCCTGCTCGGCCGCGAGGAAAGCCTCGGGCGGATCGGCGACCGAATGGCTGTGGCCGGATGAAGGAGCGATAAGATGGCGGACAAGGCCACACTGAGCCTCGGCGGCAAGGATCACAGCTACGACCTCCTCGCCGGGAGCGTCGGCCCGCAGGTCGTCGACATCCGCAAGCTCTACCCGGAGACCGACCTCTTCACCTACGATCCGGGCTTCACCTCGACGGCCTCCTGCCAGTCGGCGATCACCTATATCGACGGCGACCAGGGCATCCTCCTCCATCGCGGCTATCCGATCGACCAGCTCGCCGAGCATTCGACCTTCATGGAGGTCTGCTACCTGCTGCTGAACGGCGAGCTGCCGAAGGAGACGGAGCTCGAGCGCTTCACCTACACCATCTCGCGCCACACCATGCTGCACGAGCAGCTTTCAACCTTCTACCGCGGCTTCCGCCGCGACGCGCACCCGATGGCGATCATGTGCGGCGTGGTCGGCGCGCTGAGCGCCTTCTACCACGATTCGACCGACATCACCGACCCCAAGCAGCGCATGATCGCCTCGCACCGGCTGATCGCGAAGATGCCGACCATCGCGGCGATGGCCTATAAATATTCGATCGGTCAGCCGTTCGTGTATCCGCAGAACAACCTGACCTATACCGGCAACTTCCTGCGCATGACCTTCGGCGTTCCGGCCGAGCCGTTCGAGGTCAATCCCGTGATCGAACGGGCGATGCGGCGGATCTTCATCCTCCACGCCGATCACGAGCAGAACGCCTCGACCTCGACCGTGCGCCTGGCCGGCTCGTCGGGCGCCAACCCCTTCGCCTGCATCGCCGCCGGCATCGCCTGCCTGTGGGGCCC
>DASQKE010000277.1:0-2634 GCA_035630675.1 Allosphingosinicella sp.
GCAGGGCGCGCGGCTGTCGAAGCTCTCCACTGCCGAGCTGCAGGGCCTCGTCGCCGAATTTCGAGGCAGCAGGCGACGAGGAGAGCCTCGCGCTGCTCCTCGCCTATCTCGACCGACGAAGCACATCCCGAACAGGGAGCCCGCCGCCCGGCCAGCCGTCATTGACCGAGGCCGAGGCCTACCGCGTGCTCGGGCTTGCCCGGGCGGCAGTCTGGAAGAGGTGCGCGCCGCCTACCGGCGGCTGATGAAGCGAGTGCATCCGGACCTCGGCGGCTCAAGCGCGCTCGCCGCCCTGCTCAACGCCGCCAAGGAGATCCTTGACCCCAGCTGACCGGACGACCAGGCTGGCGGAGCAAAGGGGAGTGGGATCGAACATTCAGGCTGCGGCGGAGGTCGTCGGATCGTCGCTTCTGGGACGGCGTTGCTCGCGGCCAACGTCGCCGCGATGCTCACCACCGCCGCTACCCTCTCATCCAGATCGTCACGCTACACCGGACTGACCACGGACGAGCACGACCGGCTGAAGGCCCTGGAGCGGGGAAGGCGGTCAGGCCCGCAGGATTGATAGTCCCCCGTTTTCGTGGACACGGGTTTAGGCCATTTGCCGGTCGGCCTGTTCCGGGGTTCTATATCCGAGAGCGGAGTGGATCCGCCGGCGGTTGTAGTAGCCCTCGATATACGCGAAGAGGTCTCGGCGAGCATCCTCCCGCGTTGCCCATTTTCGCTGGTGGGCGAGTTCGACCTTCAGCGTGTGGAAGAAGCTTTCCATTGGGGCATTATCGTAGCAGCAAGCCGTGCGGCTCATTGACGGTTTGGCTTTCATTGCAGCGAGTTGCTTCCCGTACGCTTCGGATGCGTATTGGCTGCCGCGGTCGGAATGACAGATGAGACCTTCGGCCGGTCGTTGCCGCTGTGCGGCCATCATCACTGCGGCCAACGGCAGCTCGGTGCGCATATGGTCGCGCATGGACCAGCCGACGATCTTGCGGGTCGCCAGGTCGAGGACGGCCGCCAGGTACAGCCATCCCTCACCCGTCGCGATGTAGGTGATGTCGGCCAGCCAGATGCGGTTCGGTGCCGACGCGACGAACGCCTGCTTCAGCAGGTTCGGCGCAATGGGCAGATCGTGGCGGCTGTCAGTGGTGCATGGCTTGAATCTGCGACCGGCGAGCGCGCGAATACCGTGACGGCGCATCAGCCGCGCGACGCGGCCACGACTCGCCGTCCTGCCTTCAGCGCGAAGCGCGGCATGCATCCTGGGGCTGCCGTAACGGCCATGATGTTCGCCATGAAGGCGACGGACATCGGCGAGCAGCGCGCGGTTCGCAACCACCCGAGCGCTATCGGGACGGTGGCGCCATGCGTAATAGCCGCTGGCCGAGACCTCGAGGACCCGGCACATCAGCCGGATCGGCCATCTGCCGGCATGATCGCGGATGAATCTGAAGCTCATCTCGGCACCTCCGCGAAGATGCCGATCGCTTTTTTTAGCACGTCGCGCTCCATGCGCGTCCGATCAAGCTCCCGTTTCAACCGCGTGATCTCCGACGCCGCGTCCGCGGGCGACGGCAGCGGCGAGACGCTCGGCGTTGCCGCCCTAGATCGCGCCGTCCCCCCGCGAACCGCTGCTCGCCAGTTCCGCAACATCGATGGCGAAATGCCCACCTCGGCCGCCACCTGCATCAACGGTCGACCACTGCTTTCCAGCAGGGCGACCGCCTCTCGTTTGAACTCGGGAGAAAACTCTCTTCGCGACTTCGGCATTGAACACCTCCAGGCCCTCACAGGCTTAGCAAAGGTGTCCACTGAATCGAGGGACCATCACCCCGGCAGGCGTTGAACCTTGACCCAAGGTTGCGCCGGAGACAAGGACCGGAAGCGGGCCCTTGAACGCCAGCGCAACTCCTCGCTGAAATCGACGCGATCCTCAACGCGGAGCGGCCTGTTGGGTCCGGACGTGAAGGGTCCTCGTGGCTGAGAGCGGGTACAGATCGCCGGCCTTGACGCTCCCAAGGACGAACAGGATAGTGGTTCCCGAGGGGTGGTCGCGAAGCCCGCCCACCCGGCAAAACGCATCCTGGATCTCCGACATGGTCGCCCACAAATCTTCCCGCCCGAAAACCTCGCGCGCCGGTCGCCGAGGTGGGACAGGGCGCAGCACCGATGTCGGAGGCAAGTCAGGCAGCGCCGCGGAACGCCTTCGGGCGCGCCGCCGCTCCACCAAGGCAACTGACCCGGAGCCAGTGCAGGAACCCTCACGAAACCCCGATCGCGAATGCCGAACCCATTGCTGCCGAGGGAGGGCTCGAGTCCACCACGGACGTAAGTTCCAAGCCGGCACGGAAACCCCGGCGGGCCACAGCGGCCCGACGCGCCGCCGATGATCGAGGGAAGCCTGACGAGGCGCTCGCCACACAAGCCAAATCTGTGGAGTCACCCTCTCCTGCGGCCGCGAAGTCGCGGCGCGAGCCAGTGCCGAAGGCGACCCGCCCCGCGCTGGCGGCCTCGCCTGTCGCCGCCCCAAGCTCACCGCATGCCCGCAACAGCCCCGAGCCGAATCTCGCCCCCCGAGCCGCCACCCCGGCGCTGACCACTCCGACGACGCTCGCGGCCGCGGCAGCTGAGATTTCGCCG
>DASQKE010000278.1:0-11793 GCA_035630675.1 Allosphingosinicella sp.
CGCGCGCGCGTCGGCCGCGGAGACGCCGTGGACGCGCACGGCGACGAGCTCCCCGACCTCGACTCGAACGGACGCGGCGGCGTCGCGCGCCGAGGCTGCCTGGGCGGTGGCGATGGCAACCGCTTGGGCGACGTCGACCTCGATGCGCGGCACCCGTACGTCCACGCGCGGCACCCGAACGTTGATCCGCGGCACTCTCACGTCGATGCGCGGGACCCGGACGTCGACACTGATCTCCGGCGGCGTCGGCCAGGCCGGCGGAGCAGGCGGGGTCGGCGGCGCAACCGGCGCCTCCGGATCGTGAGCGGCGGCCAGCGCCGCGACTGCCGGGACGGCGGCCGGCGCAGCGCCAGTCGCGACTCGCGGTGCGCCGGGGGCGACCGGCATCGCCGCAGGATGGGCGACAGGAGCAGGCGCGGGAGCGGCGGCGACGGCCGCAGGCGCGGGCGGCGCGGCGGGCGCGTCATGGGCCTGGGCGACGGCGGGGATCAATTGCAGCACGGCCACCGTCACCGCGAACAAAGCAGAAGCGGCGATCGCGGCGAAGGTCACAGGCGATCCCGAGGGTGTCGCCCGGCGGCGGGCGTCGAGGATCGCGCGCACCCGGCGGGCCAGCGCCGTGGCGGAGGGTGCGATGCTGTTGGCGGGGACGAGGCTGCCGGTGTTGAACTGCGCCCAGTGAACCAAGGTCTGGGCGTAGCGCGCGGGCTCGACCCAGAGCGCCGCCTCGATGTCCGCGGCTTCCTCGGCCTGCTGGACGACCTCGCGCTCCAGCAGCCAGACCAGGGGATTGAACCAGAACAGGGCCGCGGCCGTGCGGGTCAGCATCAGCACCGCCCAGTCGCGGCGCACGACATGGGCGATCTCGTGCGCGAGGATCGCGTCGGCGTCCTCGGGCTCGTCGAGCGTGTCGCGATCGATCAGGATCGCCGGTCGCAGCAGGCCCCAGCTCAAAGGCGACGCCGCCTCGTCCGAGACCAAAAGCCGCAGATTGGCGGGGCCCTGCGCGGCCCAGCGGGCGCGCTCGAACGCCTCGGTCCAGCGCGGGCAGTCGACCTCGCGCGCGCCCTTCGTCCAGCGCCGCAGCGTCCACAGTCCCGCGCCGAGCCGGGCCGCCGCCATCGCGACGCCGCCCAGATACAGGATCAGGAACAGCAGGCTCGGATCGTCCCAGATCGTCGGCGCGGTCATTTCCGGGATCGCGCCCGTCGACTGCGCTATCGCGGTCGACGCGAGATCGGCGGGTATTGCGACGGCTTCGGGCGCCCACGCCTCGATCTCGAGCTTCGGCAGGCCGAGCGAAAACAAGGGCAGGAGCAACAGCAAGGTCACAGCGACGCGCAGGATCGCGGCGCGGTCGGCGGCGGCGCGCGAGCGCAGGATCGCCGCCGTCGCCAGCGCGACGCCCGCGATCAAGGCCGATTTCCAGCCCATCTCGATCAGGAACCCGAAGCTCATGACTGCCGCTCCTTCGCATCGTCGATCGCCCGCTGCAGCGCCTCGAGCTCCTCGGGCTTCATGGTCTTCGTGAGACCGAGCAGAGCGGTGGCCGCGCTTGCGGCCGAGCCGTCGAAAAAGGTCTTCACGAACTGCTTCAGCGCCGAATCGCGGACCTTCGCCCGCTGCGGGACGCTGCGATAGAGGTAGCTCTGGTCCTGCAGGCCGTGCCGCACGAAGCCCTTGGCCTCGAGCCGGCCGAGCAAGGTGCGCACCGCCGAATAGGAAGGCGGGTCGGCCATGCGCTCGCGCACGTCCGCGGCCGTCGCCTCGCCGGCGTTGACCAGGATTTCGAAGATTTCGCGCTCGCGGCGCGGCAGCGACTCGATCAAGGTCCACCTCCTGCTACAGGAGTAGCATGCCACATTTGTAGCAGCTTGCAAGCCCTTTCGTCGCCCATGCCCCACATTTCGCCGCCCCGAGCCTGAAGCGGCGATGAACGGATGGGAGATCGACCCAAGCCGTCATCCCGGCGAAGGCCGGGATCTCAGGGAGGATAAGCGCAGGCGCATATGGAGCGCGCCAATAAGAGCCTCGCTTTGCCGCCGTCAGCGCCGCTGCCCCGGCTTCCGGAACCGGTATACCACCCGGTCGGTCCGGCCGCGGATCGCGGCGTCGAAGACGTTTGTGGCATAATTGTCCTGCGGGTTGCGGAGCAGATCGCTCTGCGCCTCGAGGACGAAGCCGGCGCGTTCGAAATCGGCGCGGATCACGGCCGGGTCGATCCGGTGCGTCGCCTCGACCACCGCCCTGGTGTCGCCGCCCGCCGCCGCGACATGGTCGATGACCGCGACCGTGCCGCCGGGACGGGTCGCATTCCAGACCGCCTGGACGACGCTGTTCGGATCGATCCGCGGCAGGTTGAACTGCACGCTCTCCCAATAAGCGTCGTGATAGACGAGGTGGAGCATGACGAAGTCGAAGCTCTCGCTCGGGAAAGCAAGGGCCGTGGTCGGGGTCCCGTAGAAATGGGTGTTGGGGTTGCGCCCCTTCACTTCGTCGAGCGCGGCGCGGACACGCTCGTTGCGCATGAAGCTCGCGCCGTTCCAGCCGACCACCAGCCCCTCGGGTCCGACCGCGCGGGCCATGATGTCGGCATAATAACCGGTGCCTGTGAAGTAATCGAGGACGCGGTCGCCGCGCCTCAGGCCGAGGAAGGCCAGCACCTCGGCCGGGCGCCGGACCTCGTCGAGCGCGATTGCGGCCTGCGGCCGTCCGGGCGCCGCGACCGCGGCCTGGAGCTGCGGCTGGCCGAGCGCCTGACGGCCGCTCTGCGCTGCCGCCGGCGCCATCGCGCAGGCGGCGAGGATCAGGAAAGCGCGCTTCAGCATGGTTCATCCCCTCGTTCGTGCCGGGGAGGAATAACAGGCGCCGCCGCCCCGCCCAAAGCCTTTCGACGGACCCGGCGCGCGTTTCGACCGAGCGCCTAGAGACGAGGTGGGGGCGGGGGCGGCGGATGCTCGCAGGGCGGCGGCGGCGGGCCGGTCTCGCTGCGCAGCGGGCCGCGGCGGATGCGCTCGAAATGCTCGTCCTCGCGGGCCCAGCAGGCGGTCAGCCGGCGCCACGCCTCGTCCCGCGCGATGCCCTGACGCGCGACCATCTCGTCGACCCGCCAGGCCGAATGGCGGCGGCGGAAGGCGGCGTAGCTGCGGGGATTGCCGACATGGACGATGCGGCCCGGCCCGCAGGCGGCGTGGACGTCTGCGACGATTTCGGCGTCGCCTATCTCGCGCCCGGCGCCGCCGCCGAGCACCATCCGCTCGCCGACCCTCGCCGCCTCGCCGCCATGGCTGCCGCGCCCGCGCTGGTAGAGCGTCGGATAGCCCGCTTCGTCGAGCCGGAGGCCGGTCTCGGCGCCGAAGAAGGCGAACGGATCGTCCTCGCCCGGGCCGTCGAGCCGGAAGCAGCCGTCGCGCAGCACGATCGTGCCGATATTGAGCTCCGATGTCTCGGATCCGGTGCGGTGCCGCGCGAGCGGGAAGGTCCGCACGAAGCGCCGCGCCGCCTCGCTCACCGGCTCGGCGGGATCGAGCGCGTCGGCGCCGACGATCCGGACGAACGGCGCGACCCTGAGGCGCCCGCTCCGGACCAGGGCCGCCGCTTCTTCCTGGTCGACGCCGACGCCGATCCGCACCTCATTGTCCGAGACGTAGACGCCGCCTTCCGCCGGAACGCCGAGCCTGCGCAGCTGCGCGAACGCCGCGTCGGCGCCCGCCTTGAGCTCGGCCAGCGAATGCCGGACCTGACGCGCGACGAACAAAGGATGCGACGTGTAGCGCCGCAGAATTGTCTCAGGATCGCGCACGAACCCGACCACCATCCGGAATTCCGGCGCGTGCTCGAGCCACATATCGGCATAATTGTCAGCCTGCTCGGCCTCGAGCCGCGCGCGGATACGGCCTACTTCGTCGCTGAGCGCGTGCTGCAGCCCCATCCGCCGCAATGCCTCCTCCTCGCTGACGCCATAGGCCTGTGCGTACCAGCTGGTCTCGCCACGCGGCCGCCGGTCCGGCACCGGCGGCGCAGCGCCGAAATCGGTCGGCGGCGCCGTCTCGATGGTCGGATAGCTCCCCGGCGCGGTCTGCGCGAGCAGAGCGGCGGGCGCGCAGGCGAGGAACAGGAAGAAGCGGCGCATCGCCAAAGTCCTGCCGCGCGCGGCCTTGCTGGAAGCTGAAGCTCAGCCCCTGTGCCGTCTCCAGCCGATGAACGCGACGACAGCAATCGCCGCGACGGCTGCCGCGGCGACGGCGAGGCCTGAAGCGCTCCGCCTCGTCTCGGGCGTTGGTGCGGGGGCGGCGGCGCGTCCCGGCCGTGCGACGATCCGGCCGCGGCCGTCCGCCACCTCGATCACGCGCACGCGGTCGACATATTCGCCGTGGTCGGCGTTCGCCTCGAGCACCAGCAGCCGTCCGCCTGCGATCACGGCGGCGGTCGGCAGCCACGCTTCCACCTCGCGATAGAGAATCTCCGCTGTCCCATCCGGGGCGACTGCGACGACCGTCCTGCCCGCATAATCGGCGGCGAGCACGCGCTCGGCGGGCGCCAGGCCGACGCCGCGAAAGCCCGCCCCGATCGCGCCTTCGTAGAGCGTCGTCACGGCGCCGACGGCGTCGACACGCCGCAGCGCCCGGCCGTCCGCGAAGACCATCCCGCCGTCCGGCAGCGCCGCCATGCCGCCGACGCTGGAAACCAGCACCTGGCGGAACCGCGCAGCGGCGTCGCGCGGGCCGTGGAGCAGGTCGACGCGCCCCGCCGGCGAGCGGCGGAACAGCATCGTGCGCCGGTCCTCCCCGCTCGGCCATTGCGCGGTGTAGCGGTTGCCGCCGGCGTCGCTGTAAACGCCAAGGCCGCGCGGCGGCGCCGCCGTCTGCGCGAGCAGCCACGTCTCGCGACCGTCCGCCGAACGCCGCCACAGGCCGGTCGAGAAGGTCTCGGTCGCGGGATCGTAGCTGTTGATCTCGCCCTCGATCGAACCGTCCGCGCCCGGCGCGAGCTCATGGACATGATGCCCGGCCGTCGCCGGCCTGAACAGGTGGAGCCGCCCGTCCGGCGCCAGCCGCCACACCGCCTCCAGATCGCTGAAATAGACATTGCCGCGCGCGTCCGCGACCAGGCCGTAGGGCGGGTGGGCCGGTGCCGCGCTCGCGAAGAACGCGAGCAGGATCGCCCCAAAGAGAGCGAAGCGCATGCCCTCAGGCCGCGGCGGCGCCGAGCGCCGGCGCGCCGTCGGCGACCGCGCGCGCCGCGAGCAGCTTCATCGCCTCGTGCGCCGACAGCGCCGCGCCTTCCTGCCAGAAGACGACGTAGGACAAATGCTCGCCGGCGAAGAAGATCGGCCCCTCCGGCCGCAGCAGCTCGCGGTAGCGTTCGCCGCGCGGGTTGGCGAACCAGTCGGGATGGACCGGCCCGACGCCTTCCGACCAGGGCGTCAGCCCCCAGGCGACCGTCACCGGCCGCTGCAGCAGCCGCGCCTTGCCCGGATGCAGCCGCTCGACCACCTCGCGGCAGACCCGCGCGCGCTCCTCGTGGCTCATCGCGGTGAAACGCTGCGGATGCTCCTGGTCGGTCCAGCCGGCGACATAGGCCGCGACCAGCACGCCCGCATCGGCGAACCAGTCGCCCGACGGGTAGATCAGATTCTCGTTCGGCTGGTCGGTCCAGCCGAGGCCGCCGTAAATCCCTTCGTCCTCCCAGAAGCGGGGCGTCTCGAACCCGACCTTGACGCTGGGCAGATAGGGCACGTCAGCGATCGCGGCCTTCTTGGCCGGCGAGAAGTCGTTCTCGACCCGCGCGAGGAGGTTGAGCGGCAGCGTGCAGACGCAATAATCGGCGTCGGTCGCGCGGCCGTTGCCGTGAAGGATCCGCACGCCCTCGCCGCGGCGGCGGATAGCCGTGACGGGCGAGCCGAGGACCACGTCCCCGCGCACGCGCTGGTAAAGAGCGTGCGCGATCCGATCCATGCCGCCGACCGGCTGGAACATGGGCGATTGCTGGTCGAAAAACTCTTCGAAGACGAGCGGCAGGCCGACCGCACGGCCGGTCAGGATCTGGCCGAGCTCGAGCGCGGGCCGCACCCGGCCGTTCTGCTCATAGCCTCCCGGCAGCTCGGCATAGCCCGAGCGGCCGCTCGGCGTGTAGGCGCCATCCCGGTTGAGGTCGCCGTAGAAAGCGAGGAACTGGCGCAGCATCGTCTTCTCGCCGGCAGGAATCTCCTGGTCGAGCGCGCCGCGGTCGACCGCCTTGGCGAGCAGCTCGGTCAGGCGCCCGCGCAGATCGTTCTGCATCTGGCCGTTGGTGAAAGTGCGCCCGCCGATATCCCATCTCGACGCGCGGTTGGCGTTGACCATCACTTCGATCGGCACGCCCAGCGAGCGGGCATAGCCGAGGATCGTGTGATGAGCCGTCGGGATGCGGGCGGCGCCGGCGTTGAAATAGAGATCGTCGCCGGCGAAGTCGCAGACCTGGTCCGGCCGTCCGGTCTGGACGATCCGGTCGCCGCGCCGCACCGTCCACACCCGCCCGCCGATCCGCTCGCGGGCCTCGATCACGGTCACGTCCCAGCCGGCGCGCTTCAGCTCATAGGCCGAGACCAGGCCGGCAATTCCTGCCCCGAGCACGACCACCTTGCGCCCGCGCACCCGCGGCAGATCGAGCGGCTCGGCCGCGGCGGGCGCGTGGAGCAGCCCCATCGCCTCCATACCGAGATAGGCCGCGCTGACGCCGCCGACCGCCCCCAGACGCTCGAGAAAAGTCCGCCGCGTCAGTGCCATGCCATCCCCTTCCACGCTCGTCCTGAGTAGCCGTCGAGCTTGTCGAGACGGCGTATCGAGGATCCCTCGATACGGGCCCTCGACGGGCTCGGTCCCTACTCGGGACGAACGGTCTCAATCACGGTTTGCTTGTCGATTTAATCCCTCGCCGCCGCCGCCGCCGTCGCCTCGATCTCGACCAGCCAGCCGGGATCGACCAGGCCGGAGACCTGCATCGTCGAGCGCGCCGGCCGGTTGGGCTGCGCGGCCGTGCCGAAAAATTCGCGATAGGCGGTCATCATGCCCTGGAAATCCATCCGGCTCTGTCCCGGCGGCGCGACCAGGAAGACGCGCATCATCACGACGTTTCCGAGGCCGAGGCCGTGTTGCGCGAGTTCGGCCTCGATCTTGCGCAGGACCGAGCGGGTCTGAGCCGCCGTGTCGCCGAAGCGCTGGACGCTCCCCGCCGGAGCCGAGGGATCGGCGGGATCGGGCACGGTGCCGCTCACATAGACGAGCCGGTGCCCCGCCGGCACTTCCGCCGAGCTCAGGATCGGCGATTGCGGCGCCCCGACGCGGCGAATCTCGCCGACGATTGGCCGCGCCACCGAGCAGGCGGTGAGCGCGGCCGCGGACGCCGCCAGGAGCAGGAAAGATGCGCGCATGAAACCCCCCGTTTCGAAGCGAGGCTAACCCAATCCAGGCGAAGCGTCACCCGGCTTCTGCGAACCGCTGCGACGCTTCGACGAAGCCCCGCTCAACTCCGCGGATAGCGCTCGAACACCGCCTTGCAGGTGTCGGCGATCAGTTCCTCGAGCACAGCCTCGTCGAGATCGGCGAGGCGCTTCACGTAGACGCAGCTTTTGCCTTCCTTGTGCTTGCCGAGTCGGGCGAGCAAGGCCGGCGTCCGCTCCGAATGGACGGCAAGATAGAGCACCAGCTCCTTCGTTCGAGGCGAGAAGCCGACCGGGGCGCCTTCGCCCTCGCGACCGCTGTCGTAGCGGTAGCGATAGCGGCCGAAGCCGACGATGCTCGTCCCCCACATCCGCGCCGGCTCGCCGGTCGCCCGCTCCATGATCGCGCACAGGGCCCGCGCGTCCGCGCGGCGGTTCTCGTCCGGCACGAGCTCGATGAAGGAGGCGACGTCTTCCGCGGTCGCCTTGGTCTTGTTCTCGGCCATGTCGGTCCCTCCCTGCCTGGCGTCTCTTAGGCACGCTTCGCATGATCGGCAAAAGCATTTCGCCTCAGCGGCTTGCGGCATCCACGATGAAAGGCAGCGACGGTAGAGCGCGGACGGAGCAAGTGCGATTCCAGCAAGTTATCTAATGAACACATCGCTAATCAAAACAGATTTCGCGCCGCAACTTGATTCCGATTAGACAAATCCCGGAATCGATATATTCTGATGCTTCCGACTCGACTGTGACAAGGGGACAGAAGATGGTCAAACCTCCGAGCAAACCGATCGCCGCCGCCGTGGTCGGGGCTGGCAAGTTCCAGCCTCACCACGTCTTCTATCGCGTTCCCGTTCTGGAGGCGCTGAAGCGCGGCAATCGCGAAGAGCTGACCGCTTTGGCCAACGGCGCCCGCGAGCTTCAGAAGGAATATGGCAATTTCGACAAGATGATCGCGACGCTGCAGGACGCCGCCAAACGCGCCGGGCAGTGAGCGAACTCCCCGCCCGCTATGCGGGCGACGACGATCTCGCCAATCGCGTGCCGGTCATCGTCGTGTGGGAGATCACGCTCGCCTGCGACCTCGCCTGCAAGCATTGCGGCTCTCGCGCCGGCCGGCGCCGGCGCGACGAGCTGACCACCGCCGAAGGCCTGAAGCTGATCGACGAGATCGCCGAATTGGGCTGCCGCGACGTCGGCCTGATCGGCGGCGAAGCCTATCTCAGGAAAGACTGGCTGCAGCTGATCGCCGCGGTCCGCGCCAACGGCATGGACTGCACGCTGCAGACCGGCGGCCGCAATTTGAGCGAGGACCGGGTCGCCGCTGCCGCCGCGGCCGGCCTCCAGGGCGTCGGCGTCTCGATCGACGGCCTGCGCGAGGTCCATGACGAACTGCGCGGCGTGCCCGGCTCGTTCGAGCTGGCTATGGCCGCCTTGCGCCGCGTGACCGCGCACGGCCTCTCCTCCGCGGTCAACACCCAGATCAACGCGAAGTCGATGCCGCAGCTGCGCGACATCATGGACCTGATTATCGACGCCGGCGCGACCAACTGGCAGCTCGCCATCACCGTCGCCATGGGCAATGCCGCCGACCGGCCCGAACTCCTTCTCCAGCCCTGGCAGATGCTCGAGCTGATGCCACTGCTCGCCGAGCTCGCCGAGGACGGGCGCCGCCGCAGCCTGTTCCTCCAGCCGGCCAACAATATCGGCTATTTCGGCCCCTATGAATCCTCGATCCGCAACATCCTCGACGACGAGATCCACTATCGCGGCTGCGCGGCGGGCGACGCCTTGTTCGGGATCGAGGCCGACGGCACCATCAAGGGCTGCCCGGGCCTGCCCAGCGCCTATGCCGGCGGCAACGTCCGCGACAAGCCGCTGCGAGAGATCTGGGAGAATGCCGAGCCGCTCGCCTTCGCCCGCCGCCGCACCGTCGACGATTTGTGGGGCTTTTGCCGCACCTGCTATTATGCCGAGACCTGCATGGGCGGCTGCACCTGGACCAGCCACGCGCTGATGGGCCGGGCGGGCAACAACCCGATGTGCCACCACCGCGCGCTCGAGCTCGACGCGCAGGGCCTGCGCGAGCGCCTCGTCCAGGTGAAGCGAGCCAAGGGCGACTCGTTCGACCATGGCGAATTCGAGATCATCGTCGAGCCGGTGCCCGTGACGGCGCCCGGGCGCGTCCCGGACCGGATCTGCGTCAATGGCTGAGCAGGGCCGCGTCGGGCCGCATCTGCGCCTCTGCCGCGGCTGCCGCCGCTTCACGAATCCGGACGAGATCGCCTGCCCCTTTTGCCACGGCGACATGGACGCGCTCCAGGCCGAGCACGACGCCCTCCAGGAGGAGGTCCGCCAGGCGGCCGACGCGCTCCGCGCCGCGATGGCCGAGGCGCGGGCGCGGCGGGACGCCTAGCGCGGCTACAGCCCTTTCAGGAACGGGATGCTCGGCGCGAAGAAATACTCCCCGCCTTTCAGCGTCACCGCCGCCTCGAAGTTGAACTTCTCGCGGCCGGCGGCGGGATCGCCCCACCTCTTCGGCCAGCGCTGCTTCTCGTTCTGGTCCTGCCCGATCAGCGGGTCGTCGCCGGTATCCTTGCCGCCGAGGATGTCGGGGACATTGAGCACGTTGTCCGGGAAATTGGGATTGTCCACCCAGGTGCGCTGGATGAATTCGAACTGGTTCTCGACATTGGCCTGGAAGCACAGGAACAGCAGGCCGCGGTCGGCCGCGCTGTTCGGGTCGGTCTGCTCGGCGTCGCAAATCTCGGGCATCGGCTTGCCGTAGGGAATGCCGCGCCGCGCGATCCTCCGCTTGCGCTCGGCCGTCGGGGAGGTGCGCGGCGTGGTCTCGCGCGGATTGACCTTGCGGATATGCGCATGCGCGGGGCAGCGCCACCCGTCGGGATCGAGCGACTTGAAGATGAAGTCGTTCTTGTACTGGGCGGTCGCGGTGTCCGAATCGACGAGCGGAGTACCGTCCTTGAACCGCCCGACGGCCTGGGCGCCGGCGATGGTCGGGCTCTGCCCGCTCGCTTGCGCACAGGCGGTGACGCGATCCTCGAACTGGCCGAAATTCTGGTAGAGCTTGCGGTAGACGAGGTAGCTGCCGAACGCCTCGTCATCGCTGCTGAACGGATCGTCGGCGAGGACGAGCTCCAGGCTGGCGCCGGGATCCCAATTGCCCGGGGCATCCGTCCCCTTCCCGTCGGAATAATATTTTTCGAGATCTTCCTTGGTGAAGATCGGCTGGCTGATGCCGTCGAAATAGCCGAAATGCTCGATCGGCTCGACGCGCTTCGGATTGACGCCATCGTCCACGGTGCGTCGCAGCGCGCGCCCGGTCTCGATCGCGAGGACGGTGGCGATCCCCGCCACCTCGGCCTTGACCAGCTCGAGCGCATTGAGCAGCCTCGTCTCGTCTTCGGGATCGTCGCCGAGCTGCACCATGGCGTGGACGGAGTCGCGATAGCCGACCTCCCAGCGGCTCGGCTTGGGATCCTTGTTGCCGGTGCCGAAGAGGAAGTCGCCGACGCCGTCGCTCTGGTCCTTCATGCCTTTCTTGAAGGCGCCGCTGCCGAACTGGGACGGATTGAGGCCCAGATAGCGATAGCCCGCGGCCGAGAGGAAGAAGAGCGTGACCAGCCCGCCGTCGAAATTCTCATCGGCCTGACGCTGCCTCGACTGGTCGAACTGGGCGGCGGTGGACAGGATGGCGGGGGCGATCTTGGTCCTGATCCAGGTCCGCACCGCGGCCGGCGTTCCGGTGAATTTCAGGAAGACATGCTTCTCGACGTTGCGGCCGTGCGGCTTCAATATGTTACCCTGAAGGCGCTCGAATAGATTGCGGTAGGGCGAGCCCGGCGCGGTGGTCACGTCCTCGGGGGGCCTGGTGAGATCGACGGCCATTGCTGCTTCCTTTCATGAGCTTTCGACTCGCCACGTGAGGAGACTCGGGCACAAATTGGATCGAGCGAGGCTAGGCTCCTCGTGCGACCCGTCAAACGGAGACGGAACCGAAACGGTGCGAACTTGGAAACAGGCTCGCCAGGCTTCCGCTATCTTCGGCAGGAGCGCCGAGTATACGCGGCTGTCGTGCCGCGCCCATCTCCCGCAACAGTCGAGCTTGAAGACCGCGAAGGAAAAAAAGCTTTTCTCCGGCCGCTCGCGGCGACGGGGTCAATCAGCCGCCACCCCCGAGGTCGAACGGGACGCCGATGAAGACGGCGGCACGCACATCGTCCTCCTCGCTGTCCCAGCCGAAGCGGATGCCCCCCCGCAAATTGCCGTCGCCAGCCTGGAAGAGGTAGATCGGTGCCTCTATGCCGACGACATCGTTATTGATGTCGTAGGTGCCCCTCAACTCGAGCGCG
>DASQKE010000279.1:0-2603 GCA_035630675.1 Allosphingosinicella sp.
AAATTTTAGCACACGGTCTAGCACACTAGCGCACCAACCGCCCCAAATGTCTTGGACTTACAACTGGTTAGCTCTTAGCGCGCTCGACTCAAAATCGAGTTCCGCAAGGAGTGCCGGTTCGACTCCGGCCGGGGGCACCACTAGGCGACCGGAGATGTGGCCGATGATCAAAATTGCCGCGCTGTCCCTGACGCTCGCTTTTACCGCGCCGGCCTCGGCCCAGCCGCCAGTCCCGCCGCCGGACGCGCCGGCGGCGCAGCGCCCGGCCTCGACGCAGGTCTATCAGCTCCCCGCCGGCTCGCGGCCGCACGACGTCGCGCCGGCTCCCGACGGCAGGGTCTGGTACACCGCACAGCGTCAGGGCGCGCTCGGCATCCTCGATCCGGCGACCGGCGCGGTTCGCCAGGTTCCGCTCGGCGAAGGCTCGGCGCCCCACGGCGTCATCCAGGGGCCGGACGGCGCCGCCTGGATCACCGACGGCGGCCAGAACGCGATCGTCCGCTACGATCCCGTGAGCGAGCGGATCACCGTCTGGAAGCTCCCTGAGGACACCGGCTACGCCAATCTCAACACCGGCGCATTCGACGGCGCCGGCATCCACTGGTTCACCGGCCAGAACGGCATTTACGGGCGACTCGATCCGCGCACCGGAGAGATGCGCGTGTTCCGCGATCCCGACGGGCGCGGCCCCTACGGCATCGCCGCCACGCCTTCGGGCGACGTCTATTACGTCTCGCTCGCCGGCAGCCATCTCGCCCGCATCGACCGCGAGACCGGCGCGGCGACGGTCATCGAGCCGCCGACTCCGAACCAGGGCGCCCGTCGGGTCTGGGCGGACAGCAGCGGCAACCTCTGGATCAGCGAGTGGAACAGCGGCAATCTCAGCCGTTACATGCCGGCCTCCGGCGAATGGATGAGCTGGCGGCTGCCGGGCGAGAATCCGCGGGCCTATGCCGTCTATGTCGACGCGCGCGACATCGTCTGGGTGACCGATTTCACGGCCAATGCGACTCTGAGCTTCGATCCGGCGAGCGAGCGTTTCACCGCCTATCCGGGCAGCGGCCCGGGCGCCAACGTACGGCAGATCCTCGGCCGCCCGGGCGAGGTCTATCTGCCGGAATCCGGGCTCGACCGGCTGATGATCGTCCGCACCAGCCGGTGAGGCTCGTTCTCATGTGCTTCGCCGCGGCGGCGCTCACAGCTGCGGACGCTGCCCCCCGCGGTGAAGTCCGCCGCGGCGAGCGCGCCTTCCAGAAATGCTATGCGTGCCACTCGGTGAGGGCAGGGGAGACCGGACTCAGCGGCCCCAACCTGCGCGGCATCATCGGCCGCCGCGTCGCGACCGAGCGCGGCTTCGATTACTCCCCGGCGCTGCGCGCGCTTGCCCGACGCCACCCGCGCTGGACGCCCCGCCTGCTCGACCGCTTCATCACCGACCCCGAGCGGGTAGCCCCCGGCACCTCGATGAGCTTCCACGGCATGCCGAACGCCCGCGAGCGCACCGACCTCATCGTCTGGCTCCGTAGGAAGCGTTAGGACCGGCCCGCTTCTATCTCTCCGCTACCGACACATAGTCCCGCTGCGTCTCGCCCACGTAGAGCTGGCGCGGGCGGCCGATCTTCTGGTCGGGGTCGGAGATCATCTCGTTCCATTGGGCGACCCAGCCGACGGTGCGGGCGAGGGCGAACAGGGCGGTGAACATCGAGGTCGGGAAGCCGATCGCGGAGAGGATCACGCCGGAATAGAAATCGACGTTGGGATAGAGCTTCTTCTCGATGAAATAATCGTCGCTGAGCGCGACCCGCTCGAGCTCGCGGGCGGTGTCGAGCACCGGGTCCGAGATGCCGAGCTCGTCGAGCACCTCCGCGGCCGTCGCCTTCATCACCTTCGCGCGCGGATCGAAATTCTTGTAGACGCGGTGGCCGAAGCCCATCAGCCGGAACGGGTCGTCCTTGTCCTTGGCGCGGGCGATATATTCGGGAATGCGCTCCGGCCGGCCGATCTCGCGCAGCATGTTCAGCGCCGCCTCGTTGGCGCCGCCATGGGCGGGCCCCCACAGGCAGGCGATGCCGGCGGCGATGCAGGCGAAAGGGTTGGCGCCCGACGAGCCCGCCAGCCGCACCGTCGAGGTCGAGGCGTTCTGCTCATGGTCGGCGTGGAGGATGAAGATGCGCCGCATCGCATTCTCGACGATCGGATTGACCTCGTAGGGCTCGGCCGGGACGCCGAAGGTCATCCGCATGAAATTGCCGGTGTAGGAGAGGTTGTTCTGCGGATACATGAAGGGTTGGCCGACCGCATATTTGTAGGCCATCGCGGCGATCGTCGGCATCTTCGCGATCAGCCGGTGCGACGCGATCATCCGCTGCTTGGGATCGGTGATGTCGGTGCTGTCGTGGTAGAAAGCTGAGAGGGCCCCGACGACCCCGCACATGATCGCCATCGGGTGGGCGTCGCGGCGGAAGCCGCGATAGAAGGTGGCGAGCTGCTCGTGCAGCATGGTG
Source organism: Allosphingosinicella sp. (assembly GCA_035630675.1). GTDB lineage: Bacteria > Pseudomonadota > Alphaproteobacteria > Sphingomonadales > Sphingomonadaceae > Allosphingosinicella. The sequence continues at coordinate 2,505 of DASQKE010000279.1, forward strand.
TGGCGCGAGATGGTGTAGACGAACTTCTCCTGCTCTTCCTTCTTCGGCAGCTCGCCGTAGAGGAGCAGATAGGCGACCTCCATGAAGGTAGATTGCTCG
>DASQKE010000280.1:0-8015 GCA_035630675.1 Allosphingosinicella sp.
TCTTCTCTATGCCGCACAGGCGAGCGGCGCCAGCATCGGCCCGTGGACAGGCAGCGCCGGCTATCCCGGCACCGGCGATCCGAGCGGCCAGGGCGCGGCGCTGGTGACGAGCATTCCGGCACTCACCGCGATCGCGGTCGGCGACGATGGCGTCGCGACCCTGACCTGGAGCGCCGTCACCGATGCGGGCGTTACCGGCTATTGCGTCTCGGCCATCGTTTCCGGCGCCGTGGCGGCGACCGCGACCTTCACCGGAACCGCGGGCTCGCTCCCCGCCGCCGCGCCGGACGTCTCATACTCGGTCGCGGCGATCGCCGGCGCGGTCGGCGGCCCGGCTTCCGCCGCGGTGCCGGCCATCGCCGCGCCGCCGCGGGCCCTGGCCGCCGCCTGGAGCTCGACGGGCACCCAATGCGTGCTGTCATGGCTTGCGCCTGAGGGCGGCGCCGCCCCTTCCGCCTACACGCTCGACATCTATGACGGCGAGACTTCGGTCCACACGGCGACGCCGGGCGGCCTGTCCTACGCCGTGCCGACCGCGGTGCTCAACGAATCGAACCGGTTCACCTTCCGCGTCGCCGCCACCGCAGCCGGGCCGCCGGCGCTGACCGGTCCCGCGAGCGCCGCCGCGGGGATCGTCTCCGCTGCGCCGCAGGGGCTGACCGTCGAATATGACGGAACGACGCTGCGCGCCGCCTGGCGCCCGGTGCCGGGCGCGGCGGGCTATCGCATCGTGCTGCTGCTCGCCGGCGTGGAGAGCGGCGACCCCTGGTTCACATCGACGCCGGCGACCTCCGTCCCCCTCGCCTTCGATTCGACCAAGGCCTACAGCCTCGCCGTCCAGGCGACCGGACCGGGCGCGACCGGGCCGGCGACGAGCGCCGCGGTGTTCGGCGCCGGCGTCTATCCGCGCTTCGCTGCCGGCGAGGCCGCCGCTCTGATCCCGGCGACGGCGCCGACGATGGCCGCCCATGAGATCGCGATCGGCCTGCCGCAGATCTTCGTCACGGCGCCGGGAGGGGCGCTGCCCTCGGAGCCGCCGTTCGCGCTGACCCCGGGCACGAGCCCCTATTCCTACGTCCTCACCATCGCCGGGAGCGCCGCCGCTTTGCCCTGGACCTTCACGGCGGATCCGGTGCGCGCCGACCTCTACGCGGCCTACGGGACCTTCCTCGCCGCGCTCGATGGTGCGGGCGCCACGCCGCTCGGCATCCAGACGGTGCAGGAGGCGATCGCCCGCGCGATGCCGCAGACCTTCGCCGAGACCCTGCTTTATTCCTACGGCTTCACCGGCGGCACCGGCTATGCCGACCTCAAGCCGGGGATGGTGCTGCGCGCCGAATATGAAAGCTATCAGACGATGGGCGCGGGAACGCCCAACCAAGCCGAGCTCAACGGCTTCATCACGACGGCCGTCGCTCAATATGCGATCATACGCTCGTCCGGGGGGGCGACGACCTTCACCGGGCTCGACGCCTTCATCGCCCGGCTCGTCGCGTCCGGCGGTACGGCGGTGACCGAGCCCCCGGTCGTCGGCCGGAAGCAGCCCGGCGCCGGCGGCATCATCGACAGCGGCTACACGCAGATGCAGCGGCCCTTCCTGCGCCTCGTCTATCCCGAGAGCTTTCCCTCCACGGCCGAGACGGGCACGCCCTTTCCGGAGTTCAACGCGGTCCTCCTCGCCGCCTCGAAGCTGTCGGACCTGGACGCGGCGACCGACAATGTGCGCAGGGGCAGCCCGGCCGGCGGCGGGATAGGCGTGCTCTATTTCCGCGGCCGGACCACGCTCATCCCGCAGCTCAGGGTGCTGGTCGACGGCGCCGAGCAATGTGCGCCGCTCGGCACCACCGTCGGCGACATTCTCGCGGAGCGGTCGATGGAGCCGTCGGCGGTCGGGCTCGCGCTCACCGGCATCTCGCTGATCCGGGGCACGGGCGCGGCTCTGGTCGGATCGCCGCCCGCCTATGACGCCGGCGGCGGCACCGGGGTCCGGCTCGACTGGTCGCCCGCCGCCGACGCCGGCCTGCTCGCGCTGCCGCTGCTTGGTGGCGACCGCATCCAGCTCGGCGGAGCGGCCCCATGACCGGACAAGCGGAACCGGTCTTCGATCGATCCGGCTCCGTCTCCAACCTCTATTGGCTGAGCGGCGGCGACCGCCGCGCCGGCTTCCGCGCCTCCGGCGACTTGACCTTTGGCGGAACCACGACCTTGAGCCAGAGCTGGACCGATCCCCTGGGTCTCTGGTTCTGGCTCGACGCGGCGCCCCCGGACGATACCGTCTTCGCCGCCACGCTCACCGCCTATCTGACGCTGCTGCCGCTGCCGCGCGGGCCCCGCGCGCTCTGGATCAGCGGCTCCGGCGGCGAGATCGGCACCTGGCGAAGCAACCTGCTGGCGATGGCGCGCAGCGGCGCGACGACGAAGGTGGTCACCGGCGCCACCTTCACGGCCGGCGGCATCCGCACGATCCTGTCGTCCGGAAGCACCGTCACCGTCGGGGAATATGACGATTCGTTCGAGGGCTGGGGCTTCCGGCTGAGCGGCGACCCCGGCCTCGTCTTCGCCACGCCGGACGGGGTCGCGAATGCCGCGTCCGGGCGCGCGGCTTTCGGCTACGGCACCGGGCGGGTCGGCTGCGTGCTGTGGACGCTCGACCTGCCGGCGGCGAGCGCGGGCGATCCCTCCGGACTCGCGTCGCTGGGCGCCAGCCTGCGCTTCTTCGGCCCCGATGCCGTCGACCAGGGCGCGATCCACGTGTTGCGGGTCGAAGCCTTGCGCCAGACCGCGGCGCTGACCCTCTATTGCAGCTTCGACCCGCTCGCGCCCCTCGATCCGGCACGCACGCGTTTCGCCCTGCTGCCGTTCAACGCCGCTCTGGGCCAGGCTCCGCAATTCGAAACCGGCTACGTCACGGCGCGCGGCTATCATGTCCTCCTGGCGGCCCGCAACCTGGCGTCGGCGGTGCCGCCGGGCTTCGTCCTTGCCGTGCAGCCGCTGGTCACCGGGGCCCCCGACGGGCCGCCCGGCGATGTACCGTCAGTCTGCTATCTGACGCCGGACGGCGATTTCGACCTTTCGGTCACGAACGACGAGGGCGCATTGACCGTCGCCCCGGGATTTGCCAGCGACGCGGCGGCGCCTGCGGAGCGCCTGCTGTGCGGCATGACCGGACTGGACTATGTCGGCCTGGCTCAGTCGGCCGGCACGGTCCTCAGCTTTCGCGCCGGCAATGCCGCCTATGCGCCGCCGTCGGTCGATCCCCCTTCGGGCGACAGACGGGAGACCGGGGAAGACGAAGCGGCGCCGCCGGCGCTCACCCCGCTCGGCACGACCGCCTGGTGCTGGATCTCGGGCGGCGCCGCGCCGCGCTATTTCGCCCAGCCCGAAGACGCCCCCTTCTACTCGGGCGGGGACGCGGGCTTTCTCAACTATCTTGAGATCTCCGCGGTCGCCCTCACCGGCCAGGATCCTGCGCCGGCCTTTCCGATGGTCGGCTATGCCGGGCTGGACGTCGCCCAGGCGGACTTCGCGCGCGAGATCGAGGCGCGCGGCATCGCGCCGGAGCGCCGGCGCCGGATCGCACGGATCACCGGCGCGCTCTGGGCGGCGGGCCCGGCGCCGGCGGCCCTGCCCGAGACCATCATCCCGGCGGTGTCCCCGCTGGGTCTCGCCATCGGCTATGCCGGCGACGGGGAGCCGTGGGCGTGGCTGGCGATCGGCAATGGCGGCACCTCGCAGGATGGGCTGCCCGACCTGCGCTTCACCGCCGTCAGAGGCGCGTTTCGGCAGGCGCTGCTCAGCAACCGGCTCTTCATGGTGCTGGGGGGCGCCGGGGAGGTGATGGCGAACGGCTCGGTCGCCTACCAGCTCACGCCCGCCTCTCTCGGCCTGATCAAGGCGCTGCCGCCGCCGAAAGGCGTTCCGCTGAGCGTCTGGAACGCCGTCGCCGCCGCGGCCGCCGCGGCCGGCTACCGGGTCTATCCGACAGAGACGGACTTCGACGCCATGCTGACCGGCGCGGTCGCCGCGATCACGCCCGAACAGACGCTCGTCTTCCAGCGCTTCGCCGGGCTGCTGACGCCTGTGATCGGCGACTGGCTGTTCCGGATGAGCCCGCGCAACTGGGCGGCGCCGGATCGCGTCGGACCGAAGGATGCGCGGCTGATCTTCAAGTTCGTCGGCGGCCGGACGCTGGCGGAGCTCGCCGCCGACACGTCCGCGTGGAGCTGGGCGGAGGCCTCGTCCGCGGACGGCAAGGCCGCGACCGCCAGCGACGACATCCTGTCGATCATCCGGGCGGCGCGCGAGTCCGACGCCGCCGCTCGCGCCAAGAACATCGCATCGCCTTATGCGCGCTTCCTCGACGTCGTCGACGATCCCCATTGGGCGGGCGTCCTCGCGCTCTCGATCGAGTCGCCGCTCGACAGCCTGCCCGAGCCGCTGCAGCCGCTGGCCGCGGGCATCGATCCGGCGAGCTTCTACGCCCACCATCTCGGCCTCACCGCCACCTCCTTCACGTCCGACGGCGGAACGGTCCGGTTCGACGTCACGTCGAGCTTCGGGCTGATCGACTACCAGAATCCGATCGACCAATATTTCTCCAGCGACATCGCCTTCGCCTTCCGCGTCCAGCAGCTCACGGTCGGCTTCGAAAACGGCAAGATGTCCAGCTTCGCCAGCTCCGCGCAGCTGATGGTGAACCGCCTTTTCGGCGCCGAGACCCGGCTGGTCCCGAGCGAGCACGGCAACAACATCATCCTCGACGGCGTCTACCAGACCGAGCGCGATGCGAGCGGCGAGGAGCGCGACACCTATCTCTTCGCGCTGCGCGACGCGGGTGCGTTCCAGCTGGCGCTCAGCACCCTCCAGGAAGTCGCCGTCGACGCGACCCGGCTGGCGACGGTTCGCGCCGCCGATCCCGCCGGCGGCAACACCACGGTCACGGCCGCTTTCCAGATGTCGGGCAGGCTGCGTTTCGCCGAGCCCGCCGGCTTCGATCCCTATTGCTGGGGCCCCGGCGCCGCGGACGCGGGCGGGAACGAGGGCGAGGACGTTCAGGAGGGCCCGGTATCGCCGGGTCTGCTCTATTCGAACTACGCGATCACGATGAGCTTTTCGCTTTCCGATCCGGCGAGCACGGTCTTTTCGGTGGCCGAGGGCGGCATCGCGCTCGACGCCGCCAACAGCGTCCCGCGCCCGAACGCGCTGATCGCCCGCTTCCCGCTGCGCCTCACGGGTCTGGTCGCGACCGGCGATCCGAAGGTGACCGGCGAGCCACCTTCGGCGCGCGAACCGGAGAGCGACGGCTTCGTCTCGATCTCGGCGCCGATGCAGCAGGGCAAGCTGACCCAGCCCTGGTACGGGCTGGTCTACGAGGTCGATCTCGGCACGCTCGGCGCGCTCGCCGGATCGGCGGGGATCACGGTCAGGCTGCTCGCCGGCTGGAGCCCGGCCAACAACAAGGAAGGGCGAACCGCCGATTATTTCGGCATCGCCTTGCCGGGCGTGGAGAAGATGCTCGGCGTCAGCCTGCCCCTCCAGGGCATCCTCGACATCGGCTTCCGCACCGTCCAGTTCAGCACCTACGACGACGCCGAGGGGCGCCGTCAATATCTCATGCGGCTGCGCGATTTCGGCCTGCACGTCCTCGGCCTGTCGTTCCCGCCCGGCAAAAACGACATCACCGTGTTCGGCAATCCCGACCAGAATTCGAACACCAAGCTCGGCTGGTACTTCGCCTATGACGACGGCAAGGGCGACGACAAGCAGAGTACGCGGCGACGGGCCGTGTCGGGCGGGACGCTGAGGCGGGCGATAAGCGACGCGCGGCCGGCCCGGCACCCCGCCGCCGAAGCGGAGGATCGCTGATGCCCCAGCGCGTCATCCTCGACGGACTGTGGTGCGGCCAGGGCATGGCCAACATGATCCGGGTGTTCAAGGATTCGAGAGTCGATCCCAAGACGACCGCGCCGGACTGGCTGTGCATCTTCGATTTCGGCAGCGGCGGCCTCAGCGCGAGCAAGAAGGTGCTGGGTGTGACGCCGCCGGTCGCGTTCATGATGGAGCAGCTGCGCCTGATCCAGGCGGCCGGCAGGACGCCGCGCATCGATCTGATGCTGATCAGCCATCAGGACCGCGACCATTGGCAGCTGCTTGGCGAGCTGAACGTCAAGATCGTCGAGAGCGGCATGACCGTCGAGGTCGGCACGATCCTGCTGGCCGGCCTCAACTGGCGGCTGAGCTCGAAGACCGCGGTCAAGAAGTTCGTCGACCGCGCCGGATCCCATTATTGGTACGCCGCCCAATATAGCAGCTACGACGACCCGGCCCATCCCGGCCCTCCGATCGAGATCGGAGACATGAAGATGACGATGCTGGTGACCAACGTCGCCACCAACGACAGCAAGGAGGACATCGAACGCAACTGCTCGTCGGCGATTGCTCTGGTCCGGCTCGGCCAGCTGTCCTTCATCCTGCCCGGCGACACAACCTGGGAAACCCTGGCCGCGCTGAAGGTGATCATGGACAAGTGGCCGAGCAATCCCCTCCCCTTCGTCTATTCCGCCTCCGTGCCGCACCATGGCGCACTGCGCACGATGAACCGCAACACTTCGGTGACCGCTCCCAATCTCACCGATCTCATCTGGTTCACCAATTATGCCAAGCCGACCTCGATCTTCGCCAGCGCCGGAATCAAGAACTCGCACAGCCATCCCTACCGCGTCGTGCTCGAGACAATGGGAAAATTCACCACCGCGGAGCAGTTCCAGAAACGCCCGATCGTCGTCTTCAACGGACCGGACGACAAGTTCGAGCAGATCCCGGACGTCTCGAAAAACATCTACACGACGGTGCTCAATCTCACCTCGCCGGCCCAGACGGCGAACTGGATCTTCAACATCACCCCCACCACCCACGATACCAACATCCAGCTGTTCGAGGCCGGCGTCCCCGGAATCCTGTCGGCGCCGGTGCTCAGCGAGATGGAGCTGGCGGCACAGCGCGCGACCGCGCAGCAGTTGGACGTCGACATGGATTTCAGCGCGGACTTGCTGGTCCAGGAAGACGACTTCCCCTACCCGCGCCGGATCATCTCCGGACCGGTCGTTCCCTATTTCGGCGGCGCGCCCGCGGCGGCGGCCGAGCTGGCCGGGCCGGACCCTGTCGAGGCCCGGCGCGGGCCGAGGATCCACGCGCCCCTGCCCTCGGCCGGCGCGCCGCCCGCACCTCCCGGCCGTCCCCCGCCCCGCCGCGTCCGCGCGGCGGGCGCCGGCTGATCGCGGGGTAGCCGGCGATGTCCGTCAGCAGCCTTTACAACGCCTTCAGGCGGGCCGCGTCGGCGGGGGCGATCAGCGCGAGCATCCTGCCGCTGATGGGAAAGCTGGTGGCGGTGCTCGGCGTGGAATCGCTGACGCTGTCGCAGGGCGACGCGGAGCGGCTGCCGACCGCCGCGCGGCTCACCGGCGGCACGATCTGGGCCGGCGCCACCAACTGGGCGCTGACCCTGGTCGGCACTGTCGATGAGGGGGGCCGGGACGTCCTGACGCTCACCTTGAGCGCGCGCTCGGCGGCCGGATTCGTCCCGCTCGCGACATTGGTCCCGACTCTGCCTTATTCGCAGATCGCCGCCGCGCAGGCGCCGGGGACGGTGACGCAGGGCGAATCGGTGCTGGCGCCGCTCGGCCCCGAGGAGGCGGCGATCACCGCCTCCGCAATCGACTCGGTCGAAACGCCGGCGCAGAAGCCGGAGCTGGCCGGCTGGCTCAAGCTCACCGGCACTCGCCTCGCCCCTTACATCCCGCTGCTAGGCGCGAGCCGCCTCGCTTTGTCCGGCCGGATCGACCCGCGGACCGACGCGCCGGTCGGGGAGAAGGTGGATCTCGAGGCGGTCGCGCCGGCGGCCACCGGCGGCTGGGAGAAGATTCCCGCGGAACAGGTCGCGCTACTGCTGACCACCGCGACCACCGACATCTACAGCCTCGATACGCCGCAGCCGCACGTGTCGAGCGTCGAGATGC
>DASQKE010000281.1:0-12968 GCA_035630675.1 Allosphingosinicella sp.
CCGCCCGCTGGATTCCCGCTTTCGCGGGAATGACGGGTGGGGGCCGTCAACCGAACACCACGACGCTGCGCGCCGCGTCGCCGCGCTTCATTCGCTCGAAGCCCTCGTTGACCCGCTCGAGCGGGATCGTCTCGGCCACGATCGAGTCGAGGTCGAGCAGGCCGCGCAGGTAGAAATCGACGAGGCGGGGGATGTCGACCGGGAAGCGGTTGGCGCCCATGAAGGCGCCCTGCAGCTTCTTGCCGGAGAGCAGGTCCATCGCGCCGAGGCCGACCTTCTCGTTGAGCGGCATCATTCCCAGGATCGTCGCGGTGCCGCCGCGACGGAGCGACTTGACGGCGAGCGCGGCCGAGGCGGGGCGGCCGACGGCCTCGATCGCGTGGTCGACTCCGCCTTTGGTCATCTCGACAATCTCGGCGGCGGCGCCCTCGCTCGCGGCGTCGACGACGTCGGTGGCGCCGAGCTTCCTGGCGAGCTCGCGCTTCTCGGGGATCGGGTCGGCGGCGATGATCCGGCCGGCGCCGGCGATGCGGGCGGCGTTGATGGTGGCGAGGCCGACTCCGCCGCAGCCGATCACCGCTACAGTCTCGCCGGGGACGAGCTTGCAGGCGTTGAAGATGGTGCCGGCGCCGGTGGTCACCGCGCAGCCGATCACGGCGGCGCGGTCGAGCGGCATTTGGGGGTCTATCGCGACGCAGGCGTGCTCGTGGACCAGCATCGCCTCGGCGAAGCCGGAGAGGTTGAGCATCTGGTTGACCGGGCTTCCGTCCTCCGCCGTGATCCTCGGCGGAGCGCCGCGGGCGCGGCGGGTGTCGCCGCCGGGGCAGAGCGACATCCGGCCGGTGACGCAATATTCGCAATGGCCGCAGAAAGCGGAGAGGCAGGTGACGACATGGTCGCCGGGCTTCACGGTGCGGACCTCGCTTCCGACCGCCTCGACCACGCCGGCGGCTTCGTGGCCGGGGATGCAGGGGAGGGGGTGGGGGTAGGTGCCCTCGATGAAGTGGAGGTCCGAATGGCAGAGGCCGCAGGCTGCGGTTCGGATCAGGACCTCGCGGGGGCCTGGGGAGTCGAGGACGGCGTTCTCGATGGTGAGCGGAGTGCCGGGCTGGCGGAGGATGGCGGCTTTCATCTCAATTCCCCGTCATTCCCGCGAAAGCGGGAATCCAGCTGGGCGTTCGCGAGCGACAGTGCGGGCGGAGAGTCGGCACTGGATCCCCGCTTTCGCGGGGATGACGGTTAAGAGGCATGCTTGGAGAACTCGATGCGGGCGATCGCCCGGTTGTGGACCTCGTCGGGGCCGTCGGCGAGTCGGAGGGTGCGGATTCCGGCCCAGCTCTTGGCGAGCTCGAAATCCTGCGAAACGCCCGCCCCGCCATGGGCCTGCACCGCGTCGTCGATGATCCTCAGCGCCATGATGGGGGCGTAGACCTTGATCATCGCGATCTCGGCGGCGGCGGCCTTGTTGCCGGCCTTGTCCATCATGTCGGCGGCCTTGAGGCAGAGCAGGCGCGACATGTCGATGTCGATGCGGGCGGCGGCGACTCGCTGCTCCCAGACGCTGTGCTCCATCAGGCGCTTGCCGAAGGCGACTCGGGTCTGGAGGCGCTTGACCATCGCCTTCAGCGCCTCCTCGGCGACCCCGATGGTGCGCATGCAATGGTGGATCCGGCCCGGCCCGAGCCTCCCTTGCGCGATCTCGAAGCCGCGGCCCTCGCCGAGGAGCATGTTGGAGGCGGGGATGCGGACGTCCTTGAGCTCGATCTCCATATGGCCGTGCGGCGCGTCGTCATAGCCGTAGACGGTGAGGGCGCGCTCGACCGTCACTCCGGGGGCGTCGAGCGGCATCAGCACCATCGACTGCTGGCGGTGCTTGTCGGCCGACGTGTCGGTCTTGCCCATGACGATCGCGACCTTGCAGCGCGGATCGCCCGCGCCCGACGACCACCATTTGCGGCCGTTCAGCACATAGTCCTCGCCGTCGCGTCGGATCTCGCACTGGATGTTGGTCGCGTCCGAGGAGGCGACGGCGGGCTCGGTCATCAAAAAGGCGGAGCGGATCTCGCCGTTCATCAGCGGCCGGAGCCATTCTTCCTTCTGCTCGAGCGTGCCGTAGCGGTGGAAGACCTCCATGTTGCCGGTGTCGGGGGCGGAGCAGTTGAACACTTCCGACGCCCAGCCGATCCGGCCCATCTCCTCGGCGCAGAGCGCATATTCGAGGTTGCTGAGCTGGGTCCCTTCGAACGCGAAGCTCTCGTCGACATGGCGCAGGGCCTGGCCCGGCGGCATGAACAGGTTCCACAGGCCCGCCGCTCTCGCCTCGGGTTTCAGCTCCTCGATCGCCGCGATCGGCTGCCAGCGGTCGCCGGCCTCGAGCTGCGCTTTGTAATCCTTGTTCCGGGGCCTGATCCGAGTCTCGACGAACTCGCGCACGCGGTCGCGGTAAAAAGCCTGCCGTTCCGTAAGGTCAAAGTCCACGGGCGCGGGATCCTTGTCGTTGGATGCCCCGCCTCAGTGTCAGAAACCGCGGTTTCGCGCCAGTGTGGGAGAGGTCAACGGCGGCTCTTGCGGGCGGCGTAGCGGGCGTCGCGGGCGGCCTTGCGCTCCTCGGCGGTCGGCGCCGGCGGGGGCGCAGCCGCAGCGTTCGCCGCCGCCTTGGCCTCCGCAGCCTCCTTCGCCTCGGCCGCCTCCTGCTCCCTGGCGGCTTTGTCGGCCGCCCTTTTCTCGGCCTTGGCGGCGTCGCGCGCCTCGGCCGCGGCGCGGCGGGCCGCCAGCGCCTCGGGATCGGCGGGCGCCCGGGCGCGCAGCTGGTCGAGCGCCTTCTGCTTTGCGTCCGCGCCACGGGCGACCCGATCCTGATAGGTCTCGCCCTTCAAGCCCTTCATTCGTCTTCCTCCTTTTTCACGAAGATTAGAACGCCCCAGCCGCCGCTCGTGTCCGCCGTCCCGTCAGGCGATACGCTCGGGCACCGCCGCCGCATCCTCGACCAGAGTCTCGCGGGGCGCGACCGCCTCCCAGGGAAAGACGTACCAGCGCTTGTCCTGGTCGCGGTCGATCTCGCTGCCATGATATTCGGCGCGGGCGTTCGAGCGATTGTTGTGGACCAGCACCGCGACCCTGATCGCGCCGGGATCGTCGACCTTGGCCTCGATCGCCGCGCGCAGATAGTTGATCGTGCCGCCGCTGTCGTTGATGTCGTCGACGATCAGGATGCGTCGGCCGTCGCATATCTTCGCGGCGAGCTTGTCGAGCAGCTCGTCGCCGAAGCCGTGCTCGCCCGAGCTGTGGTCGACGGTCAGCAGCGGCAGGCCGGTGCGGTGCGAGAGGAAGGCGGCGGGGACGAGCCCGCCGCGGCCGATGCCGACGAGGAAGTCCGCCCGCCAGTCGTCGCCCTCGATCTGCCGGGCGAGCGCCTCGATTTCCTCGAGAAAGCGCTCGTAGGGGATGTAGAGGAATTCCGGTCCGGACATTGCTGCTCCTGCGCTGGCGCGGGCCTCATAGGTGGCGATCGTGGCAGCTTCAATCGGCGCGGCTTGCCGAGACGCCCCCGCCGCGCGTAGCTGACGTCATGGGGGAAGCGCAGGCCGAACATCGCGACGTGCTGATCGTCGGCGCCGGCATTTCCGGGATCGACGCGGCCTATCACCTCCAGAAGCGCCTTCCGGGCAAGAGCTATGCGATCCTGGAGGCGCGGGAGCGGATCGGCGGGACCTGGGACCTGTTCCGCTATCCCGGCATCCGCTCCGACAGCGACATGTACACTCTGGGCTTCCCGTTCCGGCCATGGCGGGGGGACCAGTCGATCGTCGGCGGCGAAGCGATTCGCGACTATGTCGAGGAGACGGCGCACAAATTCGGCATCGATTGCCACATCCGCTTCCGCCACCGCGTGACGAAGGCAAGCTGGTCGTCCGAAGCGGCGCTTTGGTCGGTGGAGGCCGAGGAGGAGGGGGAAATCCGCCGCTTCACCTGCAGCTTCCTGTTTCTCGCCAGCGGCTATTACGATTATGCCGGCGGCTACCGCCCGGCCTGGCCCGGCGAGGCCGGATTCCGCGGCCGTTTCGTCCACCCGCAGCTTTGGCCGGACGATCTCGATTATGCGGGAAAAAGGGTGGCCGTCATCGGCAGCGGCGCGACCGCGGTGACGCTGGTGCCGGCGATGGCCGCCGCCGGCGCTGCGCATGTGACGATGGTGCAGCGCTCGCCGAGCTACGTCGTCTCGCGTCCGTCGCGCGATTCGCTGGCGAAGGGGCTCGGCGCCCGCCTGACCCGCGCCAAGAATGTCGCGCTTACCATGTATTTCTTCGCCCTCTCGCGGCGCCGGCCGGCCAAGGTGCGCGACAAGCTGCTCGAGCTCGTCCGCGATGAGCTGCCGCCCGGCTACGACGTCGGGCGGCATTTCACGCCGCGTTACGCTCCCTGGGACCAACGGGTCTGCCTGGTGCCCGACGGCGACCTGTTCGCCGCGATTCGGGCGGGCAGCGTCTCGGTCGCGACCGGCGAGATCGAGACCTTCACGCCCGACGGGCTGCGCCTGCGCTCCGGCGAGGAGATCGGCGCCGACATCGTCGTCACCGCCACCGGCCTCGTCGTGAAGCTGCTCGGCGGCATCGCGCTCGACGTCGACGGCGCGGCCGCCGCGGCGGCGGGGCGGCTGGTCTATAAGGGGATGATGATCGAGGATGTGCCGAACCTCGCTTTCTCGTTCGGCTACACCAACGCGTCCTGGACGCTGAAATGCGACCTCACCTCCCGCTATTTCTGCCGCCTTCTGCGCCACATGGACCGCCGCGGCCACCGCATCTGCGTCCCGCGCGTCCGCGGCGATGTCGAGCGCCGCCCTCTGCTCGATTTCAGCTCCGGCTACATCGCCCGCGCCGACGTATTCCTCCCCAGGCAGGGGACGGAGAAGCCCTGGCGCGTTCCCCAAAACTATTTCCGCGACCTGCTCACCCTCGGCCTCGGCCGCGTCACCGACGAAGCGATGGAGTTCCGCTGAGCGTTGACAGCCCCGCCCCGGGCCGCCAGTTGACGTTTACGTAAGGGAGGCGACCCGCATGGCCGATCTGGACACGTTCCGCGCCGAATCCCGCTCCTGGCTGGAGGCGAATTGCCCGGCCGAGATGCGCGAGCCGATGCGCGACGAAAGCGACGCTTGCTGGGGCGGTCGCGAGCCCGTGTTCAAGAGCGAGGCGCAGAAGCTCTGGATGGAGCGGATGGCGGCGCGCGGCTGGACCGTTCCGGACTGGCCGACCGATTATGGCGGCGGCGGCCTCTCGCCGGCCGAGACCAAGATATTGAAGCAGGAGATGGCGCGGATCGGCGCGCGCAACCCGCTGATGAGCTTCGGCATCTCGATGCTCGGCCCGGCGCTTCTGAAATACGGCAATGAGGAGCAGAAGAAGCGCTTTCTGACCGAGATCGCGCGCGGCGAGATCCGCTGGTGCCAGGGTTATTCCGAGCCCGGCGCCGGCTCCGACCTCGCCTCGCTCCAGACGAAATGCGAGGACAAGGGAGATCATTGGCTGGTCAACGGCCAGAAGGTCTGGACCAGCTATGCCGACAAGGCCGATTGGATCTTCTGCCTGGTGCGCACCGATGTCGAGGCGCCCAAGCATAAGGGGATCAGCTTCCTCCTGTTCGACATGAAGACGCCCGGCGTCTCGACCCGGCCGATCCTGCTCATCTCCGGCAATTCGCCCTTCTGCGAGACCTTCTTCGACGACGTGAAGGTGCCCAAGGACCAGCTGGTCGGCGAGCTGAACAGGGGCTGGGACGTCGCCAAATATCTGCTCGGCCACGAGCGCGAGATGATCAGCGGCATGGGCCTGGGCGGCCAGACCGGCAGCCTCGGCGAGGCGCTCGCGGAGGCGGTGGCGGCGGACCCGCTGCTGCGCGCCGACGTCGCCCGCTTCGACGTCGACTCGCTGGCGTTCCGGGCGATGTCGGAGCGGTTCATCGACGAGCTCAAGGCCGGCCTCGCCCATCCGGCCCAGCCATCGATGATGAAATATGCCGGCACCGAATTGAACAAGGCGCGCCACGAGCTGGTCATGGCCGCGGGCGGCTCCGACGCGCTCGAATGGGAAAGCGGGCGCAGCCGCGACGGCAAGTCCGCCCGCGAGTGGCTCCGCACCAAGGCCAATTCGATCGAGGGCGGCACCAGCGAAATCCAGCTCGGCATCGTCGCCAAGCGGATCTTGGATCTGCCGGGGGCTTAGGGGAGGATGGGCAGGACACAAATTCCGTTCGTCCCGAGCGTAGTCGAGGGGCGCGCGTGATGAGTCGGTGCCAGCGCCCCTCGACTTCGCTCGGGACGAACGACCTCTTCATCCGGGACAAGTTTTGATGCCTCTCTACCTTACCGAGGACCAGTCCATGCTCCGCGATACCGCGCGGGAGCTGATGGCGGCTGAAGGATCGGTCGCCAACCAGCTGCGCAAGTATCGCGACATCGGCTGCAAGGACGGTTTCGGCCACGCTCTGTGGAAGCAGTTCGCCGAGCTCGGGCTGACCGGCATATTGATCGACGAGGCCGACGGCGGGCTCGGGCTCGGCCATGTCGAGGCCGGGATCGTGCTCGAGGAGATCGGGCGCAACCTGACGCCGTCGCCCTTTCTCATCACCGCGGTGGCGGTGGTCGAGGCGCTGCGCGGCACCGCCCAGCGCGAGCGCTGGCTGCCCGGCATCCTGGCGGGCGAGACGGTGGCGGCGCTCGCCCTCGACGAGGGCCCAAAGCACCGACCCGAAGCGATCGCGATGGCCGCCGAGCGAGCGGGCAACGGCTTCCGCCTCTCGGGAAACAAGCAGTTCGTGATGCAGGGCGCCTCGGCCGACATGATCGTGGTCGCGGCGCGGACGGAGGAGGGGCTGACCCTGTTCGCGGTCGAGAAGGACGCGAACGGTCTCGACGTCGAGGGCGTGCGCCTCGCCGACGCCAGCATCGGTGCGCGGCTCGGCTTTCGCGACGTCGAGGTCGATGCGGACGCGGTGATCGGCGAGGTCGGGCAGGGCGAGGCGGTGCTGGGCCGCGTCCTCGCCGCCGGGCGCGCCGGAGCGGCCTCTGAGCTGGTCGGGCTCGCCTCGGGCGCGATGGGGATGACGGTCGAGTATCTGAAGCAGCGCAAGCAGTTCGGCCGCCTGATCGGCGAGTTCCAGGCGCTCCAGCACCGCGCGGCGCACCTCTATTGCGAGCTCGAGATCGCCCGCGCCGCCGCGCTCAAGGCGCAGCAATTGCTCGATGACGGCAGCGAGGAGGCCGAGCTGATGGTCTCGGTCGCCAAGGCCAAGGCCGGCCGCGTCTCGACCTTGGCGGCCCAGGAGGGGGTGCAGATGCACGGCGGCATTGGCATGACCGACGAATATGACATCGGCCTCTACATGAAGCGCGACCGGGTCCTGAACGAGCTGTTCGGCGACGCCAATTATCACGCCGACAAGGTGGCCAGGCTGAAGGAATACTGAGACGGTGAAGGGCTGACAGCGCAACTGCAACCGCTAGGGCTGAGCCTGTCGAAGCCCGGTTCGCTGCAACCCGTCCTTCGACAGGCTCAGGACTAGCGGTGGAGAAAAATGCCCCTCGATCCGGAAACTTTCGACGCACTACTGGACACGATCCGCCGCTACGTCGCCGAGCGCCTCCGGCCGCTCGAGGAACGCGTCGACCGCGAGGACGAAGTCCCCGCCGAAATCGTCGCCGAGATGCGGGAGATGGGGCTGTTCGGCCTCTCGATCCCGGAGCAATATGGCGGGCTCGGGCTGACGATGGGGGAGGAGGTGCGGGTCGCGCTCGAGCTCGGGCGGACGACGCCGGCCTTCCGCTCGGTGTTCGGCACCAATGTCGGCATCGGCTCGCAAGGCCTCGTCATGGCGGGCACCGATGAGCAGAAAAGCCGGTGGCTTCCCGGCATCGCGTCGGGTGAGATCGTCACCAGCTTCGCGCTGACCGAGCCCGGAGCCGGCTCCGACAGCGCCGCCGTCCAGACCCGCGCCGTCCGCGAGGGCGACATCTACCGCCTCTCCGGGACCAAGCGCTTCATCACCAATGCCGACGAGGCCTCGCTCTTCACGGTGATGGCGCGGACCGGCGAGCCGGGCGCGAAGGGCGTCTCGGCCTTCCTCGTCCCCGCCGATCTCCCCGGCGTTTCCGTCGGCAGGCCGGAGAAGAAGATGGGCCAGCAGGGCGCCCATGTCTGCGACGTGGTTTTCGACGAGGCGCCCGTGCTCGCCGCCAACCGCCTGGGCGAGGAAGGCGAGGGCTTCCGGATCGCGATGCGCGTGCTCGATCGCGGCCGGCTCCACATCGCCGCGGTCTGCGTCGGCATATCCGAGCGCCTGATCGCCGACGCGGTGGGCTATTCCACCGAACGCCAGCAGTTCGGCAAACCCATTGCCGAGTTCCAGCTCATCCAGGCCATGATCGCGGATTCGAAGACCGAGACGATGGCCGCCCGCGCCCTGGTCCTCGAAGCCGCCGGTCTGAAGGATTCCGGCGAGCCGATCACCCTCGAAGCCGCGGCGGCCAAATATTTCGCCAGCGAGACGGTCGGCCGAGTCGCCGACCGCGCCGTCCAGATCTTCGGCGGCGCCGGCTATATCGCCGATTACGGCATCGAGCGGCTCTACCGCGACGTCCGCCTGTTCCGGATCTACGAAGGCACCAGCCAGATCCAGCAGCTTGTCATCGCCCGCGAGACCCTGAAGCGGGGCGGCTAGAACGCGTCAAGAGATTCATAGCGCCCATAGCAGCAGGAGAATGAAAATGATGAAGGCGATGAGCCACCTGAGCCACGTAGGTATATAGATCCTTGGCCGTTTGCCGTCTTCCATGTCTTGATTCCCCTCCCGAGCTTCCGCACCATAGCCGACTTGGTGCCCGTCGGGGGAAGAGATAGGTCGAATTCGGACCTATCGGCGCCGAAGCAGCAAATTCATATGCGTGGCCGCGATCGGTTTGGACCGGTCACTTTGCCAGGCATGGGCCTCGACATTGGCCACCCTGTTGCCGAGCCGGGTAATCGTCGCTGCGGCGAACGTGTCCTGGTCGACACCGTCGGCGTCGAGCAGCCGGTGATGCACGCCTGCGGCCACGACGTGCACATCACCTCTTTGGTCGGCGCCGCCCGCCAGCTCCACGCGCGCCGCGGCCGCTGGTCCGGGACGCTCGTCCTGATCGCCCAGCCGGCCTCGCCTCGAGCGCGGACTCGGTGACGATCCGGGTGCGCGGCGTCGGCACGCACGGCGCCTATCCGCACATGGGCGTCGATCCGGTGTTGGCCGCCTCGCAGATCGTGGTCTCGCTGCAATCGATGGTCGGCCGCGACATCAATCCGCTCGAAGGCGCTGTGATCAGCGTCGGCTCGATCCATGGCGGCGTCAAAAGCAACATCATCCCCGAGGAGGTCGAGCTGCAGATGACGGGGCGCTCGAACAATCCCGCGGTGAGGACGCGCCTGCTCGACGGCATCGACCGGGTCGCGCGCGGCACGGCGCTCGCGCTCGGCGTGCCGGTGGTCCAGTGCGCTGCAACCCGCCCTTCGACAGGCTCAGGGCTAGCGGCGTTAGAGCGCTCGGGCCGGTGTTCCCGAGACCGCTAGGGCTGAGCCTGTCGAAGCCCGGGTCAGCGCTCGCTCACCCCCGCCGGATCAGCAGGTTCATCCGCGCCGCCGCGATCGGTTTGGCGCGGTCGAGCTGCCAGGCGCGGGCCTCGACATTGGCGACGCGGTTGCCCAAGCGGGTGACGGTCGCGGCGGCGAAGGCGTCGTGACCGGTGCCGCCACGCATGAAATCGACGGTGACGTTGATCGGCTTCAGCGCCGCCCGCTCCTCGAGCTGGTCGTGGAGCGTGCCCAGGGCCGCGAATTCGAGCAGGCCCGCGATGGCGCCGCCGTGGAGAAAGCCGGGGCGCCCGACGACATCGTCGGAAAAGGGCATGACCCAGAGCAGCTCGCCCGCATCATCGCGCTCGGTGCGCAGGCCGAGCAGGGTGGCGTAAGGCGGCAGCGGATCGATCATCGGGGCGCGACTAGCGCAAGGTCCTCGGGCTCGTCCACGTCGGCGAGCGTCTCGCGGACGTCGACGCTCCAGCCGAGCGCGGCGAGACGGCCGAGCGTCTCCGCGCAGACGGACTCCGTGCTCCAGGCGATCCCATCGAACGGCGACGGGTCGAAGCGGCTGAGCCCGAGCAGGACGTAGCCGCCGTCGATCGCGGGGTGGATGACGGCGTCGTGCGTCGCGAGGGCCTCGGCGGCCGCGATCAGGCGCCGGCTGTCGAGGGAAGGGCAGTCCGCCCCGACGAAAAGGACCGGCTCTTGTGCCAGAACGCGCTCGGCCGCCCGCGCGAGCCGCTCGCCGAGATCGCCTTCGCCCTGCCCGGTCAGCGCGACCGGCCCGTCGAACCAGGCGGCGGCATGGGGCTCGCCGCACAGCTCGACCGCCAGACCCGTCGCCCGCGCCTCCTTGATCGCCCTGTCCAGCATCTCCCCCGCCAACCTCGCCGCTCCCTCCGGCCCGAGTACGGGGATCAGCCGAGTCTTCACCCGCCCGGGGACCGGCTCCTTTGCGAAGATGACGATCCGCGTCACCTGCGCCGCCACCGGTGCCAGCGCTCGACCCAGCCCAGCAGCCGCTCCGGCTTGTGCGCCTTCTTCCACTCGCCGGCGGCATATTTGTTGGCCTCGGCCATGGTCGGATAAGCGTGGATGGTGCCGAGCAATTTGTTGAGGCCGATGCCGTGCTTCATCGCCAGCACGAGCTCGGCCAGCGTCTCGCCGGCATGCGCGCCGACGATGGTCGCGCCGATGATCCTGTCCTTGCCGGGCGCGACCAGGATCTTGACGAAGCCGCGCGTGGCGCCTTCGCAGACGGCGCGGTCGAGAAAAGCGAGGTCGTAGCGAACCGCCTCGAAGCCGATCCCCGCCGCGCGCGCCGTGCGCTCATTGTGACCGACCGCGGCGACTTCCGGGTCGGTGAAGGTGACGCGAGGCAGCACCGAATAGTCGGCGCGGAAGCGCCTGAACGCCCCGAACAGCCCGTTGACCGCCGCGAACCAGGCCTGATGCGCCGCGAAATGGGTGAACTGGTAGGGCCCCGCGACGTCGCCGACCGCATAAATGTTCGGAAAGCGCGTCTCGAGGAAGTCGTTGGTGACGATGGTCCGCTCGGTCTCGATCCCCAGCGCCTCGAGCCCGTAACCGTCGAGTCGGGCCTTGCGCCCGACGGCGACGATCAGCTCGTCGAAGGGAATGCCGATCTCCCCCTCAGGGGGAGGGCCTCTTACGACCACGGTCTTCCCCTCGACCCGCACCGCCTCGCACCCGGTCAGCACCTCGACCCCCTCCGCCCGCAGCACCTGCTCGACCAGCGCCGAGACCTCCGCATCCTCCTTGCCCAGCAGCCGCTCGCCATGCTCGATCTGCGTCACCCGGCTCCCCAGCCGCGCGAAGGCCTGCGCCAGCTCGGTCCCGATCGGCCCGCCGCCGAGGATCGCCACCCGCTCGGGCGCCCTCTCGCGGCCGCGCAGCTTGTCCCACATCGTGTCGCTGGTGAGGAATCCGCTCCCGGCGAGCCCCGGCAAATCGGGCACTGCCGGCTCCCCGCCCGCGGCGATGACGATCGCGCGCGCGGTCAGCCGCTCGCAGCCGTCGATCTCGACCGTCCAGGGGTCGACCAGCTTCGCATAGCCCTGGCGGACGTCGACGCCGAGCCCGCGATAGCGCTCCGGGCTGTCATTGGGTGCGATCTCCGCGATCGCTGCGAAGACCCGCTCCATCGTGTCGGCGAAGGCGGGCATGCAATCGATCCCGGCGCCCTTTATCTCCTGCGCCGTCCGCGCCGCCGCGATCAGCGTCTTGGAGGGGACGCAGCCGGTGTTGAGGCAGTCGCCGCCCATCTCCTTCGCTTCGATCAGGGTCACCTTCGCCCGCACCGTGGCGGCGATCAAGGCGCTGACCAGTCCGCCCGCCCCGCCGCCGATCACGATCAAATTGCGGTCGAAGCGCCGCGGCCGAGTCCACCCCTTGTAGACAAGCCGCCGCCGCCAGCGTCCGACGAGCCACTTGGCGATCAGCGGGAACAGGCCGAGCAGCACGAACGAGCCGATCAAGGCCGGCGAGAGGATGTCGCTCATGCTCTCGATCCGCGCCAGCTGCGTCCCCGCATTCACGTAGACCATCGTGCCCGGCAACATCCCCAATTGGCTGACCAGAGCGAAGGCGAGGACCCGCATCGCGGTGAGGCCCATGGCGAGGTTGATCAGGAAGAAGGGAAAGGCGGGGATCAGCCGCAGCGTCAGCAGATAGAAGGCGCCGTCGCGCGCGATGCCGCGGTCGATCGCCTCGATGCGCCGCCCGAAGCGCCTTTGCACCCAGTCGCGAAGCACATAGCGCGAGGAGAGGAAAGCGAGGCTCGCCCCGATGGTCGAGGCGATGGAGACGATGATCGTGCCCGTGACGAGGCCGAAGATCGCGCCCGCCGCCAGCGTCATGACAGCGGCGCCGGGCAGCGACAGCGCCGTCACCGCGACATAGACCAGGAAGAAGCCGCCGATCAGCAGCAGCGGCCGCGCGTCCAACAGCGCCGCAAGCTCCCCGCGCCGCGCCTTCAGCGCGTCCAGCGTCAACGCATCGCCGAGCCCGAGCAGGAAAAACGCCGCGACCGCCGCGACGATCAGCAGTAGGAGGAGGAGCCTGCCGGCCATTCCCTTCGCCATCGCCGCCCTTTCTCGCCGCGCGCGAAAGGCCTAGACTTATCGCGTCCTGGAGAGAAGCCATCCCAACTGCTCTTGAGCCCGCCGCCTCGCCGTTCGCCGTCGCCGGCGCGCGGGCGCTCGATCCGGCCAAGTTTCGAGATCCTCTGGTTACCGCCAAAGGCGAGGCTCGCGCGAAGGTGGCGCTGGAGCGGCTGGAAACGCTCTGGCTGAACACCGGGACCCTCTGCAACCTCGCCTGCGCAAGCTGCTATATCGAGAG
>DASQKE010000282.1:0-29984 GCA_035630675.1 Allosphingosinicella sp.
GATGTCGCGCAGTGCGGCGCCCGGCGTCGCGTCGTAATAATAATCGGTGTCGACCTGGTTCGCGCGAATATAGTTTTTGAACGGCGTGATCGGGATCGAATGCGGGTATTTGGTGCTCGCATACCAGAGAATGTCGAGCCCGTTCGGAAGCGCGTCCGAGAAGGCGTCGATATACTGGTCCCAGGTCCCGTTGAAGTTCGAGCAGAACAGCATGTAGTCGTTTCGCAGATGCTCGCGGCGGGCCCCGATCTTCGGCCACTGGCCGCGCCGCACCATCACCCAGCGCGCGAAGTGGATGAACTTGAGCCCGAGCAGCCCCTGCAATTGGGCAGGCTGGGTGCGAACGAACATGAAGATGAACGTGTTGATCCAGGTGCGCGCCGGCCGCATCGGCGTCAGCACGTTCATCGCATAGGCTTTGCCCGATACGTTCGACATAATCCCCCCCGGTCGAAAGCATCCGGAAGGTGCCTCAGTTTCGACCGCGAGTCAAAGCGACTTGGCCGGCGCAAGCCTGGGTCGCGCCCCGACCTGGCACGCCCTCGAAGGCATCGCGACGACGGCAACGCCCTTCGGGCTGAAGCGCTCAATAATCCTTCGAGTAGCGGACGTTGACGTTGGTGCCGTTATTGCCCGAGCCGAACTGGGAGATGACGCTGAGCGCGCGGCTGAGCGCGATCTCGAGCTGGGTGGCGGTGAAGCCGCGCGCGTCGGTGATGATCTCGAGATAGATATCGTCGCTGAGATACATGCCGGCGGCGAGCGCGGTGCCGCGGCCCGTATTCTGGTCGGCGCCGAGGATGCGAAGGCGATCGATGCCGGTCGCAGAGCGCAACGTCCCAAGTGGGTTGAGCCCGCCCCCCCCGCCGCCGCGCAGCGAGTTGAGCGACGCGGCAACCTGGACCGCCTGGAGCGCGGAGATCTCGGTCACCGAGCTTCCGAACAGGATGCGCGAGATGATCTCGTCCTGCGGCAGGCCCGGGTTGGAGGCGAACGCGATCTGGGGGTTGTTGGCGCTGCCGCCGACATTGATCACGATCTCGACGTCGTCGATATCGGCGACCGCGCGGATCGCGATCTGCGGGTTGGGCGGCCGCGCGCCGGTGAAGGTGACGCGGCCCTCGTCGAGGGTGAAGCGCCGCCCGGCGACGCTCAAGGTGCCGCGGATCAGCTCGACGTTTCCGACGATGCTCGGCGTCGTCGACGTGCCCTGGACTCGCAGGTCCGTGCTCCATTCGGACTCGATGCCCATGCCCGAGACGAACACCCTATTGTCGGCGCGCACGCGCAGATCGAGCCGCCAGCTGCTCGGCACGCCGCCGGCTTCCACGGTCGCGGTCGGATCGACCAGCGGCTCGCCGCGGCGGCGCACCCCGGCGAGCTGGCGCACCTCGGCGGCCGCCTGGCGGACGATCTGGTAGCGGACCTCGGGCAGCTCGAGCTCGCCCGCGATCAGCGCGCCGTCGGCGCGGCTGTTGGTGATCCGGATGTCGCCGGTCGCGGTCGCGCCGATATCGTCGCCGCGCGCGAGCTGGGCGTCGTCGAACCGGAAGCGCAGGTCCATCGGGAAGCCCGCGGCGGCGGCGAGCCCGATGCGGCCGGAGCCTTGGAGCGTGCCGTCCCCGGCGCGGCCGGTGAGGCTGACGATCTCGAGCTCGGAGGCGCTGAACCGGCCCTGCAGAGCGAGGTTGGTGATCCGCGTCCCATATTGATCGTTGACGTAAGTAAGGTTGGTCGAGCGGACCACGCCGGCGAATTGCGGCGTCTGGACGCGGCCCGAGAAATCGACGCCGACCGCGATCGGGCCGGAAAGCTGGTGCCCGGCGAGCCCGGCGACCGACATCAGGACGTCGGCCGGTCCGTTGTAGCGGATGCCTCCGGCGAGCGGCGCCGCGAACAGACGGGTCGTCCAGCTGCCGGCGGCCGGGCCGAGCGGGTTGAGGCGGACCTGGACTCGGCCGATCAGCGCGCCGTTGCGGCGGATCGCGGCGGCGAGCTGGCCGCCTTCGGGCAGCAGGCTCCCAGCCAGCGCGACGTTGACCGCCTCGGAGCGGGTGGCGATGCCGCTGCGCGTGAAATCCGTGAGATTGAGCCGCGCCTCGGCGCGGGGGAAAGCGGACCCGGCGGGGAGCGCGAAGTCGAGGCTGCCGGTCGCGCGGCCGCCGATGCCGAGGCCCGGCGAGAGCGCATTGACGATCGAGAGATCGAAATTGGCGAGCCGCGACTGGACCACCATCCCGCTCGGGCCGTAGCGGCCGGCGAGGCGGACATTGCCCTGCGGAAGCACGATGGTCGCCGGCGAAAGCTGCCAGTCCGGCCCGATTTTGCGGATGTCCGCCGGCTGGGCGAGCCGGAACGGGATCGCGTTGACCGTCCCCTGCATGGCCGCGCGGACATGGTTGGGCGACAGCGCCGCCGTCGCGCCGATGCGGAACGGCACCGCATTGCTGCCCTGCGCGAACACCTCCGCCCGGCCGGTCCCGCCGCGATAGTTGATCCGCGCCCGCGCCGTCTCGAGGAACAATTGGCCGCTCCTCAGCCCCGCCACCTGCACGTCGCCGACGATCGCCGGCGCGTCCGGATAGAGGACCGCCGTCCCGTTGATGATCGCGCGCTGGATCGTCACCGGCACGTCGCCCGGAATCTGCGCGCCGTTCGCCGTGGCGGCGACCTCGACGCGCTGGTAGCGGCCCTCGGAGCCGAGCCGCGCGACGCCCTCGATCCCCTGCCCGCTCATCGTCAGCGTCCCGACCCACGGACCGGCCGGCGACTGGCTGACGCGGCCGGTGAAGGTGACGCCGGCGATGGTCAGGGCGTTGATCTGGATGGTCATCGGACCGCGGCGGGTGAGGATCACCACGTCCGCCGCGAACGGCCCGTAGGCCGACTGGCCGGTCGCCTGGATCGCCCAGCCCCGGGGCGTACTTCGGACGGTCGCTTCGACGCCGCGCAGGCCGAAGCCGAGCCCCGGATTCGCCGCCTGGAGCTGTACCTGCGGCGCCGCCTGGGTGCCGGTGATGCGGACCGTGAGCGGCCCATAGGCGCTGCTGTTGCCGCGCAGGCGGAAATCGAGCCGTCCGTTCGGCGAATAGGTGCCCTCGCCGCCGGTGATCCGCAACAGAGGCGCGGTCAGCCTGATGCCGTCGAGCCGGATCACGCCCGACGGATCGAGCGCGAGGTTGGCGCTGATCGTGGCGACGCCGCCGAGGAAATCGCGCACCGCGGCGTTGTCGAGCTGGCGGGTGCGGGCGACGAAGCGGCCGCGGATGCCGAAGCCGCGGGCGTTGGTGACGACGTCGAGATCGGTGGTGACGTCGACCAGTCCGACGCCCTCGATCCGATAGCCGTTGACCCGGCCCTGGAGCCCCATGCGGTAGATGCCGCGCGCGAGGTCGAAGGCGATGACCGCGGTCCCGGCCAGCCGGTCGGAGCGGATCCGGATATTGTCGGAGACGATCTGCGTGCCGTCGACCGCGAGGTCGCCGGAGAGCTGGACGTTGGTCAGCAGGCCGCCGAGGGCTGGATCGAGGCCGAGGATGCGCTCGGCAGTGGCGACCATCGGGACGAGGATGCGGTCGTCGCGAACCTGGGCCCGGCCGCGGGCGCGCAGGCCCTGGATGGTGGTGGTGCCGAAGCCGAGGCTGGCCGCGCGCAGCTCGTAGCCCACGGTCGGGCGCCGCATCTCGCCGTCGAGCAGCAAAGCGAGGCGGACGTCGCGGCCGCGCAGATTGGGGGCGATCGCGCCCGGCTCGGTGATCCGCGCGGCGATTTCCAGGGCCTCGAAGCGGTTACGGCCGAGGTCGAGGACACCTTCCGCGCTGATCGCGGCGGCGCGGCTGTTGGCGCGGAAGCGCAGGTCGGCGCGGCGATTCTCCCAGGTGGTGACCAGATTGACCATGGTGAGCGGCGCGACCAGGCGTTGCGCCTGGCCGGCGAGCACCAGGTCCAGCCGCATCGGCCCGGCGATCGTGTAAGTCCCCTCGCGTGCCTGGACCGAGATGTTGGCGAAGGACTGGCCGCCGAGCGCGGCGCGGAAGCGGCCGTTCCAGTCGGACCAGCTGCCACGGCCCTCGAGATGGGCAACGATCGCTTTGTTGAGGCCGGTGACGCCGGCGAGGAAACCGTCGGCAGGGCCGCGGGCGAGCATGGCGAGATCGAGCTTATTCTCCTCGGGCACCGAATCGATCCGCATCACCAGCCGGTCGCCGCCGGCGATGCCGGGGCCGCGCAATGTATCGAGCGCGAAGCCGACCTGCGCCCGCCCGTCGTCGATCCGGATCCGGCTGTCGATGCGCATGACGTGGCGGCGGCCGCTGACCGCCGCGTCGACGAACAGCTGGCCGATCCGGAGCCGGCCGACGTCGATGTCGATGTCCGGCAGCAGCGGCGCGTTCGGATCGCCCGGCCTGAGCTCGGGCAGGCGCATCAGCCGGGCGCGCGGGATCTCGAGCTCGCGTATGTCGATATGGTTGCGGAAGTAGGCGAACGGCCGGTAATCGACCCTGGCGGTGGGCGCGTAGAAGAAGGTGCCCTTGGGATCGCGCAGCACCAATTCGTGGATGGTGAGGTCGCCGAAGATCGATCCCTCGATCCGCCCGATGTCGATGTCGAGGCCGGAGGCAGTCTCGAGATTGTTGATCTGGCTGACGATGTAGCGGCGGCCCGGATCGGTGTTCAGCCAGATCAGGAAGGCGGCGATGAGGATGACGATCGCGCCGATCGCGACGCCCAGCCACTTGGCCGTGCTGCGCGCGACGTCGCGCTTGCGCCGGCGGCGGCGGGGCTCGTGGGCCTCGACCAAAGGGGCCTCGGTCGCCATCAGAAGGCCTGGCCGATCGACATGTAGACCGCGATCCAGCCGTCGCCCTGGCGGCGGTTGAGCGGAGTCGCGATGTCGAGCCTCAGCGGGCCGAAATTGGTGTAGACGCGGCCGCCGACGCCGACGCCGTAGCGCAGGTTCGACAGGTCCGGATATTGGGTCTCATAGACCTGCCCCGCATCGACGAAGCCAACCACGCCCAGGTTGCCGAAGCGGTAGCGGCCCTCGATCGCGAACTCGTTAAGGCTGCGCCCGCCGAGCGGCACCGAGATCGTCGCCGGCCTGGCGTCTGGCTTGGTCGGATCGAAATTCGGATTCGCCCGGATCTCGGCCGGCCCGAGCCGCTGGTAGCCGAAGCCGCGCACCGACCCGCCGCCGCCGGCATAGAGGCGGCGCGAGGGCGCCAGGTCGTCGCGCGCGATGCCGTAGATCGATCCGATCCGCACCCGCCCCGCGATCACGAAATTGTCCTGCACCGGATAATAGGCGCTCGCGTCGAACAGGTTGCGGACGTAGCGATCGAAGCCGTCCTGCAGCGAGGCTTCGGGATTGACCCGCGCGGCGAGACGGAAGCCGCGGGTCGGATCGAGCAGGCTGTTCGAGCGGTCGTAGCCGATCTGGCCGATCAGTCCGCCGATGAAATAGGCGTCGCCGAGCGCCAGGTTCGGCTCGCCGAACCGGCTCTCGTTGGTGGCGAGCAGCTCGGCGCCATAGGCGTAGGTCCAGCGCTTCTGCCAGATCGGCGTCGATTCGCGGGTGACGAGGCCTTGCAGGCGCGTCGTATAGCCGCGGAAGGCGGCATAATCGCGCCGTCCCGCCTCGAACTGCAAGAGCAAGGCGCGGTCGCGCTGGCCCCAATTGTTGCGGCGAAAGCGCAGATTGACCGATTGCTCCTGGGTGCCGGCCACCGCCGCCGCGCGCAGCGAGCCCTCCGGCGGAAACAGGTTGCGATGCTCCCAGGCGGCTTCGATCCGGAACCCCTCGCCGGTCGAGAAGCCGGCATTGGCGTCGAGCGAGCGCGCGGGCCCCGCATCCTGGCGGACGAGGATGTTGACATATTCGGCGCCGTCGGGCGCCGTCTCGCCGGTCCTGACCGGCTCGGCCGCGACGCTGGTGAACAATCGGGTCGCGACCATCGCCTCGCGCAGATCGTCCACCCGGCGCCGGTCGTAGAGGTCGCCGCGGTTGAAGCGGGCGAGCACGCCGACATGGCGCGGGCCGAAGGCGAGGTCGCCTTCGGTGGTGAAGCCGCCGAAGCGCGATCGCGGCCCGGGATTGAGCGGCAGCGTATAGTCGCCGGTCCCCGTCTCCGGATCGAGCAGCACGTCGCGCAGGCCGATCTCGGGGAAGGGATAGCCCTGCTGCGGCAGGATCAGCAGCAGGTTCGCCTCGGCCGCCTCGACCTCGGCGGCGAGGATCGGGCTGCCGGTGGCGAGCGGAAGCGCCGCGCGGGCGAGCTCGGCCGGCTCGGTCGCCGGGCCGTCGAGCCTGATCTCGCCGAAATTGTAGCGCTGCCCCGGCACGGCGCTGATCACCACCCGCAGCGACGGCTGGGCGTCGCCTTCGCCGGGCACCTGCTCGATCGCGTGCGCGGCGACCGCGTCGTAATAGCCCTCGGAGCGGAGCAGGCGGATGGCGAGCGCCTCGTCCTCGCGGGCGCGGGCGACGACCATCGCGCCGTTCACCGCCTCGCCGCGCGCATCCTCGAGCGCGGAAAGGTCGCGGAAGCGCCCTTCGAGACCGATCTCGTCAAAGCCTTCGACGACGATTGTGTACCGGACGCTCACCGGACCGCCGTCGTCGGCGGCGGCGCCGGCTTCCTGGATCGGCTCGGCCTCGAACGTCGCCAGCGGCGGCAGCGGCTCGGAAAGGGCCGGATCGCCGAGCGGCGCGGTCTCGTCGACCGGACCGGGCACGGGCGGGAAAGGCGGCGCGGCGGGGTCGATCGGCTCCAGCGGCTCGAGCGGGCGTGTAAGATCGGGATCGAGCTCGGGCAGCGCCTCTTCGAACTGGCTGTCGGAGACGATGGGCTCGGTGCCGGTGGGCACGGGCGGCGGCGTGTCGTCGCGCGGCGGGGTCGTCTGCGCGCCTGCGCCCGTGCCGAGCGCAAGCGCACTCCACGCGACGGCCGCCAACAAGAGCCTGACTTTCTTCAAAAAAACCCGCCCGAGAGGAGATCGTGGGCAGCTTTGCGCAACAACGGACGGAAAATAAAGGTCTAATTGAGGCTTTGCCCTCCCGCCGCGCCGCCGGCGGCCGGGATCACGGGCCGTGCGCCGTCGCCGACGATCGCGAAGCCCGACCAGTAATAGGGATGAGAGGTCGCCGGATCGTCCATCAGCCCGCGCTGCGCCTGCCGCAGCGCCGCGGCCGTGGAGACGCCCGGCGCGGCGTCGAACAGGCCGGAGATCAGCCGCTTGGTCGCGTCGAAATCGTCCGGCACCGGCCAATGGCTGGCGACCACCGAGCGCCCGCCCGCGCCGACGAACGCGCGCACAAGCCCGTCGAGCGCGAAATCGCCGCCGCCGGCGATCCCCGCCTCCCGGGTCGCCGCGGCGCTGGCCCCCCCGGCGGTATCGCAGGCCGAGAGGATGACGAGGTCGGCGTCGATCCTGAGGTCGAAAATCTCGGCGAAGGTGAGCAGGCCGTCCGAGTCCGCGCCGCCGAACGAGGTGAGCAGGGCCGGCCGCGCCGGGCAGTCGTCGCGCGGCGCGCGCAGCAAACCGTGGGTCGCGAAATGGACCACGCGGAACTGGGTGAGGTCGTCGCGCGCCTTGATCGCCTCATCGGTGAACGCGGCCCCGGTGACGATTTCGGCTTCCTGCGAATTCCCGCCGGCGAGGACGCGGCCCGCGGTGTGCAGCTCCTCGGCCGAGATCGGCCGCGCCCAGACCGCCGGCGAGAAGGCGCAGTCGCCGCCGGGGGGCGCCGCGGCCCGGGTCGCGGAGGGCGGCGCGAAGAAGGCGCCCCGGGGCTCATTCTCGCCGAAGCCGAGATATTCGCGCGTTGCGCGCGACGGCGCGATCCGGCGGACGTCGCGGAACGAGGGGGCGGAAACGGCGGTGCTGATGTCGCGGTCGCGCCCGAGCCAGGCGATGCCGGTGAAGTCGAAGGCGTCGCTTCCCGGCGCCTCCGCGCGCCGTTGATAGGCGCGGATCCCCGCCTCATCGGTCACCAGCAGGTTGGGCGGCAGCCGGAGCATCGCTCCGTCGCCTTCGAAGACCAGGTGCCTCGCCGCCGCCAGCTCGCCCACGATGGGCGCGAACAGTCGCAGATACAAAGCGTGCGAGCGCGAGACATCGAATGGATAGGTGACCGTCTGCCCCTTCTCGACCGTTGCGATCGTCTCGCGCAGCGCATCGACGTCGGCCTCGAGCTCGGCCGGGCTGCTGCCGGTCCGCCAGGCACGCGCCGACCCGGGAGTCACCCAGATCGCATAGATGTCGGCGCCGACGATGGTCATCTTGTAATAGGCCTCCTCCGGCCGGAGCAGGGCTTGCAGCTCCTGCAGAGTCATCGCGCCGCTCGCGACCGCGCGGTAGCGCGGGAATATGGCGAGCCGCCCCTGCGTCGCCGCCTGGCCGTTCTGCAGCGTGACGAGGTTCGCCCGCAGCGCCGCGATCTGCCCCGCATCGCCCCCCGCGGCCTCCAGCCTGGCGATCCCGACCCGGGCCCGCTCGATGTCGCGGGTCAGCGAGACCGACTGGCGGAACAGCCGCGCCGCCTCGTCCGAGCCGCCGCTGAGCTCGCGCGCGAGCACCGCCTGGGTCTGGGCGACGCCGGGCCGCACCAGGATCTGGCTCGCCTTGAACATGTCGGCGACCGACGCCGGATCGCTGCCGTTCGCGGCGAGCAATGCGAAATAGGGCGCGAGCGAGCTTCTAAGGGATGGCGAGCTGCCCCCGCTCGCGACATTGGCGTCGACGATTTCGCGATAGAGTGCAAGCGCAGGCGCGGTGCGGCCGCTGCGCGCGTAGAATCCCGCCAGCCGCGCCTGCGCGGCGAGCAGCGCGGCCGAGCCCGGATAATTGGCGGTCAGCAACGCCACCGCCTCGCTATGCAGCCGCTCGGTGCCGGCGGCATCGCGGCGCGCCTCCTGGATTGCTGCGAGCTCGCCTTTGATCTGCGCCCGCATCCAGATCGTCGAGGCGACCTGCCCGCCGCGCACCGTGAGCAGGCTTTGGTCCGCGTCCCCGAGCGCCGCTTCCGCTTCGGCCGGGCGGCCCTCGATCCGGTGGATGGTGCCGCGCAGATGCTGCGCCTGCGCATCGAGGATCGCCACCTTGTCGGCCGGGAGCAGCCCGCCGCCGGTCGCGTCGAGCTGGCGCGAGACCGGCGATTCGCGATTGAGCCGGAGCGCCGTCGCGGCGTCGACCGGCTCGGCCGGCGGCAGCGCGCGGGCGCCGGGGGGCAGCGGCCGATCGAGCTCGGCCATCGCCGCTTCCGGCCGCAGCCGATTCAAGAGGTGCAGGGCGCGATAGTTGCGCAGGCGTCGTGCCAGCACCGGATCGTTCGCCACCAAAGGTTCGGCCTGCTCGAACAGGGCGTCGGCCTCGCCGAAGCTGTCGAGGTTCGAGCGCTGCACGGCCGCATTGACCAGGGCTTCGGCCTGGCCGCCGCCGGCTGTCTCGGCTGCGATCAGGATGGCGAAGAATTCGGACGCCTCGGCGTAGCTGCCGGCATTGTTGCGGCGATAGGCTTCCTCGAGCGCGCGGCGCGGGTCGAGCGCCGCCGCCTGGGCGCGGGCGAAGGCGGCGGGGTCGGAGGCCCCCGTCGTCGCGACCGAGACCTCGCCCGCGACCGGGCGGTCGGCGACGATCGTGCGCAGCCCGAGCAGCAGCGCGCTGTCGTAACCGGCGAGCCCTTCGGCGGCGTAGAGCGTGTTGCCGCGGCGGTAGAGAAAAGCGCGGTGCGCGGCACCGCAGGCGATCGCCTCGACCGTCCCCAGCCCTTCGACCTGGACGCGCTCGGGCGGGCCGCATTCGCCGGGCCGCAGTGATGCAAGCCGCGCGGCCGGATCGCCGCCGCGGGTGCGCAGTGCATAGACGCGGCCGACCGGCGCCGCGGCGTCGCGGCAGACGATGGAATAGCCGCGGTCGAACATGTCGGCGAGAGCGCGGTCGGTCGGCGCGACCTGGGCTGTGCACAAGATTCCGGCGCCCGAGCCGATCGGAAAGCTGTCGCGAAGGCTGATCGGCTGAGCCGAAGCGCTGCCCAAAGCGAGCAAGGCCGCCAGAGCGAAAGCGGAGGAGGCGCGGATCATCTCATTCCTCCTCGTCCTCGTCATCATCCTCGTCCTCGAGCTCGTCGTCGGGATCGAACCACAGGGTCGAGTCGGAGCCGCTGGTCACCGGCTCCTCGATCAGGGGATCGGCGGCGAAGGCGTCCTCGTCGACCGCCTCGCCCGGCGGCTCCTGCGGCGGGATCGGGAAGGAGCGCAGCACGAAGTCGCGGCTTCCCCCCGGAACGCCGCCGAACGGCGCGCCGCAGCGCGGATTATTGATGAAGCAGCCGTTGAACTCGGATTCGTCAGTATAGCCCGCGCTGTCGCTGAAGCTGTAATCGACCTGGAAGAAGAACGGGACGTTGGTCGTGAAGCTCCCGTCCGGGTTGAGCCGCCGGCCAAAGGCGAAGACGGATGCGGGCTCGTCGCCGCGCGGGAGGATAGTGAGGCCGCCGGCGCCGACGGTGAGCCCGCCGAACGCGGCCGGCGTGCCGCTGTTCTGAACGAACAGGGTCGTGGTCGGCACGAGCCTGATCTCATCAGCCTCGATCCAGCCGCGCGGATTGTCCTCGCCCTGGTTCATCTCGAGCGCCTGGTTGCGGCCTGCGAAGTCCGGATCGGCGGCGAGCTGACCCAATGTCTGCGGGTCGGTCACCCAGATATCGTCGGCGACGAGCGCAAGGGTTCCGGCCGGGGCGCCGGCTGCATCGCGCACGCGAACACCGCCGCCGGGCGTGGCGACTTCGAGGCGCGCGCCGGCGCCGATGAGGATCCGGTTGGCGGCGCCGGCATTGGCGAAGAGCAGTGCCCCGTCGACGCGAACCGTGTCCGGCGTGGAAATCTCGAACGCCTGCACCGCGGCGGCGCTCAGCGTCAGGTTGCGGACCACGACGCGGCTCGATCCGGCCGGCCCGGCCGCGCCGCCCGGCGCGAAGACCACCACCCTGGCACCCTGCAGCCGCCCGGCTTCCGCCTCGGTGAGCGTATAGCCCGGTCCCTGCGCGGCGCCGCCGAGACTCGTCTCATTCGCTTGCGGCTGGACCTGGAGCGAAACCAGGGTCGTGCCGGCATTGCCGATCGAGCCGCCGGCCGGCACGTCGATATCCGACGAGGCGACCGTGATCTGCCCGCCTGTCGCCGCTGAGCTGAAGCGGGCGGTGCCGCCGGCGGTCACGTGGAGCGCGGCGACCGCGTTCGTCTGCGCGAGCGTTGCCGTTTGGCCCGCGCGGATGTCGATCGTGCCGCCGCGCACGACCGTCCCCGCCGCCGCCGTGAAATCCTGTGCTGCCTGAACCGAGACGGTCGCCGTCGCGGCGTCGCCGATCGAGCCGCCGGCTGCGATCCGGACGTCCCTGCCGGCGGCGATGCGGATGTCCGCGCCGGTCGCCGCGCCGGCGACGGTGACGTCGTTGCCGGCGTTCACGCTGAGCAGGCCGGTCGCGTTCGTCTGGGCAAGCGCGGCATCGCGGCCGGCGCGAATGTCGACACTGTTGCCGCGCACCGCCGTTCCCGCGGCCGCCAGATAGTCGTTCAGGGTGATCGCGCCGAACGTGCCCGCGTCGACGGTGAACGCGCCCACCGCGCGGCCGGCATGGGTCAGGAAAATACCGGCGCGCCCATTGAGCAGCAGATCGCCGCCGCCAAGCCGTCCGGACCCCGCGGCCGACAGCCGGATCTCGCCGTCGGTCAGGAAATTGCCCTGGCCGGCTACGGTGACCGTCCCGTCCTGCAGCTGGAATTCGGATGGGGTCGGCGCCGGCGGCGGCCCGTTCGCCGACGCATTGAGGTTCGCCGTCCCGAGCTGGATCGTACCCCGGTCGGCGATGAAGTTCCAGCGGCCGAGCGAGTTGCCGCCGGCCGGATTCCCGGTGGCGATCGAAGCGCCGTCGAGCGTGCCGATCGTAACGCTCGCCGGGGGGACTCCGACTTGAGAAACGGCGCGGACAAGCAAGGAGCCGCCCGCCGCCGTCCCTTGTGTCGCGCCGGCGCCGCCGGCGGCGTTGGCCCGGAGTTGTGCCGCGCCGGCCAGCGTCGCCCGGCCGAAGGACGCCTCGATGAAGGCCGTCCCGCCGCTGCCGGCGCCGCCCTGCGGCCCGGCCCCGCCGCTGCCGTTCGCGGTGAGGGCGACCGGGCCGGTGAGGTCGATCGTCCCGAAGACGGTGCGCACGCCCGCGGTGCCGCCCAGCCCGGCCCCGCCGGCGTTCGGAGCCGCGCCGTCCTGCTGGCCGCCGACGCCCGAGGCGATCGCCGTCGTGGCGCCGTCGATCCTGACCGCGCCCACCTGGACCGCCTCGACCCGGGCGGTGCCGCCGGTGCCGGTGCTGCCGATGGCCGGGGTCGCGCCGGTCCCGGCCGTCCCCGTGCCGGTCGCGTCGATCTGGAGATTGCCGCCGACGTGAAGGGTGCCGCCGTTCAGGCCCGAGGCGAGCGCTGTGCCGCCGCTGCCGTCGCCGCCGCGCGCCGGCGGCGGGACTGCCGGATTAAACCCGCCGGTGCCGGTCGAGACGACCGTGAGATTGCTCGCAATGTCGACAGTGCCGGTATCTCCCGCCACCAGGGCCTGGCCGCCGGTCCCGCTGCCGGCGCCGGTGTCGTCGACGCGTCCCCGCGCGGAGGCGTCGACGGTCGCGTTGCCGGCGACGTTGATGGTCGAGCCGCCGCTCGCGCGGAGCATCGCCTCGCCACCGACGATGTTGATCGCGGTGCCGAAGCCGACCGGCTGCAGGTTCGCCGCGGACACGGTCGCATCGCCGCCGACCGCGATCGCGAAGCCGGCGTCGGCGGTGAGGTGCGCGAGTTCGTACCCCGCGATGCTGACGTCCTGCGTGAAGGTCAAGGTGCCGGGGCCCGTATTGCCCGCGATGAATTGGCTGCGCGCGCGCCCGGTGACGTCGGAGGTGAAGGTCCCACCGACGATCCGTGCCGACGCTGGGGTCTCCTCGTTCGGGAACGGATCGATCTGCGTGCCGGCGATGTCATGGCCCGCCGACAGCACGATCGCACCGTTTTCGACCGCCGCGCTCACCGCCGCGTCGAAGCCGACGCTGCCGGAGAGCAGCATCGTCATCGGTGCCGTCTGCGGGCTCGCAACCATCGCGATCATGTGATTGTCGGGCGCGCCTGTGCTCGCCGGCCCGCCGGTGGTACCGGTGTGGACGACCGGGTTCGCCAGGGTCGAGCCGGTCTCTATGTTGATATCGAACAGCCCCTGGTTGATCGTGATCGACACGATCTCGGCGCCGACATAGGCCGCCGATCCGTTGACCCGGACGCTCCCGCCATGGGTCACCTGCGGCGCGGCGAAAACGACCCAGCTTCCTTCGGCGGGCGCGCGGAAGAGCGATCCCGCCTGGGTCACGACCGCGGCATTCGGGAAGCTGCTGCCGTCGGCGAGCACGATGTTGCCGCCGACCAGGAATTCGCCGCCGGCGTTGAGGATCGGATCGAGGCTGGTCAGCATCAGCCGACCGACGTCGAACACCGCTTTGGGGCCGATGATGATCCCGGTCGGGCTCGAGAAGATGACGGTGCCGCCGGGCACGGTGCCGCCGCCGAGCGTCTGGAGCTGGGAGATGACATTCCCGTCCATCAGGATAGGCGCGCCCGCCGGAATGATCCGGTTGAGGACCGCGAAGTTCGGGATGTTGACGCTGTTCTGGAAGGTGGCGGTGTTGCCCGTCGGCAGGAACGTGATCGGGTTGCCGATTGGCGATACGAAGTCCCAGTTGATGATCGCGGACGGCGTGTTGACCGTGATCGTCTCGACGCCCGGAGTCGCCCGATCGTAGGTGACCGATCCGGCGACCGTCGTCGGATTGGCGGTGAAGGCCTGGGCGCGCGCAGCGTTCGGCGCGGCGAGCAAGGCCGCGGCGGCGCAGCCGAGCAGGAGGGGCGTGGCACGTCTCATCGGAGACTCCATGGCCAGAGGCGGGTGGTGAAGGAGATCAACAGGCGTGGGTCGGGCCGCTCGGTCTGGAGGCCGGCGCGGTTCAGCGGCACGGCGAGTGTGAGGTCTAGACGGGCGCGATCGCCCCAGGCGGCGCGGACTCCGGCGCCGACCGAGCTCAGGCGGTCGCGGGTGGCCGGCGCGAGCTGGTCCTCGTTCCAGACCCAGGCATGGTCGTAAAAGCCATAGGCCTGGAGGGCGATGCGGTCCTGCCCGCGCGCGAAGGCGCGGCCGATCCTGAGCTCCGCCTGAAAACCGATGCCGCTGTCGCCCAGCAATGTGCCCGGATCGTAGCCGCGCCCGATCGTGTAATTGCCGGCCGAAAATTCCTCGAACGCGAACAAAGGCCGCGCGCTGTGCTGCGCCGACGCGCCGAGCGCGAAGGTGACGATCGGCGCCGGCCGCCACTCGGCCGAACCCTCGGCTCGGACGACGAAAGCGGTCGGGTCCCCCTCCAGCCGGCTCGGCGGGATCGTGGCGGTCGATGCGCAATTGACGAAGGCTGGGCCGCAGCCGTCGCTCGCGCCGAGGATGCCGAGGCCGTGGCGCAGCTGAAGCGAGCCCGCCGCCCGCCACTCGGGCTCCGCCGGCGTGTAGCGCGCGCGGTCGCCGACATTGTGCGCCTCCAGATCGAGCCGCGCGAAGGCGATGCGCAGCCGCTCGCGGCTCAAGGCGAGGTCGTTGAAGTCGATGTCCTGGTCGACGAAGTCGAAGCCGAGAGCGCCGCGCAAGGTGTGCGACTGGCGCCGCACGAACGGGTAGCTCGCCTCCAGGGTCGCCACCAAGGTCCGCGCCTCGATATCGATGTTCGGATCGCCGAGGTCGGGATTGGCCCAGGCGTAGGTCAAAGTCCCGCCGAGCGCGAGCCCTTCGCCGCCGATCCGGAAGTCGTGCCCGAGCTGGACGGTGCGCTGCTCGTTCAAGTCCGGCGTCGCGAACAAAGCGAGCGTCGTGCGGTCACCGAGGCCGGTGATGCCGTAGAGCTGGGCGCGGGCGAGCGCCCCCCAGCGGCCGAGCTCGCGCGACCCGAAATTCTGGACGCTGAAATCGGCGAGGCCGGGGATGCGGACGACGGTGACGTCGCCGACCACCTCGCCCCGGCCGGCCCCGGCCGAACGCAAAGCGAGCCGCACATTGTAACCCGGAAGGTCGCTCGCCAGCAGCAGATAACGCTCGGCCTCGTGGCGGTTGAAGACCTCGCGGCCGACGAGATGCTCGAGATAGCCGGCGATGGTCCGCTCCGCCCGTCCGGCGTCGCCGCGCACCCGGATCGCAACCAGCCGCGCCATCAGCACCTGCAGGCGCACCGTCCCGCCCTCGATGCGCTGCACCGGCACCTCGACCGCGGCGATATAGCCCGCCTCGCGCAGGATCGCCGCGGCGCGGTCGCGGATCTCGCAGAGCGTCGAGATCGGCTGCTCGCGTCCCAGATAGGGCTCGTAGGCCGGGCGCAGCGCCTCGGGCGCGAGCCCGCGCAGATCGTCGAAGATCACCGCGGTCGGCGTGAAACGAATGCTCTGGAACTGGGCGTCGTCGAGCGCGCAGGGCGCCCGCTCGATATCCGAATCGATGGTGAGGCGCGCAGGCCGCTCGCGCTCGGCCGCCTGGACCGGACGCTGGACGTCGTCGCGGGTCGGCGGGCGCGGCGGCTCCGGCACGGTCTGGGCCGTCGCGGGCGCGGCGCCCAAAGCAAGCCAGCAGCAGCTCAGAGCCAGAGTGGGCCGGAACGTCAGCAACCTACGCAAAGCCCGACCCCCGTTCGCCAAGCAAACCGCCTTTCGAGCGAAAGCCGAGCCTAACCCACGGCAGGGATCGTGCAAACTACATTCTGGCGGCGGAACGGACGCGGCCGGCGGCCGACGCCGCTTCCTTGGCCTTTCGATGCTCATCCTCTATCGCTCCCGCCGGGCAGACGGAGGAATATGGCTTGGCGGAGCGGGACGGCGCGGGCGGCGCGCTGAGGCAATTGTTCGGCCTGGTGCCGGCCCGCAGCCGCCGCGCCTTCTGGCAGCTGCTGGCGCTGATGCTGGCCGGAGCGCTCGCCGAGGTGGTGACCATCGGCGCCGTCTTGCCGCTGCTGAACCTGCTCGCACGGCCGGGCTCGTCGGCCGGCCTGCCCTGGATGGCGGGCATCGTGCCCGACGACGCGGCCTCGGCCGCCGCTTTGCTCGCCGCCGCCGCGATCCTCGCCGGGGCGGTTCGCCTGCGGCTCTCCTGGACCAGCCAGCGCTTCGCCTTCGGCCTCGGCCACGACATCAGCGTCGAGATCCAGCGCCGGGTCCTCGCCCAGCCTTATTCGTGGCACGTCGCCCATGCCAGCCGCGAGATCCTCGCCTCGCTCGAGAAGGCGCAATTGATCTCCTCGGGAGTCGCGCTGCAGGCGGTGCAGGCGATGAGCGGCGGCGTCATCGCGATCTTCATCGTCGGCGCCTTGCTCGCAATCGATCCGGTCGCAGCCGGCGTCTCGGCGGCCGTCCTGGGCCTGGTCTATGCCGCCGTGTCCGCCGCCGCGCACCGGCGCCTCACGCGTCAGTCGAGCGTGGTTTCCGCCGCGTTCGGCGAGCGGATCGGCATCGTCCAGGAAAGCCTCGGCGGCATACGCGACGTCATCCTCGACGAAGCGCAGCCGCTCTATCTCGACGCTTTCCGCAGGGTCGACGGGCAGCTCAGCCGCGCCCGGGCCGCGTCCGCGTTCATCGCGACCGCGCCGCGCTTCGCCGTCGAAGCCGCCGGCATCGCGCTCGTCGCCGCCGCCGCCTTTTTGCTCTCGCGCGGCGACGGTGGCTTCACGGCCGCGCTGCCGGTGCTCGGGGCGCTCGCGCTCGGCGCGCAACGGCTGCTGCCGCTCGTCCAGCAGGTCTATCAAGGCTGGAGTTCGATCCGGGCGAACCGCAAGGTCACCGAGGACGTCGTCGCTCTGCTCCAGCTCCCGGTCGAGGCGGAGGATGCGGGCGACGAGGCGTCCCCGCTCCCGCTCGATCGCGAAATCCGCCTCGAAGGCGTCGGCCTCGTCTATCCCGGACGGGCCGAACCGGCGCTGACCGGCATCGACCTCATCATCCCCCGCGGCGCCCGCGTCGCGATCGTCGGCACTACCGGCAGCGGCAAGAGCACGCTTGCCGACCTGATCATGGGGTTGCTCGAGCCGAGCCAGGGGCGGATCGCGGTCGACGGTGCC
This sequence comes from Allosphingosinicella sp., assembly GCA_035630675.1. GTDB lineage: Bacteria > Pseudomonadota > Alphaproteobacteria > Sphingomonadales > Sphingomonadaceae > Allosphingosinicella. The sequence continues at coordinate 17,168 of DASQKE010000282.1, forward strand.
GCGCTCGAGGGGCGGCGGCGGCGCGCCTGGCGGCGGAGCATCGCCCATGTGCCGCAGGCGATCTTCCTCGCCGACGGCTCGATCGAGCGCAACATCGCCTTCGGTTGCGCGCCCGACCGTATCGACCGCGCCCGCGTCGCCCAAGCCGCCGCCGGCGCCCAGCTCACCGGGTTCATCGCCTCCCTCCCTTTAGGCTATGACACGCGCGTCGGCGAACGCGGCGTGCGCCTCTCCGGGGGCCAGCGCCAGCGCGTCGGCATCGCTCGCGCGCTCTACAAGAATTCGCCGGTGCTGGTGCTCGACGAGGCGACCAACGCGCTCGACGAAGCGACCGAGGCGGCCGTGATCGCCGCCCTCGACGAGGCGGCTGCGGCCGGGCTCACCGTGATCGTCATCGCCCACCGCGCGTCCGCGATCGCCGCCTGCGACATGGTCGTGCGGCTGGAGAACGGCCGGCGCGTCTGAAGTGCCGATCGGCGACTAGGCTTGCCCCATCTCATCGTCGCCTTGCCCGGCCAACACGGCTTCGAGCTGGAGCAGGTCGCGCGACCGCGGGCCCGTGGGCAGGGCCGGATTGCCGCTATAGATCGTCCATTCCTCGAGCGAGCGATTGACCAGCGACATCGCGCCGACCGCGGCGCCCTCGCCTGCCTCGACGCCGGGGAGGATCAGCGATCCGGTGCCGACCGGCACGTAGCGCCCGATTCGGATCGGCGCGGCGTGCACCCTGAGGACCGATTCGGGCAGGGTCGAATTGGTCATCGCCCGCCCGTCATACTCGTCGATCGCCGAGAGCAGGCGCACGCCCGCGGAGAGGCTGGAGAAATCGCACAGCTCGATCCCGCCGCGCGCGCCCAGCACGCAGCCGATGCCGATATGGACGTGGCTGCCGATCTTCAGCCTTCCGCGGGCGGCGATGATCGAGGTGAAGGCGTCGATCCGGACATTGTCGCCGATCGTGATGTTCTCGAGGCCGACAATGACGCAGTTGCGCGCGATCGCACTATTCTCGCCGACTCGCGCGAACGGGAAGGCTCGCAGCTCCGGCGTCGTATAATAGCCCGGATCGAAAGGGTTGGTGCTCGCCACCGCCGTTCCATGGCTCCTGCGCCCAGGCCTGTCCAGAAGCCGCCCCCGGCGGTTTGCGCCACGCCGCGGCACCTGCGCCACGCCCGAGTTCAGCGGCTGTTAACGCCATTTGCCGGAGTGGCGGGCACATGCTCCATTCCCGCCGCAATTTTCTCCTCGGCGCCGCCGCCATGCCGTTGCTCGGGGTCGGTTCGGCCTGCCTCGCCCAAAGCGGCGCCGTTTTCCAGCCGGAGGATTTCGGCGCCGCCGGCAATGGCCGCACGGACGATACCGCGGCAATCCAGCGCTGCATCGACGCCGCCCCCGAAGGCGCCACGATCCGCCTGCGGCAGGGCGCGGTGTACCGGGTCGACACCAACGCCCGGCCTAGTCTCCATGAATATGGCGGCGTCAGGCTCAAGTCGCGGCAGATTCTGAACCTGAACGGCGGCGAGCTCAAGGCGCTGCCGACCCGCGCTGGCGAGGGCGCCGTGGTCCAGTCTTACGGCGTCCATGGCTGGCGGATCATCGGCCCGGGCCGGATCACCGGAGAGAGCGACATCCATATCGGCCGGGGGGGCGAATGGGGCATGGGGGTGCTCGTCTGGAACGCGTCGGGCTGGACCATCGGCCCCGACGTAGAGATTTCGAACTGCTGGGGCGACGGCATCTATGTCGGCAATGCCATCGGCCAGCCGGGCCGCTATTGCGACGATTTCTCGATCGTCGACGTGCACGTCCACGATTGCCGGCGCAACGGCATTACCCTGATCGCGGCCCGCAGGGGCACGATCCGCGGCGCTTCGATCCACAATATCGTGGGCACGCCGCCGCAGGCCGGGATCGACCTCGAGCCCGACGATGCAAGGCACCCCAACCGCAACATCACGATCGCCGACGTCCGGATTTCGGGCGTGCAGATCGGCGTCGGCATCTCGATCGGCAATGAGGACGTGCGCATCCAAGGCAGCGACATCCAGGCCGAGAATAGCGGCGTCCTGATCGGCGACAACAGCCGGCGCGTCACCATCGCCTCGAACAGCCGGATCGCGTCGACCCGCGGCGGCGCGGAAGGCGGGGCCATCCGCAACGTGGCGGCGAACGGCGCCAGCATCGCCGATATCACCATCAGCGGCAATGCGCTGTCGGGCGGCGGATTCTTCGTCCTTGATTTCGCCAATACCGGCTACCGCAACCTGAGGATCGCCGGCAATCGGATCTCCGCGACGAACCGCGGCACGCTCGGCTTCGCCCGGCTGCTCAGCGGGGGCCTGTTCACCGACAATGAATGCACCATCGGGGGCGCCGCGGGCCGCCCCGACGAGACCTTCATCCAGTTCCGGGACGTGACCTGGGGCCGAAACCGCTATTCGAACCAGTCCCGGTCGCGGATGGTCGCGCTGATCGGCGGCGGCCAGGAGCTCGCTCCCGATTCCTATCTCAGCGCCACCCTGACGCAGCGGCGCAACTGACGGGTCTCCGCCACTCTCCGCGCCTTTCCCCCCAGAGCTTCTTCTGTTACGCGGGCGCCGATTTTGCCTTTCGCCTGCTTCGGACGAACCCCCTCTCATGAACGCTGCATCGCCGCCTCCCGTGACTGCTGCCGCAATCGCGCCCGTGGCCGACGCCGAAGGCTGCATCCTCTGCGGCGCCTCGCTCGAACGCTTGACCGAGCGCAAGAGCACTTGCTTCCTGGCCTGTCCGCGGTGCGGCCTGATGATCGGGCGCAGCTCCGCCGGAAAGGGCGACGCGGTCGTCGAGACCGATCCGCAGCATTTCAAGCTGCTGGTGGAGCAGTATCCGGCCTATCGCGGCGTCGCCCGCCGCCTGATCGAGGCGCGGCTGCCCGTCTACCGCCGCCATCTCGGCCGCGACCCCGGATATTGGCTGGAGATCGGCCCGGGCAACGGCGCCCTCGGCGAGATTCTTCCCGCGCTCGGCTGCGAATGGATCGGCGTCGAGTTCGACGCGGACATGGCATCGTTCATGACCCAAAGCGGCAAGTGCGTCGTCCACGCCGATTTCGCCGAGGTCGATCCGGCGGCCTTGATGACCGACGAGGTTCGCGCGAATGGCGGCTTCGACATTGTCAGCTTCAGCCAGGTGCTGGAGCATGTCCTGCGGCCGCGCGCCTTCCTCGCCAATGCGCTGGCGGCGCTCCGGCCCGGGGGCCTCGTCCATATCGACGTGCCGAACGGCGCCGGCCTGACCGCCGCGATCCGGCGCCTCAATCCGCTGAGCGCGAGCTATGGCGAGATCGTGCCCCCGCACCACATGATCGCTTATTCCGCGCGGAGCCTCAGAACCGCGCTCGAAGGCGCCGGCTTCGACATTGTCGACCTGTTCGACTGCGCCTACGACCATCCGGTGTTCGGACTGGTCCATTCGCACATGTCGGCCTCCGGCAAGCTGCGGGCGGTGTGGAAGCTGTCCTCGATCGTCGGCGGCGGCGGCAACCTCGTCGCGCTCGCGCGCCGGCCGAGCTAGCAAGGCGCGCGGCCGATCCGCCAGGGCCTCCGCGACGAAGAACCAGGAAACGGAAGGTTCGACAAGTGACACCGCCCACGGGGGAAAAGCGCAGGATTGCGATCGCCATGGCCGGCGACGTGCTGACGCGCCCGATCGGCCGCTTCGGCGCCGGGCTGGAGGAATGGGAGGTCTCGGTCGAGCATCACGAGATCGACCAGCTCTTCCAGGTCCTCGCCGCGCCGGCCGCGGCGGACGTCCTCATCCTCCACACCACGTCCGACTTCTTCCTCGACGAAGCCGATCCGGGCGAGGCCCTGGCCCGGATGGACGCTTATTGCGCCGCCGTCGCGGAGTTCGCGGCGCGCGAACCGGCTTTGGTCGTCGTCAACACGATCGAGTCCAGACCGGACCGGATCGTCGGGGTGGAGCATCTCGCCGCGCTCGAGCTCGAAGCGGCGCTCGACGCGCGACTGTTCGATCTCGCGCGGCGCCATCCGTCGGTGTCGGTGGTCGACGCTGGCGGCATCGTCGCCCGGATCGGCGCCGACCGCGCGCTCAGCCTCCAGAACCGGCTGGCGATGCGCATGCCCTATACCAAGGTCGCGATCGACGCGCTGCGCCTCGCCTATGAGCAGGCGATCCGCGAGCGCTATGCGGCGCGCAAGAAAGTGATCCTGCTCGACGCCGACAACACGCTTTGGGGCGGCATCGTCGGCGAGGACGGCGTGGAAGGCATTGCCGTCGACAGGCAATATCCGGGCTCGGTCTACCGGCGCTTCCAGAGCCAGCTGATCGCGCTCGCCCGCACCGGCATCTTGCTGGGCCTGGTCACAAAGAACAATCCGGCCGACGTCGAGGAAGCGTTCCAGCGCCGCGACATGCCGCTCAAGCTCGACCATTTCGCCGCCGTGCGGGTGAATTGGGGGGCGAAAAGCGACAACATCGCCCAGATTGCCCAGGAGCTGAACCTGGGTCTCGATTCGATGATTTTCATCGACGACAATCCGTTCGAGCTCGAGCAGGTCAAGGCGGCTCTGCCGGACGTGGACGTCTACCGCTTCGACGCGGCCAAAGCGGACGCGGCGCTCGGCCTGCTCGCCTCGATCCCGGGGCTCAGGACATGGTCGGTCACCGCCGAGGACCGCGGCAAGGCCGCGCAATATCGCGACGAGCGGCAGCGCAACGTCCTGAAGCAGCAGACGACCAGCCTCGAAGACTATCTGAAATCGCTCGAGATCGAGCTCGAGGCGGGGCTGAACCGCGCCTCGCAGGTCAAGCGAATCTCCCAGCTCACCAACAAGACCAACCAGTTCAACCTCACCACCAAACGCTATTCCGAGGCCGACATCGTCCGGCTGATGGAGACCGGCTTTGTGTTCGACATCAGGCTGCGCGACCGCTTCGGCGACATGGGCGTGATCGGCGTCGTCATCGTGCGCGACCGCGAGATCGACAGCTTCCTCCTGAGCTGCCGCGCGCTCGGCCGCGGGGTCGAGGCGCAGGTGCTCGACCATGTCTGCAGGAAAGTCGGGGGCGAAGGGTTGAGCGCCCGCTACGTCCCGACCAGGAAAAACATGATGACCGCCTTGTTCTACGATGCCAATGGGTTCGAGATCGTCGAGCGCGATGAGGATGGCGGCACGCTCTATCGCTTTGCCGGCGGCCCGACCCTCGCTCACGCGATCCCGGTGACGGAGGTGGATTGATGGATGGGCTGGAAGACCGGCTGAAGGAGGCGCTGCGGCGGGTCAACGAGCACGTCCAGTCGCCCGAGCTGGAGCAGGTCACGCCCGACCTCGACATTTTCGACGCGGTCGATTCGATGGCGATCGTCGATCTGCTGCTCGAGACCGAGGCGATGCTCGAGGAGCAGAGCGGCGCCTATGTCCCCCTCGCCGACGAGACCATCTTCGACGCCAGCAAGTCGCCGCTCAAGCGGTGGAGCGACTGGGTCGCCTTCGTGGAGCGCCGCCGTGCAGATGCAGACTGAAGCCGCCCGCGCCCAGCTTCGCTTCAGCTCGGCGAGCGTCACCGGCATCGTCACCACCGTCGGCAGCAAATGCATCCGCTTCGAGGATGAGGGGCCGCAGCTCGGCCTCGAGCCGAACGAGGTGGCGCGGCTCCAGAAGGCGATCGGCCTCGACCAGCGCCACGTCGTCGCCGGCGCGGAAACCACCGTCGACCTCTGCGAAGCCTCGGCGAGGCGGCTGCTCGACGGGCTCGGCGTCGCTGCGTCCTCGGTCGCCGGGCTGATCCTTGTCACCCAGACGCCCGATTACGCCGCGCCGTCCTCGGCGATCGAGCTGCAGCATCGCCTCGGCCTTCCGGTCACGTCGATGGCGTTCGACATCAGGCTGGGCTGCAGCGGCTTCGTCTACGGCCTCGCCATCGCCTCGAGCCTGGTCGAGGCGGGGCTGGAGCGGGTGCTCGTCCTCGCCGGCGACGTCGCCAGCCGCTTCGTCGATGCCGGCGACCATGCGGTGGCCCCGATCATGGGCGACGCCGGCTCCGCCGCCTTGGTCGAGCGGCGGCCGTCCGAAAGCCGCTACGAACTCTATTCGGACGGCTCGGGCCAGCGCGCGCTCTACATCCCGAACAGCGGCGTCCGCGCCGATCCGCGCGACGAGGGGCTGGCGCCGGTGATGACGATGGACGGCGCCGCCGTCTTCAACTTCACGCTCCAGCGCGTGCCCGATCTGGTGAAGGACATATTGAGCTTTTCGGAGCGGACCGTCGACGAGGTCGATTTTTTCGTCATGCACCAGCCCAACAAATATATCCTGCGCAACATCCAGAAGCGGCTCAAGATCGACGAGGCCAAGTTCCCGATGTCGACCCAATCGGTCTACGGAAACCAGAATTCGGCCTCGATCCCGGGGACGATCTCGGGCTTCCTCGGCGAGGCCTATGGAAGCTCGCGCCTGGTTTCGGTGCTCGGCGGCTTCGGCATCGGCCTCAGCTGGGGCGCGGCAGTGATCGAGACAGACCGAATCTACGCGCCGCCGACGTTCATAGGACTGGAGCAGACATGACGGTCGACGAATTCCTCTCCGAGCTGACCGAGGCGTTGGAGCGCGACGAGCCGCTGGCCCTCGGCCAGGACCTCGCCGAGAGCGGCGAATGGGATTCGCTGGCGGTGCTCTCGGTGGTGGACCTGTTCGAGCAGATCAGCGCCGAAGCCGATCTCGGCGCGATCGGCGAGGCCACGACCACCGACGATCTCGTCGCGCTCGCCGGCGGCGCGCTGGAAGGGTGAGATGAGCGAGGGCAACGGGCACGCTCTGGTTATCGGCGCATCGAGCGGGATCGGCCGGGCGGTGGCGGAGCGGCTCGCGCCGAGCATGGCGGTGACGGCGATGGCGCGGCGGCTGGACCGGCTCCGCGAGCTCGAGCCGCTCGGCATCGGCGCGATCCAGTGCGACGTCGCCGACAGCGCCGCGATCGCCCCGGCGGTCGAGCAGGCGGTCGCGGAGCGCGGCAAGATCTCGGCCCTGATCTATTGCGCCGGCGTCCAGAAGATCAAGCCGGTCCGGCTCATGAAGGCGCCCGATTTGCGCGAGCTGATCGCGGTCAATCTCGAGGCGCCGCTGATCCTCGCCGGCCTCTTCACCAGCAAGAGAGTCACGACCGAGGATGCGGTGTTCTGCGCAATCTCCTCGATCGCCGCCGCGCGTCCGGAACCGGGCATCGTCGCTTATTCGGCGTCCAAGGCCGGGCTCGAGGCGATGATCAAGGCGCTCGCCCGCGAGGCCGCGCCGCGGCGGGCGGTGGCGGTCTCGCCAGGCTGGCTCGATACCGAGATGACCCAATCCCATGGCGCCATCTACAATGAGGAATTCAGGGAGCGGTTGGAGAGGACGGCGCCGCTGGGCATCGCAACGGTCGAGGCGGTGGTGGATATGATCCTTTTCCTGATCTCGCCGGCGGCGCGCTTCGTCACCGGCGAGGTGGTCCGGGTCGACGCCGGCGCGGCGCTCTGATGCGGCTCCACCATGTCGGCTATGTCGTGCGCGACATCGAGGCCTTTGCCGAGGGCTTTCCGGGACTCGCGCTCGAACGGACGGTCGACGATCCGCTCCAGCGCGCCCGGCTCGCCCTCTACGAGGCCGGCGGAACCTATGTCGAACTGATCCAGCCGGAGGGGCCGGGCGCCTTCACCTGGGCCCATCTCGAGCGGGCCGGCGAAGGCATGCACCATGTCTGCTACGAAGGCGTCGGCGCCGAGGAGGTCGACGAACTGCTCGCGCGGCACCGGATGCTGAAGATCAGGGGCCCGATGCACGCGCCCTTGTTCGACCGCCCGGTATTGTTCGCGATGACACGGAAGAAGGCGATCGTGGAGTTCATCTTATGACGCGACTTGCATTCATCGGCGGCGGCGGCTTCGCCAAGGAGGCGCTCGAGCTGGCCGAGCTGGGCGGCCACGAGGTGGTCGGCTATGTCGGCGAAAGCGAAGGCGTGCTCGACCGGCCCTATTGGGGCGCGATGGACGCGCTGACCGGCCGGCGCGGCGATTTCGACGCGGTCTGCATCGCTTTCGGCGGCGTCGACCGCAAGGGCATGGCGGCGCGCAGCCTGGTCGTCGCCTGGCTGCGCGACAACGGCTTCCGCTCCGAGACCCTGGTCTCGCCGCACGCGACGGTCGCCGCCGGCGCGAGCGTCGGCGAAGGCAGTATCGTCGCGCACGGAGTGGTGATCAGCGTCGACGCCCGGATCGGCGCCCATTGCATCCTCAACACCAGCGCCATCGTCGGCCACGACGCTGTGATCGGCGACAATGTCGTGATCGCGCCCGCCGCCTTCATCGGCGGCCTGGCCGGAGTCGGCGAGAACAGCCTGATCGGCCCCGGCGCGACCGTGCTCCAGGGCCTCAAGGTCGGGCGCGACGTGATCGTCGGCGTCGGCGCGAGCGTGCTGCGCAACGTCGCCGACGGCGCCACGGTCTGGCCGCATCGCTCGAAGGTGATCTCAGCCGGATAGAGCGTCAGGGGCGGGTCCCGGTGAAGCGCGACATGGTCGCGCCGCCCTCTTCGCTAATGCCTTGGCGCCGCAACACCCTGAACACCGTCAGGAACAGGATCCTGATGTCGAGCCACAAGGTCCGGTGGTCGGCGTACCAGACGTCGAGCGCCAATTTGTCCTCCCAGCTGAGGCTGTTGCGGCCGTTGACCTGCGCCCAGCCGGTAATTCCGGGGCGGACGTCGTGCCGGCGCGCCTGCTCGGGCGAATAAAGCGGCAGATAGTCCGGCAAGAGGGGCCGCGGGCCGACCAAAGCCAGCTCGCCACGCAGCAGATTGTAGAGCGAAGGCAGCTCGTCGAGGCTGGTCGAGCGCAGCAGGCGCCCGAACCGGACCAGGCGATCCGCGTCCGGCAAAAGCTCGCCGTCGGCGCCGCGCGCGTCGGTCATGGTCCGGAACTTGTACATGGTGAACAGTCGTCCCCGAAGGCCGGGGCGAGTCTGGCGGAACAGGATCGGCGATCCGATGAAGATGCGCGTCGCGACCGCGACGAGCGCCAGCAGCACGAGCAGAAACGGAAGGAAGGGAAGGACGACCGCCAGCTCGAAAATGCGCTTCAGCATGGCGCGGCGAGAGACGTGCGGGAACGCGGTTGCGGCGTCGTGTCGGCGCTCGTGGCGGCTGGGGAGGCGCGCACGCCCAAAGCGGAGAGGATGCGGCGGTTGATCTCGACCACGTCGAATCGCTCTTCCGCCAGCCTGCGGCTCTCCGCGCCCATCCGCGCCACGAGGTGCGGCTCGTCGACGAAGCGGAGCATGGCGGCGGCCAAGGCGGGGGCGTCGCGGACCGGCACCTTGAAGCCGTTCACCCCCTCGATCACCGTCTCGCGGCAGCCGGGCGCATCGGTGGTGATCACGGCCCGGGCGCTCGCCATCGCCTCCTGGGTGCTTCGCGGCTTGCCTTCGCGCCAGGAGGGCAGGACGTAGACACAGCAGTCGCGGAGGAACGGCCGGACATCGTCGACATGGCCGTGCCAGACGAGGAGGCCGGCCGCGACCCATTGCTCGATCTGCGCGGGTGGAATGGCGCCGGGATTGGGATCGGCGCCGCCGACGAGATGAAACTCGATCCGGGGATTCGCCGCCCGCACCAGCCGCGCGGCCTCCGCATACTCGGCCACCCCCTTCTCGCGCAGGAGCCGCGCGATCAGCAGGAAGCGCAGCGGCCCAGCGGCCGGCGGGCCCGGATCGAAGCGGGACAGATCGACGCCCGTCCCGGCGAGAAGCAGCGTTTTCGCGCGCGGCAGCAGCCCGGCCCCGACGAGCTGGTCGCGATCGTCCTCATTGTGGAAGAAGATGCGCTCCGAGGAGGCGAAGGCGAGCGCGTAGAGCCTGGAGACGGCGATGCGCAGCGCCCGGCGCCGGAAGGATTCGCGACCCGCTTGCGGCGTGAAGACATAGCCCAGCCCCGGCACCAGGGCGAAGCGGCGCGGCACGCCGGCGAGCCGCGCGGCGAGGGTGCCGTAGATGACCGGCTTGATGAAATAGCCGAACACCGCGTCCGGCCGGAGCCGTCGCAGGACTTTGCGCAAGCGGATCAGATCGAGGGCATCGCGGACGGGCCGGAGCCCGGCCCTGTCCAGCGAGATATCGACCGGCTCGGCGCCGATCTCCCGCAGCGCCCGGCGGGTCCGGTCGTCGAGATCGGGGGCCAGCGCCCAGACCCGGACGCCGCTCGAGACGAGCGCCGCGATCAGCGGCCCGCGAAAATTGGCGAGCGACGGCCCATTGCTCGAAATCAATGCGATCGAAGCGATCGGCTCCGGATCAGGCATGGACGGTCTCGGCCGGCGCCGCTGGAGGCGCGGCCGGCATGGCCGATGATTGTTTTTGCTCCGCCAGCCACGCCTGGAACATCAGCACGTCCCAGACCAGATGATGGCGCCCGCCGCGCCGGAGCTGCTCGTCCCAGAGCTGCCGCACCGGACCGGGCTCCAGATATCCGTCGTCGCGTAGACGGCGCGGGTCGAGCAGGTCCTCCGCCCAGTCGCGCAGCGGCCCGTTCAGCCAGTCTCCCAGCGGAATTCCGAAGCCCGCTTTCGGCCGCTCGACCAGGGCTTCGGGCACGTAGCGATAGAGCAGGTCGCGCAGGATGCGCTTGCCCCGGCCGTCGCGGATCTTGGCCTCGATCGGCACCCGCCAGGCATATTCGACGACCCGGTGATCGAGGAACGGGACGCGCGCCTCGAGGCTCACCGCCATGCTGGCGCGATCCACCTTCACGAGGATGTCGTCGGGGAGATAGGTGACCGAGTCCGCGTACATCATCATCTCGCGGAAGTCCCGGAAGCTTCCCTCCTGACCCTCGAGCGGGCGGGTCTGCTCGCGACCGCCGATGACCAGCGCCTCCGGCTCGTCGAAATGCGAGACGAGCCTGGTGTAGAGTGCCTCGGCGGAGCGCGCCTCGAACGCATCGGCGATCTTGGGCATGCGATCCGCGATGCCGAGATGCCGGCGGGACGGCGGCGCCAGCTTCATCAGCGCCGATGCCGCGGAAATTCCGCCGCGCGAGCGGATCAGGCCCGCCAGGATCCTTTTGACCTGCGGGCCGAGGCGCGATCCGAGCTCCCACAGGCGCATGCCCTGGACGTAGCGGTTGTAGCCGCCGAACAGCTCGTCGCCGCCGTCGCCCGACAGGCTCACGGTGACGTGCTGCCGGGTCAGCGCGCTGACCAGATAAGTCGGGATCTGCGACGAATCCGAGAAGGGTTCGTCCCAGATCGCCGGAAGGCGCGGAATGACGTCCAATGCGTCCGCCGCGGTCACGTACAGCTCGGTATGATCGGTCCCGAGATGGTCGGCGATCGCCTTGGCATGGCCGGCTTCGTTGTGAGACTGCTCGTGGAAGCCGATGGTGAAGGTCCGCACCGGCCGGGCCGACTGCGCCTGCATCAAGGCCACAATCAGCGACGAATCGATGCCGCCGGAAAGGAATGCGCCGAGCGGGACGTCCGACTCCATCCGCTTCAGGACGGAATCCCTCAACAGAAGATCGAGATTGTCGGCGAGCTCGGGCCCCAAAGGCAGCGGGTCGGCAGAGCCCGCGGCCGCGGCGCTCTTCAGGTCCCAATAAGCGACGGGATGGCCGATCCGCGTGCCGCCACCGCTCACCTCGAGACTGCAGCCGGGCGGGAGCTTCGAGATGCCGCGCCAGATCGAGGCGGGCGACGGGACGCAATTGTAGCGCAGATAGGAAGCCAAAGCGTCGCGGTTCACGTCGCGCGAGAATTCCGGATGTCCGGCGAGCGCCTTGAGCTCCGACCCGAACAGGAAGGTCTCGCCCATGCGCCCGTAATAAAGCGGCTTCTCCCCCATTCGATCGCGGGCGAGGGTGAGCGTCCTTCTTTCTTTGTCCCACAAGGCGAAGGCGAACATGCCGTTCAGCCGCTCGAGCGCGCCGGCCACGCCCCATCGCTCGACGGCGGCCAGCATGACCTCCGTGTCCGAATGGCCGCGCCACTGCGCCACGGCGCCGAGCGCCTCCAGCTCGGCGCGCAGCTCGCGGTAATTGTAGATCTCGCCATTGTAGGTGAGCACGTAGCGGCCCGAGGCGGAGGCCATCGGCTGGTGCCCCGCCGGAGAGAGGTCGATGATCGAGAGGCGCCGGTGGCCGAGCGCGAGCCCGGCCTCGTCGTCGAACCAGGCGCCTTGGTCGTCGGGCCCGCGATGGGCGATGGCGCTGGTCAGCCGGTGCAGCGTCGCGTGCGCCCCGCCGGGCAAGCCGCCCTTCGTCCAAAAGCCTGTGATTCCGCACATGGTTGCATCTTCGCTTAATTCTGCGCCGCCCTAGGCGATTACAGATGGGTCCGGGGCAGGCAAGTTTAAACCGGACCCGCTCCCGGCGGCCGGGCCGGTCCGCCGCCGGCCGCGATCGCGCGGCAATAGTCCAATTGCGTCACGATCTCGATCAGCCCCCGGCGCCGCAGCGCCGCCGCCTCTTCGAGGATCGCCGCGAGATTGCCGAGCGTGCGCGGCGCCGAGGCGATGTTCTCGGGATGGGTCCAGAAATGCGCGACGCGGCCGTGGCGGGCGGCGTCCTTGAGAATGGAGCGGGCCCTGAGGCGCGTCGCGGCCGGCGGGACGAGCCGGCGCGGCCCGGCGAGCCAGTTGATGAAATAGCCTCCCGGAATCGGCTGCAGCCTCGCCGCCGGCATGCTGGCTTCGGCCGAAGCGAAGAGATTGAGCTCCGCCGCGAGCGAGGCCGCTCGAGACCGCCGCGGCGGCGCCAGCCGGTAGCCGGCAAAGCCCTGTTCCTCGAGTAGA
>DASQKE010000283.1:0-9997 GCA_035630675.1 Allosphingosinicella sp.
CCGTCGATCACCTGCGCGCCGGCCGGGACCCGGACGCTGCCGGTCTCGCCGACGGCGGCAATGCGGGCGCCATCGAGAACGACGGTGCGGTTGTCGAGAAAACGCCCGGCGACCGAATCGAACATGCGCACGCCGGTAAAGGCGACGGGGCGGCCGGGCAGTTGGCCGAAGCGGCGCGCGATGGCGGGGCTGCGCGCGGCCAGCGCTTCCTCCTGAGCGGCGAGCAGCTGCGCGCGGGCGCCCTGATAGCCTTCGGGGAGCAGAGCAAGGAAGCCGACGATCCCAAAGAAGCTGCCATCCTCTTCGTACCAGATGGGGACCTGCTCGAGCGACAGGCCCTCGATCGCGTAGGCGACGACCCTGCGGCGCGCTGCGCCTTCGCCGATGGTCGCTTCGGTAAGGCGCGTGAGCCGCGCCTCTCCGCCCGGAAGGAGACGCATTCGCTGGCCGGGCGCACGGTAGATCGCTTCGACGAAGGCGGCATTGCCTGCGAACGGTCCGCCGAGCGTCGTGTAGAAAGCGCTGCCGTCGAACGGAGCGCTGCCCTCGTCGCTGCGCGTCGTCCAGCGCGCGGTGCCGTCCACCACCTCGAACGTCTCGGCGGCGTCGCCGGAGGGATCGACGCCGCGGACTTCGACCCGCGTCGGCATGCCGTTCGCGCCCGGCCGCACCGCCATGTCCTGCTCGAACACGAAGCCGCGCAGCAACAGGCTCTCGCGCGCATTGACCGTGCCGTCGGCCGAGCGCCACACCGAGGCGCGGCCGTGCTCGCCCGCGGACGAAGTGATGACGAAGCGCCGCGCGTCCGCGGGCGCGGTCATCAGCCGGTCGGCGGGAACCTGCGCCGGACCCGCAGGAGCGAGCGCGAGACAAGCGGCGGCGGAAAGCAGGCGAAGCTTCATGGATCCCCCCGGAACAAGATGCGGGCGGATCGTCTCACGCACTTCGGACATGTACAAGCCCACGGCTCAGGCGGGGCGGCGATCGGCCGGCGGCAGGCGCTTGCTCAGCGCGTCGGGAAGGTAGATGATTACGGCGGCGCGGGCGTTCGGCCAGAACAGGCCAAGCACCAAGAGCGTGCCGCCCAGGAGGAAGGTGCCGCCGATCAGGCCGGTGCCGACGTCGCCCATCAGACCCGAGACCGCTGCGACGGCATAGCCGAGGCCCGAAACCAGGATCGCGCGGCGGTCCACGACCAAAGCGACCAGAGCGAAGAAGATGTAGATGAGGAGGACCAGCGGCGCCCAGGCCGGCGTGGCGGCTTCGAACAGGCCGATCTGGCTGAAGACGGAATGGGCGATCAGGGGCGCGGCGAGAAGATGGAGCCAGAAGGCGACGTCCGCACGGTGAGTGCGCCGGTCGCGGTCGGCGAGGTCCCAATGCATGGCATAAGCGAAAATGGCGAGGCCGCCGACGCCGAGCAGCGGCCAAGTGAGGTTGGCGTCGGGCGCGTAGTCGGACACGGCGAGGACGAGCCCGCCGAGCGCGACACCAGCCATCACGGCTTGGGCCATCGGCACGCGGAAGCGCCACCAATAGAGGAAAGTGGCTGCGAAGGTGAGGGCGGCCGCGCCTGTCGCGTCGCCCGCTCTCCCGGCCGGCGAGATCGAGCCGGCGGGCCCTGGATTGATCTGCTGGAGCGCCTCGAACCAGATGCTGCCGACGAAGACGAGCAACAGCAGGATGCTGGGCAGCGCAAGCCGCCGCGCGCGGGTGATGAACTCGGCGAGGCCCCAGCAAGCGGCAGCGACCAGGAAGCCCTGGCCCAGTGCGATCGGGAAGACCAGGACGAGCGCGAGCGCCAGCGCCACGAAGATGTCGTTGAATCCCCCAAGCAGCCGGAAATGCTCCTCGTCCGCGGCCGGCATCCGGCGCTTCAGGGCGACGTGCTCGCGTAGCACCGCCGCCGTCTCCGGCGTCAGGATGCCGGCCGCGACCGCCGAGTCGATGTCCGATTCGCTGTACATGTCCCCTCCCTCGCCGGCTGGAGGCTAGCGTGGCGCAGCTACGAAGTCGCGTGCTGCAATGTCTTCAGGATCATCATCGCCTGCTCGGCGCCGGACTGCGGGACGATCTCGAGCGTGCGATCGGCGATCCGGTCCCAGGCGGCGGCGACCGCCTCGGGGGTGCGCTCTCCCTCGGGCAAGGCGACGCCGGGCGTCAGCGTCACATAGGCGGCCTGGACGACGCCGGCGCCGGCGCCGACGATCGCGCCCGACGGCGCGTCTTCGGAGACGAGGAACAGCGCCGCGGGGACGACATTGTCGGGGTTGAAGGCGGCGAGCATTTCGGGGGGGAAGATGTCCTCGGTCATCCGTGTCGCGGCAGTGGGGGCGATCGTGTTGACGCGGACATTATATTTCGCGCCTTCGAGGCCGAGCGTCTTGGCGAGGCCGAGCAGGCCGAGCTTGGCGGCGCCGTAATTGGCCTGCCCGAAATTGCCGTAGAGGCCGGTCGACGAACTCGTCATCAGGACGCGGCCGTAATTCTGCTCGCGCATCGTCTCCCAGACCGTCTTGGTGCAATTGGCCGAGCCGATCAGGTGGACGTCGACGACCAGGCGGAAATCCTCCATGCTCATTCTGGCGAACGTCTTGTCGCGCAGGATCCCGGCATTGTTGATGAGGATGTGGACGGTGCCCCAGCTTTCCTTCGCCCGCGCCACCATCTCCTCGACCTGGACGAGATCGGTGACGTTGGAGCCGTCGGCGAACGCCGTGCCGCCCGCCGCCTCGATCTCCTCGACGACCTTTTGCGCGGCATCGGACACGCCGGAGCCGTCGCGGGCGGCGCCGAGATCGTTCACCACCACTTTGGCGCCGCGCCGCGCCAGTTCGAGCGCATAAGCGCGACCGAGCCCGCCGCCCGCGCCGGTGACGATCGCGACGCGGCCTTCGAATGAAATGGTCAACTGCCCCTCCGTCGCTGGTCCGCGGCGCGGATGCCAGCGGCAGCGGGGGATGTAAACTCAGGTGACACCGGTGACGACCATACCCACCGCTAGCCCTGAGCCTGTCGAAGGGCGGATTGCAGCGCGCTGCGCACCGGGCTTCGACAAGCTCAGCCCTAGCGGTGGTGGGGCAGTCTTGCGACTTGCCCGCTCTCCCTCCGGCCTCAGCGGCGGCGGACGCCGCGTTCGTAGGTCTGGATGCAGCCGTCGGTGACGGTGCGCGAGCACGGTGGGGGCGTGGTGCCGGCGCCGGTCGTGGCGGTCGTCGAGCCGGGCGCGCCGCAGGGCGGATAGGCGCTGCTGTTGGCGTTGAAGCCAGCGGGCGTGCAGGCCTGGCCGTCGGGGTCGGTGCCCTGCTGCGTGACGCCCTGCGGGCCGCTGGCCTGCGATTGATCCGCGACCGTGTTGCCGGCCTGGGCGAAGGCGGTGCCGCCGATGGCCAAGGCGGCCGCGAACAATATGGTTTTCATGCCCTGTCTCCTGGGGCGGGTTGACGGATCAGCGGGGTCTAGCGCCGCGCTCGTAGGTCTGGACGCAGCGGTCGGTGACCGTGCGCGAGCAGGGCGGCAGGTCGGTCGCTGCGCCCATCGAGGGGGCCGGGCCGCTCGCCGGAGCCGTGGCCTGGCCGAGCGGAGCGTTCCAGCCCGCCGGGGCGACGGCCGGCGCCGAGATGACCGGGATGCCGCGGGCGTCGGTCTCGGGATTGGTGTTGCCGGGTGCGACCGTCTGCGTGTCGGTCGTCTCGGTCGTCGTCGGCTGCGCGATCGCGGCGGTGCCGATCAGCAAAGCTGCGGCGAAAAATGCGGACTTCATGAAACCTCTCCTTGGAATGAGGCGGCGCCCGTCGAAGGGCGCACGCCGCCAAGGTCCAAACGCGGGCGAAACATTTTTTCTCCCTGGAACGTGCCGGAACGGGACGGTCCATCCCGCCGCCTCGTCCGCCCGCCGCTTTACCCTTATGTAAGGCCACCGGTTTAAGGGCAGTCAGCATGAGCGAGGACACGAACAGCCCAGGCGGCGCCCTTTCGAACCCGACGCGGCGGACCGTGCTCGCGCTCGGCGCGGCGGCGGCCTCGACGGTTGTGACGATCCGCCCTGCGCTCGCCCAGACGGCGGGATCGGTCCTCAATTGCGAGATCCCGGTGCCGGGTCCGCAGGCAGCGGGCCAGCATATCGCCGCCGACGGCAGCCTGGTTTCGCCCGGCACGCCCGGCGCGTTCGCGCCGCCGGCGCGGCCGATCACCGGCGAGGAAGCCAAGGCTTTGCTCCAGCGCGGCATGACCCCGCCCGGAATGGACAGCCAGTCGGCCCAGGCCTACGCCAATTATATCCGCCGTCTGCAGTCGGGGATGAGCGGCTTCACCTGCTACGCCTCGCTGCAGATGCCGCGCTGAGCCGCGGCCGTGACCGGCCCGGTCTATGCCGCCGATGAAGCCGGTACGGTGCGCTCGGTCGCGCTCGACGGGCTCGTCGCCTTGTACCACGCGCCTTCGGGCATGACCCACATCGTCGCTCCGCCGGCGCCGCAGATCCTCGAGGCTCTGCGCGACGGCCCCGGCGACGCCCGCGCGATCCTCGAACGGATCGCCGCGCTCTACGAGATTGACGACGAAGCGGGCGCCGGATCGATCGAGGCGCGGCTCGCCGAGCTCGAGGCGGCCGGACTGGTGAGGCGGGCATGAAGCATCAGGTCGACGTCGCGATCGGGCCGGTCTCGTTCCGGGTCGGCTCGGCCTGGAAGGCGCCCGTGGCGGCGCTCGCCGGGCTGTATGAGGATTATTCCGCGCCGCAGGGCGGGGTCTGCGACTTCACGGTTCGGCTCGAACCGGAAAAGCCGTGGCGCCGTTGGCTGCGGCCGTCGGTCGCCATCCATGGCGATTATATGCTGCCCGACGCCGTCCCGATGTCGCTCGCTCACGGTTTGCTCGCCGCCGAGATGGGCATGAACCTGCAGATGGCGCTCGGCCAGAAGCGCTTCCTCCTGCTCCACGCGGCGAGCGTCGAGCACGAGGGGAGGGCGCTGATCCTCACCGGCGAGAGCGGCGCCGGCAAGTCGACTCTGGCCGCTCTACTCGGCGAGCGCGGCTGGCGGCTGATGGGCGACGAATTCGCCTTGCTCGACTGTGAGACCGGCCTGCTCCATCCGTTCCCGCGCGCGGTCAGCCTCAAGAACGGCTCGATCGAAGTGATGCGCAGGATCGCGGGCGACGCGCGCATGGGTCCGCTGCTTGAAGGCACGCCCAAGGGCACGATCCGCCACCTCAAGCCGCGCGCCGACGCGATCGCCCGGATGCGGGAGCCGGCGCGGCCGGCCCTGATCCTGTTCCCGCGTTTCGGCTCCGAACAGGCGATGCGCCCGGTCGGCCCCGCCGAAGTGTTCGTGCGGTTGACCCAGGCCTCGACCAACTATGTCGCCTTGGGCTCGCGCGGGTTCGATTCCCTGTCGCATCTCGTCGCGACCTGTCCGGCGGTGGCGATCGACTATCCGGACACGGATACGGCCGTCGCTCTGGTCGAGACGCTGTCGGCGGAGCTCGGCGGATGAGCCGCCTCCTCGTCCGGATCCTCTCCGATCCCGCGGCCTGCGAGACGCTTGGCCCGGCGGAATGGACCGCGCTCATCACCGCGGCCCGTGCTGAATCTTTGCTCGGCAGCCTCGCCTTCCGCCTCGAAGGCGGGCGGCTTCCGGTCAAGGTCGCCGCCATCCTCGAGGACGCGCGCCGCGACGCCGCTTATGCGCGGACCCAGGCCTTGTGGGAGGCGGAAATGGCCCGCCGCGCGCTCGCCGGGACGGAGGTGCCGGTGATCCTGCTCAAGGGCACCGCCTTCGCCGCCGCCGGGCTCGACGCGTCGCGCGGGCGCTCGATCGGCGACCTCGACATCCTGGTGCCGTTCGACCGGCTCGACGCGGTGCAGGAGGCGCTGCTCGTGGCGGGCTGGGAGTGGGTCAAGGAGGACGCCTATGACGACCTCTATTACCGCCGCTGGATGCACGAGCTGCCGCCTTTGATCCACCGCAGCCGCGACCGGATGATCGACGTCCACCACACCATCCTGCCGCCGACCGCGCGGCCGACGCCGGATGCCGCCGCCCTCATCGCGGCCAGCGTACCGCTCGACAGCGGCCTGCTGACGCTCTCGCCCGAGGACATGATCGTCCATGCCGCGGCCCACCTGTTCGCCGACGGCGACCTGGCCGGTGGATTGCGGAATCTGTGGGATATCAATTGCCTGGTGCGTGAGTTTGCTACGAAGGATAAGAGCTTCTGGCCGCGCCTCGGCGAGCGCGCGCGTCTTCACCAGCTTCGTCCGGCGGTCGCCCGCGCGCTCCGCCTCGCGCGCAGCCTCTTCGGCACCCCTTTGGGCACCCCAAATTCGTTCGTCCCGAGCGTAGTCGAGGAGCGCACGCTCGGACTCGGTGCCAGCGCCCCTCGACTTCGCTCGGGACGAACGGAAGCTGGTGCGGCCTGCGATGGGACATCGTTGGCCGGGCGCCGCCGCCTGAGCGACCGGCTGTTCGAGGCGCGCCTGCTCGCCCGCAACGGCTGGGGTCAGCCGACCCGGCGCGCCCTCCGCTTCGCATTCTACCTGCGTTCGCACTGGATGCGAATGCCGCCCTTGATGCTCGCCCAGCACCTCCTGACCAAGGCGACCCGCTGAGGCTGGACTTTGACGCGGCGTGGGCGCAGGGCGCCGCCGATGTCGCTGCGCCGCTTCCTCGCGCTCCTCTTCCTAACGCTGGCGAGCGCCTGCGCGACCGTCCCTTCCGCGAGCTCCGATCAGGCGCGCTGGCAGGCGCACGCAAGCAGCATCACCATCACGCGCGACGACTGGGGCATTGCCCATGTCCGCGGCGAGACCGACGCCGACGCCGTGTTCGGGATGATCTACGCCCAGGCCGAAGACGACTTCAACCGGATCGAGACCAATTATCTCACCAATCTCGGCCGGCTCGCCGAGGCGGAGGGCGAGCGAGCGATCTGGTCGGATCTGAGGATGCGGCTGTTCCTCGACCATGACGATCTGCGCCGTCGCTATTCGGCGTCGCCGCTTTGGCTGCAGCGTCTGATGATTGCCTGGGCGGACGGGCTCAATTTCTTCCTCGCGATGCATCCCGAAGTCCGTCCGCGGGTCCTGACCCGCTTCGAGCCGTGGATGGCCTTGAGCTTCACCGAAGGCAGCATCGGCGCCGATTTCGAGCGGGTGCCGCTGGAGCCGCTCGAAGCCTTTTATTCGGGCCGGGGAAGGGCGCTCGCGGCTGCCGGCCGGCCCCGCGACGACGAGCCGCGCGGCTCGAACGGCATCGCCATCGCCCCGGCGCTGACGCAGAACGGGGGCGCCCTGCTGCTGATCAACCCGCATACCAGCTTCTTCTTCCGCTCCGAGCTGCAGGTGACCAGTGGGGAAGGGCTCAACGCCTATGGCGCGGCGACCTGGGGGCAGTTCTTCATCTACCAGGGCTTCAACGAGCGGCTGGGCTGGATGCACACGACCAGCGGCGCCGACACGGTCGACGAGTTCTCGGAGACGATCGTCGAGCGGAACGGCCGCCTGTTCTACCGTTACGGCGCGGAGCAGCGGCCGGTCGCAATTTCGAGCGTGGCGATCGACTACCGCACGCCGGACGGAGGCCGGGCGACCCGCAGGCTCCAGGCCTATCGAACCCATCATGGTCCCATCACGCGAGCAGAGGGCGGCCGGTGGGTCGCCACCGCCCTGATGCACCGCCCGATCGAAGCGCTCAGCCAGTCCTATCTGCGCACCAAGGCCCGCGACTTCCCCTCCTACATGGAGGCGATGGCCTTCCAGGCGAATTCGTCGAACAACACCATCTATGCCGACGCGGGCGGCGCGATCGCCTATCTCCATCCCCAGTTCGTGCCGCGCCGGAACGACCGGTTCGACTATACCGCGCCCGTCGACGGCAGCGATCCGGCCACCGACTGGGCGGTGCCGCATGCGCTGGCCGAGCTGCCGCGCCTGCACAATCCGCCCAACGGATGGCTCTTCAACACCAACAACTGGCCCTATTCGGCGGCCGGCGCGAACAGCCCGCGCGGAGCCGACTTCCCGCTCTACATGGACACGTTCGGCGAGAATCCGCGCGGGCAGCACGCGCTGATGCTGCTGGAGGGATCCGGCGGCTGGACGCTCGAGCGTCTGCGCGCGGCCGCCTATGACAGCTACCAGCCGGCCTTCGCGCGGCTGATCCCGGGCCTGGTGCAAGCCTGGGACGCCGCGCCCGCGGGCGCGCTCAAGGAGCGGCTCGCGGCGCCGGTGGCGGCGCTGCGAGGATGGGATCATCGCTGGAGCATCGGCTCCGTCGCCAACAGCCTCGCCAATTTCTGGGGCGAGGAGATGTGGCGATGGGTGCTCGGCAGCGAATGGGACGAGCCCGAATCCAATTATGCGCGCATCGAGGGCGCCCCCGCCGCCCGCAAGCTCGAAGCGCTGGCGGCCGCCGTCGATCGGCTCGAACGGGATTTCGGACGCTGGAACGTCCCGTGGGGAGAGATCAACCGGTTCCAGCGCCTCACCGGCGACATCGTCCACCCATTCTCGGATACGGGTCCCAGCATTCCGGTCGGCTTCTCGTCGGCGCGCTGGGGATCGCTCGCCTCGTTCGGCGCCGCCCCGCGGAACGGGACGCGCCGCTGGTACGGCACCGCCGGCAACAGCTTCGTGGCGGTGGTGGAGTTCGGACCCCGCGTCCGGGCGCTCGCGGTGACCGCCGGCGGCGAGAGCGGCGACCCGCGCTCGCCTCATTTCAACGACCAGGCCGAACGCTACGCGGCCGGAAACCTGCGCGAGGTCTATTTCTACACCGACCAGCTCCGCGGTCACACCGAGCGGACCTACCGGCCCGGGGACTAGACGGCTGCAGCGGAAGGCAGCCGTCCAAAACCCGCAGAATGAAACTGGGTCTAATCGACCGAGATTGCTGCAAGTGGGCTGGAAATCCAAGCGCCCGTCTGGGTAACTGCCTGCACGAGGATCATGATGTGGAGGATCGACGAACTGTCTAGACTCCCCAGAGAAAAGCTTGCGGTGAGTTGCTGCGATGGTTCCTGAGTCGTGACGGAGGAGCCTGCCGTGGTCACAACGATCAACTGCGCCTGATAAAATTCGGCGCCCTCAACCGGCTGCCAGGTCCCGGTACAGGCCGCTCCGGCGGTCCCCGCCCCGGTCAAGGCGGCAGCGTTGAAAACGGGGGCCGCCAGCCGGCCAATGGGAGCCGGGATGGAGGGCGCTCCTGCGGCTTCACCGCTCTTACTCCGCACGATGGCGACATAGGGGCCGGAGGGCAGCGTCGATGGGACAACGAGTTGTCCAATGCTTTGTTCGAATTCGACCGCCGCAAGAGGAGTAGTGGTGTCGGCAGCGGCACAAAGTACGACGGAATAGGAAGTGGGGAGGGGCGCCGGACCACTATCCGGCAGCAGCGACCTCCACGGGTCGAGGATTAGCTGAAGCACGCCGGGTTTGCCGAAATTGCCGCGCCCACAGAGGATGCTGGTTACGACTGGCGGCGGCGGGGGAACTCCGCCAACGGGAATATCGGCCACTGGCGCATTGGCCGGCTGGCTTGGAAATGCTCCGCCTGGACCGATGATCGCCGTGACCGTTACCTGCCCGGAGCCGCCGGCTCGAAACGATGCTCCCAGCCCCCCGTCGAACTGAAACTCGGTTGCGGCCGTCAGGCTGGAGCATCCGCCCAACGGCTGGATTCCGGTCCCTGTGACGCGCACCGCATAAAGGTTGGCGCGGTTGACCGCTTGCCAGGAGAGTCCGACCGTGGGACCATCCGGGCTCGTCCGGTACGCTGCGGACAGCGCGGCAGGCGGCGGGAGCCGTTCTATGCTCACGCTTTGAGAAGTGGCTCCCTGGGCCGAGCCGGCGTCGGCCCGGACGGTGACGGCATATCTCCCCGACGGTAAGGTCGGGGGTATGGCAAGAGAAGCTGGCGAACCAGACGTCGTGGTCGAGGCGATTGGGTTCGTCGGGTCGCCAGAGAAAAGACTGACGAAATACGACGTAGCACCCGGG
>DASQKE010000284.1:0-2048 GCA_035630675.1 Allosphingosinicella sp.
CTCGGCGAGCGAGATTCCCTATCCCTATGTGCTCGACGGAACCGACGATCTGAGGCTCGACGACGTCCGCGCCGCCGACCTTTCGCGCTGGTTCCCGACCACCGAGCTCGAGCATATCGGCGACGAGATCGCCGACGGCGCCTGGAACTATGCGTCGCAGCCGGCGCGGCCGCTGGCTCTGTTCGACGGGCCGCGGGTCGATTTCAGCCTCGCGCGGCTGCGCCACTATACCGGCACGCCGGTCGAGCACACCCAGCGCTACATCCTGTTCACCAACTATGTCCGCTATGTCGACGAGTTCGTCCGCTGGGCGGTCGAGGAGCTGGGCGCCGACGGCAGCCCCTACGAGGCGCTGTCGGCGCCGGGGGGCGTCTTCGTCACCAGCGAGACCGTCGAGCCGCTCGCCCAGCTCGCCGAGGGCGGCTGGCGCAAGTACCAGATGCCGGCCTATCATCTGATCGGGGCCAATGGCGGCGGCATCACTTTGGTCAATATCGGCGTCGGCCCCTCCAACGCCAAGACGATCTGCGACCATCTCGCGGTGCTCCGGCCGGAAGCATGGCTGATGATCGGCCATTGCGGGGGGCTGCGGCCGAGCCAGACCATCGGCGACTATGTCCTCGCCCACGCTTACCTGCGCGACGACCATGTCCTCGACGACATGCTGCCGATCGAAATCCCGATTCCGCCGATCGCCGAGATCCAGCAGGCGTTGTTCGACGCCGCCGCCCAGGTGACCGGCGAGGACGGCGACGAGCTCAAGCGCCGGCTGAGGACGGGGACGGTGGTCACCACCGACGACCGCAATTGGGAGCTGCGCTACCAACTCTCGGCGCTGCGCTTCAACCAGTCGCGCGCGGTGGCGATCGACATGGAGTCGGCGACCGTCGCCGCCCAGGGCTATCGCTTCCGCGTGCCCTACGGAACTTTGCTTTGTGTGTCCGACAAGCCACTCCACGGAGAAATCAAGCTCCCCGGCCAGGCCAATGCCTTCTATGAGCGCGCGATCAGCCAGCATCTGCGCATCGGCATAGAAACGCTGAGAATTTTGAAACGCGAGGGCGGCCAGCTCCACAGCCGCAAGCTCAGGAGCTTCGACGAACCCCCCTTCCGGTAGGGTTCGATCTGGGCTAGTTGCGGGCCATACGAGATTCGCGCGGGTGGGGTTCCGGTCCGGGAGTCTTTCGAAGGGGGCGCAAAGCCTCTTTGAGAGTCATTCCGCTGTAACATCACCCGCTTAGGTGCAGCGTCGAGATCCGTCCTTGGGGCGGGTCAGTGATTCGATCCAGACCGGTTGGGGGATTTTCAATGAACAAGTACGGACTGTTCTGTGCGGCCGCGGCCGTGATGGTCGTGGCGCCGAGCGCTGCTTACGCCCAAGAGACGACCTCGAGCATCCGCGGCGAGGTGACCTCGGCCGGCGCGCCGGTCGCGGGCGCGGAAGTCACCATCACCCACGTACCCTCGGGGACCCAGTCCACCTCGACGACCGACGAAGGCGGCGGCTTCAGCGCTGCGGGCCTCCGCGTCGGCGGTCCTTACACCCTCTCGGTCTCCGCGCCCGGCATGGAGGGCCGCGAGATCACCGGCATCAACCTCGAGGCCGGCCAGCCGTTCCGCATCCCGGTCGAGCTCGGCGGCGAAGACGCCGCCGCGATCGTCGTCACCGGCGTCCGCGGCGCCCGCCAGACTTCCAACGGCCCGATCACCGCGCTGAACCGCACCGACATCGAGGGCGTCGCCTCGGTCAACCGCGACATTCGCGATCTCGCGCGCCGCGACCCGATGGCGACCATCGACCTCACCAACAGCCGCACCATCGAGATCGCCGGCCAGAACGGCCGCCTCAACCGCTTCTCGGTCGACGGCGTCCAGTTCTCCGACGATTTCGGTCTCAACAATGGCGGCCTGCCGACCTCGCGCGGCCCGGTGCCGTTCGACGCGATCGAGCAGTTCGCCGTCCGCGTCGCTCCGTACGACATCTCCGAGGGCGACTTCCAGGGCGGCGCGATCAACGTCGTGCTGCGCTCGGGCACCAACGACTTCCA
>DASQKE010000285.1:0-4553 GCA_035630675.1 Allosphingosinicella sp.
ACGGCAATCGTCCGACCTATGAGGACGAAACCTTGTGGAATTACGAGCTCAACCTGCGCGGGCGCAGGAGCGGCGTCACCTTCCACGCCGCCGCCTTCTACACAGACATCTCGAACCTCCAGGTCACCGCCGACGCCGGCACCTGCTCATCGCGCGTGGTGTTCAACGTGCCCAAGGCTCACACGATGGGCCTCGAGTTCGAAATCTCGGCCTCGCCGGCCCGCGGCCTGGGTTTTTCGATCGCGGGCAGCATGCTCGAAGCGAAGTTCGATTCGTCGGTGACGACGACGGCAGGCGACGTCATCGCCGGCATCCGCGACGGCAACAGGCTGCCCTCGGTGCCGCGCTTCCAGATCTCGGCCAACGCCAGCTATACGTTCGACGTCGCGGACGACGCCCAGGCCTATATCGGCGCCTCGGCCCAGCATGTCGGCAGCCGCTACACCCAGCCCAGCGACCAGGAGAACACTCCGCGCACATTCACTTTCTCGCCAAACGCACTGCCGAGGCCCTATTTCGGAGCGACCGGGCTCGAGCCGACGGTGGTCGACCTCAGCCTGCCCTCGTACAACCTCGTCAATCTGAGCGCGGGAATCGACTGGGACAACGGCTTCAGCCTGATGGCCTATGTCACCAATCTGTTCGACGAGAACCCCTTGCTGTCGTTCGACCGCGAGCGCGGCGGCCGCGCCCGCCTCGCGTTCAACGTCGGTCAGCCGCGGATCATCGGCCTCACCGCGCGCAAGCGTTTCTAGCAAGTTGGGCGGGCTGAGCCGCCGCACCCTGCTGCTCGGCGGCGTCGCGGCGGCGGCGGCACCCGCTGTAGTCCGGGCGCAGGGCGGCGGCGGCTTCGACACGGTGGTGGTCGGCGCGGGCGCGTTCGGGGCCTGGACCGCCACCCACTTGCGCCGCCGCGGCGAGCGTGTGCTGCTGGTCGACGCCTGGGGCCCGGCCCACGCGCGCGCCTCGTCCGGCGGCGAATCGCGGATGACGCGCGGCGCCTACGGCCGCGACGAGGTCTATACAAGGATGGCGCGCGACTCGCTGGCCGAGTGGAGCGGGCTGTCCGACCGGGCCGGGCTGCCGATCTTCCACCGCACCGGAGTCCTGTTCTTCTTCCCGCGCGTCGAGCCCTATCTGGAAGAGACCCTGGAAGTGCACCGCCGGCTCGGCCTGCCGAGCGAGCGGCTCGACCGGCGCGCGCTCGGCCGGCGCTTCCCGATGATCGATTTCGACGGCGTCGAGGCCGGGATCTACGAGCCCGGCTTCGGCGCGCTGATGGCGCGGCGGGCGGTGCAGGCCTTGGTCGCCGAATTTGTCCGCGCCGGCGGCGCCTACCGCCAGGCCGCGATCGCGCCGCCGCGCGGGCGCGACGGTCCGCTGCGCGAGATCCGCACCGCGGCCGGCGAACCGATTGCCGCCGCGCGCTTCGTCTTCGCCTGCGGCCCGTGGCTACCCCGCATCTTCCCCGAGCTGCTCGGCGCCCGCATCTTCCCGACCCGCCAGGAAGTCTTCTTCTTCGCGACGCCCGCCGGAGACGACAGCTTCAGCATCGGCCGCCTCCCCGGCTGGGCCGATTTCAACGGCGGCGACATCTATTACGGCTTCCCCGATCTCGAGGGGCGCGGCTTCAAGATTGCGCACGATGCCCACGGCCCCCGCGTCGATCCCGACACGCTCGAGCGCGCGCCTTCGGCCGAGGGGCTGGCCGACGTGCGGCGCTACATGGAGCGGCGCTTTCCCGCCCTCGCGGGCCGGCCGCTCAACGAAGCGCGGGTCTGCCAGTATGAGAACAGCTCGAATGGCGACCTGCTGATCGATTTTCACCCCGAACGGCGCAACGTGCTGCTGGTCGGCGCCGGCTCGGGCCACGGCTTCAAGCACGGCCCCGAAGTCGGCCGCTACGCCGCCGCCATACTCAGCGGGAGCCTCGCCGGCGTCGAACCGCGCTTTTCGCTCGCCACCAAGGCCGAGACCCAGAGCCGCGACGTCCATTGAGACGCGGTTGACCCCCACTGCCCCAGAACCTAAGGGCGACGGGCTTCCGGCCGGCCCCATCGTCTAGCGGTCCAGGACGTCGCCCTTTCACGGCGAAAACACGGGTTCGATTCCCGTTGGGGTCACCAAAAAAAATCAATGGCTCAGCGCCGCAAAATCTCTCGAGTATTCGATCTGAGTCGCAGGCGGTGCGCCGCTCACCCCTCCGTCGACGGTTGGAGGAGGTCGGCCGGCTCAACTCCCAGCGCTTCCGCCAGGCTCCCCCACACTCCGCTTGCGCTCGCTATTCACGAGCGCGGCTATCATACGGACTATAGCCGCCGGACCGATGCTGAGTCCCAAGTCACCCTTCGTGCAGTTGCTTGCAGAGGTTGCCACTGGACCGGAAACAGAGGATCCGTCGTGCGCTGATTGCGGCCGGCTCCTGTGTCTTCGGGTTGCGACCTTCCCGTGCGCGTTTTTGTCGCACCTCGAACGGGCCGAACCCGCGGATCTGAACCCACTCTCCGGTCCAGAGGGCGCCGGACATGTGGCGAAGGAGCTGCTCCACCAACTCACGCGACTCGGCATGCGAGTGTCCTATGCGCAGGCGAACGCTGTCGGCGATTTCGGTGCGGCGCAGAGTTTTGCGAATGGGCATGTGCGTGCTTTTCAACGGCCGCTGCAACGGGTCAACAGACAGGGCTTTCAAAGACACCACCTACTCTCCGCCGTGCCGGGATCTGAATGACACAGCGTAAGTCTTGCCAAGACCAAGAAGACAAGCAGGCACAAGCGATCACGTGCCAGGCGCCTTCCAAAACCGGGAGCGGTCATTGCGTCAGCCGGTGCTCAGCAACTTTCGATTGTTTTACCGAGGCTTGCGGCAAAGCGGGGGTTGCAATTGCGTCGGGCACCGGTACGGTGACGCAAGTGAGGGGTGTGTCCTGGCGTTAAAAAACCACCAATCGGCGTTCATGCGCTGGGCAGGCGGCGTGCTCCTTTTTGTCGGCATGCTCTCCGGCATCGCGCCCTTGCGGGCTCAGGCTCCCTCCGTACTGGAGGAGATGGTTCCCGTTACTCAGGACGCCAATCAGGCTTCCTTTCTGCTGCGCTTTTCCCCTGCCGAGCCCCAGCACGCCGCGGTGAACGCGAATCCCAGCCGGCCGGAACTGCTGATGCGCGCAACGCTAAGGGCGCCGCGGGTTCCCGAGCGGCGGGCGCACAATTCTCTTATCCGCCAGTCGAGCTTCGCCGCGTCCGACGGAAATCTCATTCTCCGATTCGACACGTCGGAGCCGTCTCGAGTCGAGGTGCAGCCGGCCGGCAACAGGGCCATTCAGGTCACCGTCTCGCGCATCAGCGATGAGGAGGCTGCCGGAAGCCGCCCCCTTGGCTCCGCCGGCGAATCTGTCGTCGCCGCGAGCGGCCTCCCGGCCTACGCCCCCGGGGTCGGCTATGACCCGTCCATAGCGGGGGATTCGTACGAGCTCGTGCCGCTGAGATATGCCGACGTCAGCGAAGTCATCGGGCTCCTGCTCGAAGGCGAGACCATCCAGCCCAACAACGTCTTCATCAGGCGGGAGCCGGGCTTCGGCTCTCCAGCATCGAGCAGCCAGCCCAATTATGTCAGCCCCCAGAACCAGGCACAGCGCGAGAGCCTGCCGCTCGGTCAATCCTTTCCCGGCAGGGGAATGGGCGTCGACCGCCGCCTGAACGCCATCTGGATCACCGGGACGCCCGAACGCATCGAACGGGTGAAAGCGCAGATCGCCCTCATCGACATTCCGGTCGACTCCGTCATCCTCGAGACGCAGTTCGTCGAGCTCACCGAGCAGGGAGTGCGCAACCTCGGTCTCGACTTCAACAATGCCGCCGGGCAGATCGCGGTCGGAAACGTCGGGACCGGAGCGAATGTCCCGTTCGGGACCAATCCGCGGTCCATCCTGCCTTCGGCCTCGCTGCAGGCTGCGATCTATGCCCAGGTGCAGCGAGGCGAAGGTCGGATCGTGTCGCGGCCCCGCATCGCAGCGCAGAGCGGGTCGACGGCGAAGATCATCACCGGCGACGCGCTGCCGATCGTGACCAACATCACCCTCTCGGGCGTCAACGGCGTCTCGCAGCAGGTCCAGTATGTGAACGTCGGGGTCACCCTGCAGATCGCGCCGCGCGTCAGCCCCGACGGTTTCGTCACCTCGCAGATCTACGGAGTGGTTTCCTCGGTTACCGGCTATTCGCAGGGTTATCCGACGATCAGCCAGCGCGAGGCGGAAACCTCCGCGTCGGTACGGGACGGCGAAACGTTCGTGATCGGCGGGCTGACGCAGGAAAACTCGCTATCATCCAGGTCTAGGATACCGGGGATCGGAGATATTCCAGTCGTCGGCAACTTGTTCCGCAACCGGCGCTCCACCCGTTCAAGGACCGAACTCTATATCGTCATCACGCCGCGAATCGTTCGGCATCGTCGCTTCGAACAGACCGGCGGAGAGAGCCCAACTGGCGATGTCGTCGTCCCTCCCCAACCTTCCTAGCCGGCGCTCCCCTAGAACTCCCTTGATATTTTCGTTTACGTA
>DASQKE010000286.1:0-4360 GCA_035630675.1 Allosphingosinicella sp.
CGCGGGCCTGCCCTTCTACATGTTCTCCACCGTGCTCTCGCTGCGGCTGCAGGCGCACGAGGTGGGGCTGGTCGTCATCGGCTTCTTCGCCTGGGTTCAGCTGCTGCCGACCTTCAAGTTCCTGTGGGCGCCTCTGCTCGACCGATACGAGGTGCCGGGCTTCGGCCGCTTCTGGGGCAAGAGGCGCGGCTGGATCATGCTCGCCCAGCTCGGGATCTGCGCCTCTCTGGTCGCGATGGGCCTGACCTCGTCGGATCGCGACCTCGGCGTCACGGCCCTGTTCGCGGTGCTGCTGGCCTTCTGGACGACGACGCTCGAGGTCGCCGCCGACGCCTGGCGGATCGAGCTCGCCCCCACCCAGGAGGAGCAGGGCCCGATCGCCGCCGCCAATCTGTGGGGCTATCGCTCCGCCATGGTCGCGGCGGGAAGCGGCGCGCTGCTGATCGCCGACCAGCCGGCCTGGGGCTGGACCGGGGCCTATCTCGCGATCGCGGCCGTGGCCTTCATCCCCCTCCCTTTGCTTGCCTGCATGCGGCCCGACCCGGGCCGCGGCGGCAGCCGGGCCTCGGCTTTGATCGCCGGCGTCGCAGCGAGCGGAGCGATCCTGCTCGCGCTCGCGGCCGCGGCGGCGGCGATCGGCTGGCTGTTGCTCGGCGCGGCGGGCGGCCTCGGCATGGACGGGCAGACCAACGTCACACCCTATGTCCTGGCGCTGTGCATGGTGCCGTTCCTGATCATGGCGGCGGCGGTTCCGAAGATCCGCAATCTGCCGCCGACCGCGGCGGCGCGCCGGTCGGTGGCGGTCGGACCCTATGTCGATTTCTTCTGGCGCTACGGCTTCATGGCGCTGGCGATCATGGCCTTCGTCTCCATCTATCGGATGGGCGACGTGCTCGCGCTGAACCTTTCCAAGCCGATGATCAGGGAGCTCGGCTATTCGCTCAGCGAGATCGGCCGCGCCGATTCCTATGTCGCCCTAATCGCGAGCATCGTCGGCGTCGGCCTGGGCGGGCTGATGGCGGCGCGCTGGCCGATGACCTGGGCGCTGACCGTCGGCGCGATCGTCGCAGCAATCGGCAATTTCGGCTTCGTCTGGCTCGCAAGCCAGCCGCCGGCGGAAACGACACTCTACATCGCGACGGCGCTCGACCAGTTCGGCAACGGCATGGCCGGCACGATCTTCGTGGTCTACCTCTCTTTGCTGGTCGATCCGCGCTATCCGGGCGCGCAATATGCCTTTCTGTCCAGCTTCGGCTTCCTGCTGCCGCGCCTGCTCTCCGGATCCGGCGGAGCGATGGTCGAGCGGTTCGAGGCGGCCGGCTATGACGGCTTCGCTTTGTTCTTTATCCTGTCGGGCGTGCTCAGCCTCGCCGCCATCCTTTTCCTGCCCCTGATCGCCCGCGCCCGCCCCCGTCCGCGGGAGGATGAAGCGGCATGACGGAAGAGCTTGCCGACCAATCCTTCGGGCCGGCACGCGAAGCGGTCGAGCAGGGGCGCATCCCCGGCGCGGCGCTCGGCATCGTCTCCGCCGACGGGCGCCAGGCGGTGCGCGTCGCCGGCATGGCGGCCTTGGTGCCCGAGCCGGAGGCTCTGACCGAGGCGCATTGGTTCGACCTCGCCTCGGTCACCAAGGTGATCGCGACCACGAATATGATCCTGACGCTGGCCGAGGAGGGCCGGATCGACCTCGACCGGCCCCTGACCGACGCCATTCCGGACCTGCGCCAATATGACGTCGCCAATGCGGCGGAGCGCACCCTCACCTTCCGCGACTGCCTCGCCCACCGCACCTTCCTCCCCGCGGTCGAGCCGATCTACACCTATGGCGACGATCCCGCGCGGCTGCGCGCCTTCGTGCTGCAGCGGGAATGGCGGCGGGGCGAACCCTGCTATTCCGACATCAACTTCATCCTGCTCGGCATCGCGGTCGAGCGGATCACCGGCTTGCCCCTGTCGGCCTGGCCGCTCGGTCCCGGCCTGAGCTTCGGTCCGCCGCCCGGACCGGCGGTTGCGACCGAGGCCTGCACCTGGCGCGGCCGTGTGATGAAAGGCGAGGTGCACGACGAGAATGCCTGGGCGCTCGGCGGCGCGGCGGGCCATGCCGGCCTGTTCGGCACCGCCGCAGGCGTGCTCGGCTTCGCCCGCGGCCTTCTCGACGGCAGCGTCCCGCGGCCTTTCCTGCTCGCGATCCGCACCCGCGTGCACCGGCATCGCACCTGCGGCTGGGAGGCACGATTCCCGGGCTGGCACGGCGGCGACGCCTGCTCGGACGAGACCATCGGCCATACCGGCTTCACCGGCACCGGTCTGTGGGTCGATTTCGAACGCGGCCTCGCCTGGACGCTTCTCACCAATCGCGTCCACCCGACCCGCCACCGCGACACGGGGATATTGGAGCTGCGCCAGGCGACCGGCGACGCGGTGATCGCGGCCTGCGCCTCGGCCTAATTCTCCGAGGCGATCAGCTCCAGGACCGCATCCATCGTCGCGGTCGCGCTGCCGCCGCCCGGTACGTCGTTGGCGAAGAAGGAGAAGGTCAGCGTGCGACCGCTGCGCGCGATCAGATAGCCGGATAGAGCGCTGGTCGCGTTGAGGCTCCCGGTCTTGGCGAACAGGCGCCGCTCCAGCCCGGTGCCGCGGAAGCGGCCGGCGAGCGTGCCGTCCACCCCCGCGACCGGCAGAGTCCCGCGCCAGGCAGCGCCCCACGGCTGGGCGGCCGCCCAGCGAAGCAAGGTCACGATCGCGCGCGGCGCCAGGCGATTGTAGGTGGACATTCCCGAACCGTCGGAAAGGTCCCACCCGGTCCTCGGCACGCCGGCGCTTGCCAGCATGGCCTCGATTGCGGCCACGCCCCCTTCGATCGAGCCCGAACCGTGGGCGAGTCCGAGGCGGCGGAGCATCAGCTCGGCATGGAGATTCTGGCTGTCCTTGTTGATGAGCAGCAGGTCCTCGGCGAGTGGCGGAGGAACCAGCCGGGCGAGCGGCGCCATCGCCTGCGCGGAGTCGGTCGGTTGATGGCGGACGCCGACGCTTCCGGTGACCCGGACGCCCCGCGCCTCGAGCAGCGACCGCAAGCGCCAGGCGGCATAATGAGCCGGATCGTCGATCCCGAGGCGCAGCGTCTGCGGCGGGGTTCCGGGCGCGATATGCCCGGTGAGGAGGACGCTGCGGCTTCCCGGCAGCCTGACGAAGCCGAGCGCGGTCGGCCCCTCCGCGACTGTGACCGCGCGGTTGGTCACCTCGTAATATGGCAGGAAACCGAGGGACGGCGGCTGCCCGGCGGCGCCGGGCGCCACCCGGATGACCAGCTCATTATCGTCCAGGGTCAGCGCCGACACCGCCGTTCCGGACCGGTTCTGGATATTGTTCCAGCTCATCCCGGGGCTCCAGCGCTGGTCAGCGAACAGGCTGTCGTCGCCGATCACGTCGCGCACCCGCCGGGTCCGGGCCGCGACCGCGTCGGCCAACGCCGCCAGGCAGTTCGCGACGCAGTCCGGCGCGCTCGACAGCCGCGCGTCGCCGTGCCCGGTGAGGATCACGTCCCGGCCCTCTCCCAGCCGCACTGAGGCGCCCCCCGCGGCGTCCGGCAGGTCGAGCCCCGGCAATGTCGCGAAGGCCGCGGCGGTGGTGAGCAATTTCGCGTTCGAGGCCGGGACGAAGCGCCCGTCGGCATTGATCGCGACCAGCTCGCGGCCGTCCTCCGTCGCCACGACCAGCCCGAAGCGCGTCCCAGGCCCGGCCCGGCCGAGCTCCGTCTGCACCCTCGCCTGCAGCGACTCCTGCCAGGCCACGGCCGGCGAAGCGACCGCGACGGCGATGACCAGAAGTGCGGTGCGAAGGAGCTGTGAGATGCGCGTCATGGTGCCGAACCTAGCCGCGATCCGCTTCGGAGCAATGGTTTCGGACACGCGCTTGCCCGGAGCATCGCCCCGCTCCAAAGAAGCAGGATGGCCAGGATCGTCTGCATTTTGCTCGGCCTGCTCTGCCTCGGGGCCGTCCAACCCACCGGCGGCACCCTGATCCGCGGCGCCCACGTCTTCGACGGAACCGGCGCGCCGGCCGTTCCCGCCGACGTTCTAGTCTCGGGCGACCGCATCGTCGCGATCGGCGCCCGCCTCCGCCCGCCGCGCGGCAGCCGCATCGTCGATGCGCGCGGCATGACCCTCCTGCCCGGCCTCCACGACCTCCACACCCACCTGCGCTCCCCCGGTCTCGGCGGCCCCGACGATCTCGGCAAGGCCTACGCGGCGCAACTCGTCCACGGCGTCACCACCGCCGTCGACTTCTCCACGTCGGGCGAGATGCTGGCCCCGATCCGCGAGATGACCGCGCGCGCGGTGACGGCGCCGAACCTCGCGCT
>DASQKE010000287.1:0-5819 GCA_035630675.1 Allosphingosinicella sp.
CGCCGCCGAGCGCTGGTCGTTCGCCTACGGCATCGTCGCCGTCATGACGTCGCTGCTGCTCGGCTGGGGGGCGAGCGCGCTCTTCCGGCGCGGCTGAGCGTCTGAGCGGGGGGCGCGCCGCCGCAAGCACTTCTTTACCCCTCCTGCGCTATGCCCCCGGCCGACAGTGACAGCAGCCGAGACGGGCCGACATGACCGAAATGTTCCACCAGCGCACCTTCAGCCCCGCCGCCGCCGAGCCGGTCGAGCCCGCCCCCGTGCAGGTGCCGATCGACGCCTACGGCTCGAAGCACGAGGCGATCGGGCGCGTCGTCGACATTTCGGGCGGCGGCGCGCGGCTGGAGATCGACTCCGCGCGGCTCGCCGACATCGGCGGGGATCCGGATCCGAGCGTCGCCATGTCGGGCCAGGTCGGCAGCCAGGTGAAGCTCGAATGCGGCAAGAAGTGGCTGCTCGCCAACGTCCGCTCGCTCAAATCGGCCGATGCCTCCGGCGGCAAGGTGCTGGCCGAGATCGACTTCCTCGGCGAAGGCGACGAGGACGTCCAGACCGGCCGCCTCGTCAATTTCAAGCGCGGCATCACCTCTTACCCGATCCCCGGCTACCGCGTGTTTCCGGTCACCGGCCGCGACTTGAAGCAGATGTTCGCCGCCGACGAGCGCGCCCATATCGAGATCGGCACAGTCTATCCAACCAAGGACGTGCGCGGCGCGCTCTATATCGACGCCTTGCTCGGCAAGCATTTCGCGCTGCTGGGCTCGACCGGCACCGGCAAGTCGACGTCCGCGGCGCTCATCATGCACCGGATCTGCGAGCTCGCCCCCGAGGGCCATATCGTCATGATCGATCCGCACGGCGAATATAGCGCCGCCTTCAAGGGCTATGGCGAGCTCTACAACGTCGACAATCTGGCGATGCCTTATTGGCTGATGAACTTCGAGGAGCATTGCGAGGTCTTCATCACCACCACCGGCTCCGAGCGGCAGCGCGATGCCGACATCCTCGCCAAGTGCCTGCTCCAGGCGCGCGGCAAGAACCGCGCCGCCGAGGGACTCACCAAGCTCACCGTCGATTCGCCGATCCCCTACACCTTGTCCGACCTCACCATGGCCATCGCCAACGAGATGGGCGTGCTCAACAAGGCCGGCGATACCGCGCCCTACATGCGCCTCAGGACCAAGATCGAGGAGCTGAAGACCGACCCGCGCTACCAGTTCATGTTCTCGGGGATGCTCGTCGCCGACACGATGGGGGGCTTCATCTCGAAGATTTTCCGGCTCCCCGCCAAGGGCAAGCCGATCTCGATCATCGACGTGTCGGGCGTCCCCTCCGACATCGTCTCGGTGGTGGTCGCGGTGCTCTCCCGCCTGGTCTTCGATTATGCGATCTGGTCGCGCAGCGAGGTCCAGCGTCCCGTCCTCCTGATCTGCGAGGAGGCGCACCGCTACGTCCCCGCCGACAAGACCGGCAACGGCCAGGCGGTGCGCAAGATTCTGGAGCGGATCGCCAAGGAAGGCCGCAAATACGGCGTCGCATTGGGCCTCATCACCCAGCGCCCGTCGGACCTCGCCGAAGGCGTGCTCTCGCAATGCGGCACCATCATCGCGATGCGCCTCAATAACGACCGCGACCAGCAATTCGTCAAGAATGCGATGCCGGAAGGCTCGCGCGGCTTCCTCGACGTCATTCCGGCGCTCAGGAACCGCGAGTGCATCGTCTGCGGCGAGGGCGTCGCGATCCCGATCCGCGTCTCGTTCGACGAGCTCGAGCGCGACCGCCGCCCCGCCTCGTCCGACCCGGTCTTCTCCGACCTGTGGCGCCAGACCGGCGACGAGGAAGCCATGGTCCAGCGCGTCGTAAAACGCTGGCGCGCCCAGGGGCGGTAGTCAATTTACGTCATCCCGGCGAAGGCCGGGATCTCGGGACGGGCAATCTCGAGCGCACATCAAGCGCTCCATCGACGCCTGTACGTATTCTTCCTGAGATCCCGGCCTTCGCCGGGATGACGTGATCTGGACATTGGCTCGGAGTCGTCGCAGCACTGCCCGATGGCCGGGGGCT
Source organism: Allosphingosinicella sp. (assembly GCA_035630675.1). Classification (GTDB taxonomy): domain Bacteria; phylum Pseudomonadota; class Alphaproteobacteria; order Sphingomonadales; family Sphingomonadaceae; genus Allosphingosinicella. Next base: position 2,062 of record DASQKE010000287.1, read on the forward strand.
GGGTCTACATCGTCGCGAGTAAGCCGCACGGCGTGATCTACACCGGCGTCACAGCCAATTTGGTCGAACGGATCGCGCAGCACCGTACCGGCCTTGGCGGCACCAAGTTCGCGCGAAAGTATAACTGCACCCGTCTCGTCTGCGCCGAACCGCACGGCACGATGCTCGAAGCCATCGCCCGCGAAAAGGCGGTTAAGGAGTGGCCGCGATTGTGGCGCCTTCGGCTCATTCAGGAACATAATCCAGAGTGGCGCGACCTGTACGACGACCTGAATGCCTGACCCCGCACGTCATCCCGGCAAAGGCCGGGATCTCAGGGAGAATGTGCGGCGGCGGTTGTGGAGCGCTCCATCTGCGCCTGAGATTTCTCGCCCTGAGATCCCGGCCTTCGCCGGGATGACGGCCCGGTCAGGGAGCGTTCCTCACCGGCGCCGTCCCGGGCATTTGCGGCGCGCCCACGGGCAGCGCCAGCAAAGTCCGCAACCGGCTCCGGAAACCCTCCAGATCCTCTCCGGAGAGTTGCGACCGGGTCGTCCAGCGGACCGAGCGCGGGTCGACGAGCTGGCCGTTGCGGAACATCTCGTAATGGAGATGCGGGCCGGTCGAGAGGCCGGTCGAGCCGACATAGCCGATCACCTGGCCCTGGCGCACGCTCTGGCCGGCCGCGACCGCGATCCGGCTCATATGGCCGTAGCGGGTGGCGAGGCCGCCGCCGTGGCTGAGCTGGACGACCTTGCCGTAGCCGCCGCCCCAGCCGGCCTGGGCGACCCGCCCGTCGGTCGCGGCGAGGATCGGGGTGCCGTAGGCGGCGCCGAAATCGAGGCCGCGGTGGAAGCGGCGGTAGCCGAGGATCGGGTGGACGCGGTAGCCGAAACCCGAGGTGAGCGCGCCGGGCACGGGCTGCTGGAGCCCGCCGGTCTGCCGCCCGACCCCGGACGCCTCGAACCATTGCGTCTCGCCCCCGGTCGACCATTGCATCATCCTGATCGCGCGACCGCTGGCGCGGTCGAGGCCGGCATAAAGCAGGCGGCCGCTTTCGGTCTCGCCGGTCTCGGCGCGGCGGTGCTCGATGACGATGTCGAACATGTCATCGGCGCCGATCGCGCCGACGTTGAGCTGGGTGGCGAGCGCCCGGATATAGGCCTCGACCGCGCGGGCCGGGGCGCCGGCGGCGCGCGCGGAGCGATAGAGGCTCGCGCCGACGCGGCCCTGGATCCTGAGCGGCGTCTCGTCGATCGAGATCGCCATCGGTTCGAGCACCAGCCCGTCGCCGGCGCGAACCACGGTGATGCGAAGGTCGATGCGGGCGCGGAAGGTGAGCGTCTCGAGCGGGCGGGCGACATTGGGGTTCGGGCGGCGGCCAAGCGTCAGGTTGATCACGGTGCCCGGAGCGATCTGTTCGAGCGGCAGCTGCTCCGCCACCATCGCGGCGATGCCCGCCGCTTCGTCGCCGGCGACGCCCGCGCGTTCGAGGACCCGCTGGAAGCCGTCGCCCTGGCCCAATGTGGCGGCGATCTCGATCGTCGGACGCTCGGGCGCCTGCACGAGCGGCTCGACCGCTTCGGTCGGCGCCATGCGCTTGCCCGTGTCGGCGCCGAGCGCGAGCGGTGCGAAGGCGAGCGCGCGCGCCTCGTCGCGATGCGCTTCGGGGATCGGCGCAGGCGAGATGCCGGGCATCGCGCTCGCTTCGGGCGCGAGCGACCAGGCGCCATAGCAGAGCGCCGCGCAGGTCGCGACGCCACGGAACCATTCGCGAGTGCCGATCCGGACGCCGAGATCGACGACGAGGTCGACATCGGGAACGAAGCTGCGCTGGACCTCGGGCTTGCGGCCGAAGCCGCGAGAGATGGCGGGGCGGTGGAAAAGGCCGTCGCGGGCGATGATTGCGGCGCCGCCGGACGAGCTGATGTCCCTGAACTGGTACAAGACGGAACGAGCCCCCGCGTCTTTTTCGATTGCCCCACTGCCGGGCACCCGCTCTCCGGCAGGCCCCAGGACTGTGAAGAAAAAGGGTTAAAGTCAAATTACTACAGGAGGATGAGCCGTGCCGATGCGGCGAGCCGCGCGCGATCCCGGCCAAGTGGAAAAGCCGCGCGGACTCTACCGTAAGGAGTTGCGGTTCCGGCGCTTTGAGCCAATCTAGGCGGCGATGAGCGACTTCGCCCGTTCGCCGCTGACGGCCATCCTCGGGCCGACCAATACGGGCAAGACGCACCTCGCCGTCGAGCGCATGGCCGCCCACTCCTCTGGCATGATCGGCTTCCCGCTCAGGCTGCTCGCCCGGGAGGTCTACGACCGCGTCGTCAGGATGAAGGGGCCCGGGCAGGTCGCCCTCCTCACCGGGGAGGAGAAGATTCTGCCGAAGGACGCCCGCTGGTTCCTGTGCACCGCGGAATCGATGCCGCTCGATCGCGACCTCGCCTTCGTCGCGGTCGACGAGGCCCAGCTCGGCGCCGACCGCGAGCGCGGCCACGTCTTCACCGATCGCATGCTCCACGCCCGCGGCCGTGAGGAGACGATGATCCTCGGCTCCGAGGCGCTCGCACCGATGGTCCGCGCCTTGCTCCCGAAAGCCGAGATCATCGGGCGGCCGCGCTTCTCGACCTTGTCCTATGCAGGGCCCTCGAAGCTCTCCCGCCTGCCGCCGCGTTCGGCAATCGTCGCCTTCTCGGCCGAGCAGGTCTACGCCGTCGCCGAGATGCTCCGCCGGATGCGCGGCGGCGCCGCGGTCGTGATGGGCGCCTTGAGCCCCCGGACCCGCAATGCCCAGGTCGCAATGTATCAGGCGGGGGAGGTCGACTATCTCGTCGCCACCGACGCGATCGGCATGGGCCTCAACATGGATGTCACCCATGTCGCCTTCGCGGGACTTTCGAAGTTCGACGGGCACCGGCGGCGGCGGCTGACTCCGGCCGAGATGGCCCAGATCGCCGGCCGTGCCGGGCGCCACCACAAGGACGGGAGCTTCGGCAGCCTGACGGTCGAAGGCGAAGCCGCTTCCGAGTTCCGCCCCGAGGAGATCGACGCGATCGAGGCGCACCGCTTCGCGAAGCTGGACCATCTCTACTGGCGCGAGGGCGATCCCAGCACGAGCAGCGTCGAGGCCCTGATCCGCGACCTCGAGCGCAAGCCCGACCGGCCGGCGCTGCGGGCGGCGCCGGAAGCGGTCGACCTCGCCGTGCTCAAGCGCCTCGCCGGCGATCCGGAGATCCAGGCGCGTGCCAAAGGCGAGGAGCGCGTCCGGCGGCTCTGGGCGGCCTGCGGACTGCCCGACTTCCGCAAGACCGGTCCGGATTTCCACGCCCGCATGGTCTCGCGCATCTACCTCCATCTGTCCGAGGGCGAGGGCCGGATCCCGCAGGGCTGGTACGCCGAGCAGGTCGCTCGGCTCGACAATGTCCAGGGCGACATCGACACTCTCGCCGACCGCATCGCGGGCGTGCGCACCTGGGCCTATATCGCCCACCGCGCCGACTGGCTGGCCGAGCCCGAGGCGATGGCCGATCGGGCGATGGCGGTCGAGGAGAAGCTCTCCGACGCGCTCCACGATCGCCTGACCCAGCGCTTCGTCGATCGCCGCACCTCGGTGCTGATGCGCGATCTCGGACGCAAGGGGTCGGGCGAATTCCCGGTGCAGATCGACGAGCAGGGCGAGGTCAGCGTCGGCGCCTACCCGATCGGCCGCCTCAACGGCTTCGCCTTCGAGGTCGATCCGGCGGCGCGACACGCCGACCGCAAGATGCTGCTGGCGACCGCCG
>DASQKE010000288.1:0-19663 GCA_035630675.1 Allosphingosinicella sp.
TGGTCCGCAGTCTTCCACAACCGTTTTTCAACTTCTCGATAATCGGTAGCCACCGTTTGTCCGCCCTCCGGAAGTTCCGGCGATCAGTGCACCGCGCATTGATCGGCAACAAGGGAAAAGCTGCACTGAGAGTCGCTTAGACTGCACCGAGAAATAAATTTTTGCGGCGGAAAACTGCCATTTTCTGTCGCCGTTGGCCATCCAAAGCGGTAAAAGTGGGTTGACAGCGTCACGCTGCTAGGGTACTTTCTTTTCAGGCTCACAGAAGTGCGGGCGATTCGCCCCTTCGACCGGCTCAGGACAGGCTCTTCGACGGGCTCAGGACAGATGGAAAGCCGGCCGGTGCGCCGGCTTTTTTCGTTTTTGGGTGCCGCGGGGTGGGCGCTGACCAGGGCGCGACGGCCGTTCCCTCACCCTCCCATTGCCATGGCAATGGGCCCCTCCCTCTCCCCTGAAGGGAGAGGGGTTTTCATTCATTCAATTCATCCATGCCGTCCGGCGTCGCCGGGCGGCTTTTTCTTTGGCGGAGAAAGGCGATGGCGGGCGACGACGAAACGGGCGGCGAGACGGACGGCGCGACGGGCGACGAGGCGGAGCTGGGGCGGGTGCTGGCTCTGGCCGGGGAGAAGAAGGCGCCGCACCGGTTCGGGACGGCGGAGATGGCGCAGGTGGTGATCGCGCTTCGGGCGGGGGCGACGTTTGCGGCGGCGGCGGAAGCTGCCGGGTTCACGAAGCGGACGGTGGAGCGGTGTCGGCGGCGGTCGGCGGCGTTTGCACAGGCCTGCGCGGACGCGGTCGAGGCGGGCGACGTGCCGCGGCTGGTCGCGGTCTCGGACGGCGCCGGAGGCTACCGGCTGCGGCGCGGACGGCGGCACAAGTTCGGCGAGGCGCGCAAGATGCGCTTCCTCGAGCATTTCGCGGCGACTCTGGACGCCGTGGGCGCGGCCGAGGTCGCGGACGTCTGCTTCGCGACCGTCTATGCGCACCGGCGCACCGACCCCGCCTTCGCGGCCGCATGGACGGAGGCGGCGGCGATCGGAATCACCCGGGTCGGCGAGGAAGCGGGGCGGCAGCGGCTGGCGGCGATGGAGCGGATCCGGGTCGCTGGCGACAAGCCGGTGCCGCGCGAGGAGAGCGACCGCGAGTTCCAAAAGGCGATGACCTTCCTCAGCATCTATTCCGCGAAGCTGAGCGGCGCCAGGACCGGCGGGCCGCCGCCGACCAAATGGAGCTTCGATCAGGCGTTCGCGGCGCTAGACCGCGAGCTCGCAATCCATCGCAGGAAGCGGGCGCTGGAGGCGGGCGCGAAGGATGAGGACGGGGGCGATGGTGGCGATGGAGGCGGCGATGGAGGCGGCGATGGCGCGGTTTGAGACGGGACGCGGCCGCGGCCCGGGCGGCTTCGACGAGGCCGAGGCGAAGCGGATGATCGACGAGCTCGCCGCCTTGAAGCGGCCCGCGCTCGAGCGGGTGCTGAGGGCGCTGCAGCCGCCAGCGCTGCGGGCGATCGCCGAGGCCTGGTTCTGGAAGGGATGGCAGGGGCAGATCGAACCGGAGGGCGACTGGAAGGTCTGGCTGCTGATGGCCGGGCGCGGCTTCGGGAAGACCCGTGCCGGGGCGGAATGGGTGCTGGCGCGGGTGCGGGCGGCGGCGGGGACGCTTGCCGGCAACGGCCCCCTCCGGATCGCTCTGGTCGGCGGCAACCTCCGCGAGGTCGAGAGCGTGATGGTGCGCGGGCCCTCGGGCATCATCGCCTGCGCAGGGACCGGCGAGCGGCCGGAGTGGCAGGCGGGCCGGCGCACCCTGCTGTTTCCCTGCGGCGCGGAGGCGACGGCATTTTCGGCGGAACGGCCGGAATCGCTGCGGGGTCCGGAGCATCATTTCGCCTGGTGCGACGAGCTCGCCAAATGGAGCAAGGCGGACTCGACCTGGGACAATCTGATGTTCGGGCTGCGCGCCGGGGCGGCGCCGCGGGCGCTGGTGACGACGACGCCGCGACCGGTGCCTTTGCTTCGGCGGATCAAGGCGATCGAGGGGCTGGCGACCACTCATGGGCGGATGGCGGACAATGTCTCGCTCGATCCGGCCACGATCGCCGCGCGGATCGCGGCCTATGGCGGGACCCGGCTGGGGCGGCAGGAGCTGGACGGCGAGCTGATCGAGGATCTGGCCGGATCGCTGTGGCCGCGGGAGCGGATCGAGCAGGCGCGGGGCGAGCCCCCGGCGCGCGAGCAGCTGGTCCGGGTGGTGGTCGGCGTGGACCCGCCGGCCTCGGCGGAGGGAGCCTGCGGCATCTCGGTGTGCGGAACGGCGGAGGACAAGAGGCTGTGGGTGCTCGCCGACGCGAGCGAGCAGGGGCTGTCGCCGGAGGGCTGGGCGCAAGCGGCGGCGCGGGCCTATGAGACGTGGCAGGCCGACCGGGTGGTGGCGGAAGCCAACAATGGCGGGGCGATGGTGGCGAGCGTGCTGCGCGGGGCGGCGCCGCATCTGCCGGTCAAGCTGGTCCATGCGAGGAGCGGCAAGGCCAAAAGGGCGGAGCCGGTGGCGGCGGCGTTCGAGCGCGGCGCGGCGCGGTTCGGCGGGCGCTTCCCGGCGCTGGAGGACGAGCTGGCGGGGCTGATCTGGGGCGGCGGCTACGAGGGGCCGGGCGCGAGTCCCGACAGGGCGGATGCGATGGTCTGGGCGATGACCGAGCTGATGGCGCCGGCGCGGGCGATGCCGCGGGTGCGGCAATTGTAGGCGGCGGGCCCCGGCCGACGCCGATATCTTCGCAAATAGAACCGGAATGGACCGAATCGAGCATTCCCAACACGCGCCGAAGCGGCGACATAGGCGGCGGCGGCCGGGGCCGGGGCCCGCGGCCACGGGTAAAGGAGTCTCCCATGGACATCGCCGACTATAGCGCCTCGACCGGCGCGATCACGGTCAGTCTCGCCGGCTCGAGTGCGCCCGTCTTCACCGTCGACGACGGCAGTCCCGAGACGCTCTACGGGATCGAGGTGCTGATCGGCTCGGACCATGGCGACACGCTGGTGGTCGGGGCGCTGGGCGCGGCGGGGGCGGCGGCGATCGTGCTCGTCGACCTCGGCGGCGGCGACGACATGATCGAGATTGCGGCGGCGGGAACGAGCCGGATCGACGGCGAGAGCGGCTGGCTGCGGCTCGGCGACGGCGGCGGCTTCGCTTATGCCGGGGTCGAGCGGATCGAGGGCGGCACCGACGGCAGCCTGGTCTATGGCGGCGCGGCCGAGGCCCATTATGTCGGTGGCGGCGGGGTCAATTATCTCGAGGGCGGGGGCGCGGGGACTGTGCTCGAATCGACCTCGGGCGACAGCTGGATCGTGGCGCGCGACGGCGCGACCGTGATCAGCGGGGCGGGCAACGATCTGATCGAGGCGCAGGGCACGGCGCCGGTCACGATCGTGTTCGGGCGCGGCTCCGGCCATGACATGCTCGGTTCGCATTTCAGCGGGCGGATGCTCTCACCGGCCGAGCCGGGCGGGCTGCCGACGCTGGAGCAGCGCGAGGCGCTGCGCGACCGGCTCGGCGACACGATCCTGCTCGACGGGCTGACGTCCGGCGATCTCGAGCTGATCTGGGAGTGGGAGGATCATCTCGCGCCGCTCGACGCGCTCGGCCTGCACGATCCGGTGACCGTGCGGATCGGGCCGGCGGCGATCCGGATCACCGATACCGGCGAGACGCTGCATCTCGGCACGCTGGCGGGCACGTGGATCGACGGCGAGTTCTGCATCCTGCTGATCGGCACTAGCGAGTGGGACCTCGTGCTCGATTTCTACGACGGCGAGGGCGCGGGCTACGAGGCCTTCACCGCCGATTACGATCTGTTCGGCTTCGGCACGAGCAGCCGCTACAGCCTGCTCGACCTGTTCGCCCCCGAGACTCTGATCTCGACGCCGCTCGACAGCGCCTGGAGCGCCGCCGAAGGCCTCCTCGCCGCCCTGGGCACCGAAAGCGGCGCGATCGTGGGCACGCAGGACGGCGACTATGTCATCGGGACCGCGGGCAGCGACGACATGTTCGGCGGCTCCGGCGACGACGTTCTTGAGGACGGCGACGGCGACGATTTCGTCCGCGGCGGCTTCGGCATGGATGTTTTCGCAGCCGGCGCGGGCGACGACGATCTGGACGGCGGGGACGACATGGATTTCCTCGATTACGGCGCCGCGACGACGTCGGTCACCGTCGACCTCGCCGCCGGCACCGCATCGAGCAGCGAGTTCGGCTCCGACCGTCTGGCCTCGATCGAGGAGGTGGCCGGCGGCTCCGGCGATGACAGCCTGGCCGGCACGGCGGGCGCCAACCGCCTCATCGGGGGCAGTGGGGACGATTTCCTCGCCGGGCGCGGCGGCGACGATGCCTATGTCTACAGCCGCTCCTGGCAGGAGGGCGTGGGCTTCGTCGGCGACGCCGGCGACGACGTCATCGAGGACAGCGGCGGCACTGACCGGCTGGAGCTGTACTGGCTCAACGTCGACGACGTCACCGTCTCGCTCGCGCCGGACGATTCCTATCTGCTGAGCTTCGCGGGCGGCGGCAGCGTCACCATCGCCGGCGGCGCGCTCGCCGCGAACGCGATCGAGGAAGTCGCGTTCGGCGACGCCCATTGGTGGAGCGGGGAGATCCTCACCGCCATGGCCAATCCGGTCGTCGAGACGCTCGGCACGGCGGGCGCCGACGCGATCGACGGAACGGACGGGCGGCGCAACCGCCTCGTCGGGCTCGACGGCGACGACAGCCTCGAAGGGCGCGGCGCTCCCGACTTGCTGGAGGGCGGCGACGGCGCGGATCTGCTCGCGGGCCTCGGCGGCGACGACGTCCTCGAGGGCGGCGCCGGCGCCGACACGCTCGACGGCGGGGACGGCCGCGACACGCTCCACGGCGGCGACGGCGCGGACCTGATCATCGGCGGCCACAACCGCGACCTGCTCACCGGCGGCGGCGGCGCCGACACGTTCCGGTTCGGCCATACCGACGGCGGCCACGGCGCTTTTGCCGACCGAATCGCCGATTTCACCCCGGGCACCGATTTGATCGACCTCAGCCAGATGGACGCGGATCCCGGCCAGTCCGGCCGCCAGGCCTTCACCTTCATCGGCAGCGCCGCCTTCAGCGGCACGCCGGGCGAAGTGCGGGTCGAGACCAGGGACGGCGACACCTGGGTGCTGATCGATGGCCACGGCGGCGCCACCGCCTCGATCGAGATCGCGATGACGGGGACGGTCAGCATCACCGGCGCCGATTTCATTCTCTAGCGAGCGTGCTCACAGGATGAAGCAAAGCAGCAGCGTCCCGTCCGGCTCGCGGCCGGCGACGGTCCAGCCGGCGGCGCGATAGAGGCGCTCGGCGCGGGTGCCTTGGGCGGTGGTCAGGTGCAGGGCTGGGAGGCCGCGCCTCCGCGCATCGGCGACGAGGGTGTCGAGCAGGAGGCGGCCGGCGCCGCGGCCTTCGGCTTCCGGCGCGACGAACAGGGCCCAGACCGACGCCGCCGCCGCGTCGAGCGCGGCGAAGCCGAGGATCGCGCCTTCGTCCTGCGCGATCCAGCAGCGGCCGTCGGCGATATAGGGCTCATAATCCGGCGCCGCGATCGAGCCCGGGTCCGAGAGGCGGTTCTCGCGCACCGCGGCGCGGATCGCGACCAGCCTCGGGATGTCGTCCGCGAGAGCGGCCCGAACGGCGATCGCCGCGACGGGCTCAGGCAGCTTCGTCGAAATCCTCGTCGGCGCTCTCGACCGGGCCCGAATCCTGGCCCTTGGCGGCGGGATCGCGGTCGACCAGCTCGATGATCGCGATGGAAGCGGCGTCGGAGGCGCGCAGGCCGGCCTTGATGACTCGGGTATAGCCGCCGGCGCGCTCGGCGTAACGCGGCGCGAGCACATCGAACAATTTGACCAATTGGGTATCGTCGAGGAGCCGGGAATGAGCGAGGCGGCGATTGGAGAGGCCGCCCTTCTTGGCGAGCGTGATCAGTTTCTCGACATAGGGGCGAAGCTCGCGCGCCTTGGCCAGCGTGGTGGTGATCTGCTCGTGCTTGATCAAGGCCGCGGACATGTTGCGGAACAAAGCGGTGCGGTGGGAGGAGGTGCGCTGGAGCTTCCGCCCGGCGTTGCGATGGCGCATGGGTCTTCAATCCTTCGTTCGTCCGGAGTCCGTATCAGGCAACTCCGGCCGCGCGGTCGAAACGGGGGACCGCGCAAACCCCAAATGAAAGACGCGCGGTCGGGCCGCGCGTGCGGCGCCTCTCAAGCCGAACAGGCCAGAAAAGTCAAGGCGCGGCGCCGTCGTGGACCGACGACGAGCGTCTGGAAGCCCTCGGCGCGTCGTGAGTCGCCAATGGCCGCTTTCCACCCATTGCGCACATTTCGCCCGAACGTCCGCTTTCGTCCCGTTGCAGACATTGGGGCAATTGCGGAGCTCGCGCGATACCCTCATCTCCTACTTCACCCATCTCGGCCATTGCGCCGCGGAAGCTTGATCATCGAGATCAGACCGCCCGCTCCCGTAAATGTGCCACTGCTTGCGACGGCAGCAATGGGTGGAAGGCGGACATTCCTTTTGCGTGGTAAGAAAGTTCGCCCCCGCCCTCACCGCTCCGGCGGCCTCCCAGTTTGGAGGATACCCCCGGCCATCCTGCCGTCGGCGTCGAGTGCGGCCGACATGATCACTCCGCCGTTGGCGAACACCAGGTTGTAGACGTCGTCGCCCCTCGCGCCACGCCCGCGAAAAGTCACCGACTGCAGATCGCCCAGCGAGGCGAAAAGGCCGCGTGTCATGGGCAGGTCCCGGCGGACGACTTCGGCGAACTGCGGAGAGAGATTGTCATAGTCGGGCGAACCGCTCGCCAGTCCGGCGACCAGCCTCCGCAAGGCAGCCTCGGTGCCGGCCGCCGGCTCTCCAGGCGTCCCCACCGGTTGGAGAATGCCGCCGACCATCCTACCGTTGGCGTCGAGCGCGGCCGACATTATCACTCCGCCGTTGGCGAACACCAGGTTGTAGACGTCGTCGCCTATCTCGCCGCGCCCGCGGAAAGTCACCGACCTCAGCTCGCCCATCGAGCTGAAGAGGGGCTGCGTCCTGGGCAGGTCCCGGCGGACGACTTCGGCGAACCGCGGAGAGAGCTTGTCGTAGTCGGGCGAACCGCTCGCCAGTCCGGCGACCAGCCTCCGCAAGGCAGCCTCGGTGCCGGCGGTCGGCACTGAGCTGGGGGCAAGCACTTGTTCTCCCGGCGCCCCCCCAGGTTGGTTATTAGGCGCTTGCGAGAAGGTTGCGGGCTGCAAGAGCAACCCGAGCACAATTGCTCCGACCAGAATCATGATGACCACTCCGAGAACTGCTAGACGAGTGAAGGCTGAGTATAGCGGGAGAGCATCAGAAACGAGGTCCGGCGATTGGGTTACCGCTTGACCGTACCCTTCGGCCTCACGGAGCATCCGAGCGGCTTCCAAGGACGACGTCGCGCCAAGCTTGGTGCGCGCCATCTTGAGGCGCTTCTCGACTGCATGGTGCGAAATGCCGAGATCCGCGGCGATTTCCTTGGCAGACTTATGGTGTAGCCATTGCCGCAGGCAAACCTTCTCGCGCTCTGTCAATCTCGAAAGTGACCTACGGTCGTCCATTGATGAGTGGATAAAGGCTGTCGGCGCTCGCCGATAGTACGGTCCGCTGGTAAAACGGGCCAGAACGGCGTTCATTGCGTGTCCGCTTTCCACCCATTGCGGACGTTCTGGCCTATCGCCCAAGCGCCGCGATGTGGGCGGCCAGCTCGCGTGGGGTGGCGTCGCCGGCGATCTTCAGCTTGCTGAACCAGCCTTTCCGTATCGTGGCCCTGCTATCGGCGAATGGCCGAAGGTCGATCGAGTAGGCTTTCTCAAGGTCTTCCAGCAGCAAAATGCTGTCCCACCCCGTTAGGCCGTGGTCCGCGCCGATCAGCTTGTCTGCGCCATCCGGCAAGCGCCTCCCACAAAGCCGCTCGATCACCGCCAGAACATCGTTCAATACAGCGTCAGGCGACCGATCCATCGACGCCTCATAGCGAGCTGGACGTTCTACCTCCAACGTCCGCTTTCCACCCATCGCGGACGTTCGCCTGCGGTTCGAGGGTCGTTCTTTCTCTGAGCTATCGATCGACGCTGCAAAGGCGTAGAGCACCACCGCAGCAGTGAAGGGCAACACGTCAGGGGGTGGTCCAAAGCGCCGCAGCACATCCAGAATCTCGTCGCGGCGCTGAACGCGGTGAGGCGAATGGCGGGCCGGTGAGGCTTGCCGCAGCTTGCGGCGCCGGGCGTGACAGACGCGAGGCGCCCGGCTACCGAAGATCGATGCCGCTCATCGTGCGCCCCGTCACCTCCAGCGCCGACCGGACCGCGTTCGTCGAGCTCGCTTTCGCGCTCAACCGCGGCGACCCGAACTGGGTGCCGCCGCTCCGGACGGAGGTCCACGGGCTCATCGATCCGGGCGAGAATCCCTGGTTCGACCATGCCGAGGCGCAGCTTTTTCTGGCCCGCCGCGACGGCCGCGCGGTCGGCCGGATCTCGGCCCAGGTCGACGCCTTGGTGCTCGAGCATATGGGGGCAGGCACCGGCCAGTGGGGGATGCTGGAGGCGGCCGACGAGGAAATTGCGCACGCCCTTATCGGGGCCGCCGAGGCCTGGCTGCGGGACAAGGGCATGACCCGCGCATTGGGGCCCTTCTCGCTCTCGATCTGGGATGAGCCGGGCCTGCTCGTCGAGGGCCACGACCAGCCGCCCAAGGTGATGATGGGCCACCACAGCCCGGCCTATGAAGGCTGGATCGAGCGCGCGGGCTATACCGGCGTCAAGGATCTGCTCACCTACGAGATCGACATCGACAGGCCGTTCCCGCCGCTGGTCCAGCGCATCGTGGCGGCGGGCGAGAAGAACATGCGCATCCGCATCCGCCACGCGGTGAAGAAGCGCTTCGACGCGGAAGCCGCAATCGTGCTCGGCATCTTCAACGATGCCTGGTCGGACAATTGGGGCTATATTCCGCTGACCGACGCCGAGATCGCCCATGCCGGCAAGAAACTGAAGCCGATCGTGATCGAGGAGCTGGTGCTGATCGCCGAATATGACGGCGGCGAGGGCTTCGAGCCGGTCGCGTTCATGATCGGGCTCCCCGACGTCAACGAGTTCATTCGGGACCTGGACGGGCGGCTGTTTCCGTTCGGCTGGGCGAAGCTGCTGTGGCGGATCCGCAGAATGCGGTTCAAGGGCGGGCGGGTGCCGCTCATGGGGGTGGTGAAGCGCCTGCACGCATCACGGCTTGCCAGCCAGCTCGCTTTCATGATGATCGAGCGCATTCGTCAATTGGGGTGCGACCGTTACAACGTCGCCCGCGGCGAGATCGGCTGGGTGCTCGAGGACAATGCACCTATGAGGGCGATCGCGGACGCGGTCGGCGGCCGTATCAACCGGGTGTACAGGATCTATTGCAAGACTTTGTGAAGGGGAGGTGGGAATGCGGATCATGAGGAAGATAGCGGTCGCGGCAGCGGCGTTGGGGCTGGGCATCGGGCTCGGCTCGGGGAGCGCGCAGGCGCAGGCGCCGGCGCACTTGCTGGCGGCGGTGCAGGGCCCGACGGTCACGCGCGACTTCCTGATCGGGCGCTGGACCGACACCAACAATTGCGCGGTGGCGGTCGACTTCCTCCCCGACGGACGCTTTCGCACCACCGCCGGCGCCGAAGGCCGCTGGACGCTGCAGGGCGGCCGGCTGAGCTTCATCGGTCACAGCACCGTCACCGCGACGGTGCGCGCGACCAACCGGGACGCGATCACGCTGACCCATGGCGACGGCACGGTCGGCGCCTCGACCCGATGCGCGCCACGGACACCGGCAGCGATGCCGCCGCTCCCGGCGACGGCGGCGGACGTGCTGCGGATCGGGGGGCCGGTCACCCGCAACCTGCTGTTCGGGGTCTGGACCGACAATGGCGATTGCAACGTCACCATCCAGTTCTTCCGCGACGGCCGCTTCACCGTCCCGACCGGCAACGGACGCTGGACGCTGTCGGGCGACCGGCTGAGCTTCATCGGCGCGTCGACGGTGACGGCGCGGGTGCGGGCGGTCGGGCGCGACCGCATCCTGCTCATCCACCAGGACGGGACGATCGGCCAGTCCGTGCGCTGCTGAACGCGGCTTCTCTCCCGGTTTGACTTGCGCCGCCGCGGGAACGTTGCGTATCCAGCCATTGCGCACATTCGCGGCGGGAACGATGTCGATCCACGAAGTTCGGCAAATCGGCGACGGCGCGGAACAAGCAAAGCGCGGCGCGGTGAACGTTGCGTGAATCCGATGTAAACTAAATGCTTTGACGGCGGTGGAGCCCATCCCTACCGCCGGTCTGGAGCAGCCTTGCTTCGAGCAGGGGAATCGCCCCTTTGTAAGGGGTTCGAATCCATGCCAATTCTGACAGTCGGAGCCGGTGGCTACGCCACCATCCAGCTCGCCGTGAACGCCGCCGCGGACGGCGACACGATCGTGGTCAAGGCCGGCACCTATGTCGAGCAGGTCGTCGTCACCGGCCGCAACGGGCTGACCATCGTCGCCGAAGCCGGCGCCGAGGTGACGATCAGGGCGCCCGACGATCTCCACGAGACCGCCCGCTCGAGCAGCGACCGCGAAATCCACGCCATTTTCACCGTTGTAAACAGCAACGCGATCGAGCTGAGGGACATCAAGCTCGACGGTCACGGCACCGGCAACACCGTCGACGAGGGCGGCGGTGCCGGGATCGCCAATTTCTACGGCGTCTATTACCGCAACGCTTCGGGCACGCTCGAGAATGTGGACGTCACCGGCATCCGCGACCCCTATCCGGGCGGTACGACGCCCGGCGGTCAGCCGAATGTCGACGGCGTCCAGCGCGGTATCGCAGTGGTGGCCGACAATGACAGCGTCCTTCCGTTCGCCATGCACGGCGGCACGATCGACGATTTCCAGAAGCAGGCCGGCCTGTTCGTCCGCGCGGACCTCGACATCAGCGGCGTTACCGTGATCGGCGGCGGGGCACAGCCCGTGATCGCGCAGAACGGCTTCTCAATCCAGCGCTCGACCGGCACCGTCACCGGCAACACGATGACCGGCATCGGCTATGCGGGACCGGCCAACGCCTATTCGGGCGTCATCAACGCCTCGAGCAACTTCGATCTCGTCATCACCGGCAACACGATCGGCGGCAGCAATGTCGACAACGCGGCGGCCAAGGTCGTCGGCATCTGGATCTTCCAGATCTTCGGCAGCGGCGTGGCCAATAGCGGCGGCCTGATCAGCGGCAACACGATCAGCTTCACGGACGTCGGCATCGCCGTCGACGAATCGATTGCGCCCAATCCGCTCAGGATCGAGAACAATAACGTCCTCGACTCCGATCTCAGCGATCCCTTCTCGGCCGGCGTGCGCTTCGAGCCGACTCCGGTCACGCTCGCCACCGCCTTCGACATCGACGGCTCCGGGATGCACGACGTTCTCTCCGGCAATGCGGGCGGCGACATCCTGTTCGGGCTCGCCGGAGCGGACACCCTGCGCGGCAACGGCGGGAGCGACACGCTCGACGGCGGCCCGGGCGCCGACAGCATGACCGGCGGCACCGGCGACGACCTCTATTACGTCGATGATGCCGGCGACACCGTCGTCGAAGGGGCCGGGGAGGGCGCGGACGAGGTGCGGACCGCCCTCCCCGTCTACGTCCTGGCCGCCAATGTGGAGAAACTGACCGGGACGCTGACCGTGAGCCAGGATTTGCGCGGCAATTCCGCCGACAACATCGTCGCCTCGCAAAACGGGCAGCACCGCGACTTTTTCCGCCTCGAGGATGGCGGCGACGACAATGTCAGCGGCTTCGAAGGCAACGACACCTTCTATTTCGGGGCGGCATTGAACGCGAACGATTTCGTCGACGGCGACGGCGGCGTGGATTCGATCATCCTCGACGGAAATTACCCCGATCTCGTCCTCGGGACGGGCACGACCAGCAATATCGTCGGCATCGAGACGATCTCGCTCGCCCCGGGCGACTTCACCGATTATGACGGGAGCGCGGCGGGCTTCCACAGCTACGACATCACCACGCTCGATGCGAACGTCGCGCCGGGCGCGATCCTGAAGGTCAACGGCTTCTATCTGCGCACGACCGAGAATTTCACCTTCCACGGCTCGGCCGAGCAGAACGGCAAGTTCATCCTGCTCGCCGGCCAGGGCATTGACGACCTCACCGGCGGCGCCGGCAACGACATCTTCGTCTTCGGCCATGACGGCCGCTTCGCGCCGGGCGACCGGGTGGTCGGCGGCGGCGGCTACGATTCCCTCTATCTGCGGGGCGATTACGCGATCGATTTCAACGCGCCCGGCTGGACGAATGCGCCGAGCGGCGTCGAGAGCGTCGCCCTCGGCGGCTATGCCGACACCCAGTTCGTCGCCGGTGGCGACGGCGAGTTCGATTATGCGATCGTCTGGAACGACGCCTTGCTCGACGGCGGCACGATCACGTTCAACGGCAGCGGCCTCGGCGAGAACGAGACGATGAATTTCGACGGCAGGACCGAGGCCACGGCCGCCTTCCGGCTGTTCGGCGGCGCGGCCGCCGACGTGCTGCGCGGCGGCAGTGCGGGCGACCTCATTTACGGCGGCGCCAACAGTGATACGCTCCAGGGCAATGGCGGCAACGACCGTTTCGTCTATTATGCGGTCACGGATTCCACTGCGGCCGCCCGCGACGGCATTCAGGACTTCACTTTGGGCGACCTCCTCGACCTGTCGGGAATCGACGCCGATTTGCAGGTGGACGGCGACCAGGCCTTCACTTTCGTCACCGGCCCCTTCACTGGCGCGGGGCAGCTGAGAATCGTCGGCAGCGGCGGGCTCGTCACCGTCGAGGCCGACACCGACGGCAACGGTATCGCCGACTTCGAAATCTCGGTGGTCGTCGCCGACTCCCATCCGCTGGCGGTGATCGACTTCGTCCTCTGAAGCGCGTGCAGGAAGACGGCTGCACGGCCCGGGCGGCAGCGGTTTCGGAATCGGTTCTTGACGCGGCGCGCCTGACTGCGGCCGCGCGGAAGGCCTTTTTTTCGCGGATTTCTGCGCTATGATCGCATATCAGAACGACATTCGAGGGGCCCCTGTGACATGAATCCTCTGCTGAAGCTGACCGCTGCCGCCGCCGCGCTCGCCGGCCTGACCGCCTGCGACATGCTCGGGCTCAACCGCGAAGAGAATGCCGGCGCCAACGCCGCGACCAACGCCGTCGCAGCCAATGTGATCGACATGAACACGAGCGTCGCCGCGCCCGGCGGCAAGGATCCCGCGGCGGCAGGCCCCAACGCCGCAACCGCTGGGTTCACGCCGGGAGACCCGGTCACGCCCGCCTTCCTCGTCGGCCGCTGGACGGACAATAACGACTGCAGCAACACGATCGAGTTCCGCGACGACGGCAGCTTCATCCTGCCCAACCGGGGTCAAGGCTATTGGACCCTCAACGGCGACCGCCTCACCTTCCAGGGCGCGAGCACGGTGAGCGCGCAGGTCAGCGCGCCCAATGCGGATACGATCATGCTGACCCATCCCAACGGCACCGTCGGCCGCTCGACCCGCTGCAGCTGACGTTCGACTCACTGAATGGCGAGGGCCGGGCCTGCCGAGAGGGAGGTCCGGCTCTTTCCGTTTCGGCACCGCCGCCGCCTGCCGAGCGTTGAGCCGGGGGAAAGCGGCCGTGTGCCGTTCTTCCGAGGCGTAAAGGAGTGAAGGCGATGACGCTCAAATGTCTTTTCACGGCGGCGATGGCGGCGGGGCTGCTCGCCGCGCCGGCGGCGGCGCAGAAGCCGGGAGAGCGCGGCGACGCGGGCCGGGCGGCCGGCGAGATCGCCCGCGAGATCGAGGATGCCGCGGATGCGATCGGCACGGTTACGGACGCACTCTCGAACAGCGTCGGCCGGGTGCGCTGGCGCAGCGCCGAGCGCGATGCGATCGGCCGCTGCGCGCCGCGCGTGGAGCGCTACGGGCGGATGCAGGTCGAGGACGTCGCTCCCTACGGACGGCGGAGCCTGCGCGTCTACGGCCGGACCGACGGCCGGGCCGACCGCTACTCCAGCCGCGGATATGGCGCGCGCGCCTTCGCCTGCACGGTGCGCGACGACGGCAGGGTCAAGCTCAGCACGCGCCGCCTGTCCTGAGCAGGCGGCGGCGATGCGGCGTCAGGCGCGCCGGATCACCTTGACGATCGCGAGCAGGATCACGGCGCCGAGCAGCGAATAGAGGATCGCCATCGCGTTCAAGGGCGCGTCGATGATCGAGGCGCGGCCGCCGAACAGGAAGCCGGCGATCAGCGCGCCGACGATGCCGACGATGATGTCGAAGATGAGACCGCCGCCGCTGCGCATGATCATGCCGGCGACCCAGCCGACCAAAGCGCCGACGATCAGAATGATGATGATGGTCATGGAGTGGCTCCCTACCGTCCTGCCAGCCGCAGGCGGCGCCGTTTTAGCAAAGACCTGACCGGCCGCAAGCCGCTGCCGCGCCCGGCGGACTGGGCCGCGCGTCGCCCGAAAACGCGAAGGGCGCGGCGACCTTGCGGCCGCCGCGCCCCAGGCGCTCTTCAGAGATGCGTCACTCAGAAGACGAAGTCGGTGACGACCACCGGAGCTCCGCCGATGATCTCTACGTAGAAATCGGCAATCGTGTCGCCGTTGATGTCGCCCGTCAGCATATTGCCGGCGTAGCGGACCTGGCCCGCCGTACCGGTGAACGCGCCCGAGCCGATGAAGCTGAACGCACTCTGCGAGATGAGATCGCTGAGGTCGATCTTGTCGGCGCCCGGCGTCCAGTCGAAGATCCGGTCGCGCAGACCGATCGTGCTGGTGTGGCTGAACTCGAACACGTCGTTGCCGCCGCGTCCGGTCAGATCGTCCTGGCCGGCGCCGCCGTTGAGGCGATTGGCGGCCTGGTTGCCGAACAGATCGTCATTGCCGCTGCCCGTCCGCCCGTCCTCGATGATCGTCCCGTAGGCGATCGAGATGTTGTCCGAGAGATAGCCGGGATTGGCGGTCACGCCGTTGAAGATGTTGTTCCACTGCGCGAGCGTGAACGGCACGCCGTACATGGCGTTGAGCTGCGTGACGTGGGCCGCGGTCAGGACCAGGCCGAAGCCCGAGCTGAAGCCGCCCTCGGCGAGGTCGAGCACGGTGTTCCGCGTCCAGCCGCTGAGGTCGAGCGTGTCGTGGCCGCCGGAATCCCAGATCGCCACGAACGGATCGATGTTGACCGTGAAGTCGTACACGTCGCGGTCTGCCGTCGAGTTGAACCCGTAGACGGTGTTGCCCGTCCGCGTGGTCGTCTCGGCGCCGTAGAGCAACTGAGCCGCGGCGATGTCGTGGATCATCGGCGTCTGCGGCGTCTGCGCATAGCCGCCGGTCAGCCAGTTGACGAAGCCCTTCGCGCCGGTGTTGCCGGCGTGGAAGTAGGACATGATCGAATATTGCGCCGAGTCCTCGAAATAGAAGGCGTCGCCACCATAGGTGATCGGGTCCGGATCCGTCCCCGGATCGGGGCCGTCATCGCCGAAATTGTAATCGCCCGGATGCTCGAGGCCGATCGTATGGCCGATCTCGTGCACCAGCGTCGACTGGCCGTAGCCGCCGTAATAGAGGTCGAAATTGTCGGCCGTGTCCGGGTTTACGAACAGGTCGCCCTGGACCTTGTAATATTTGCCGTTGCCGCCGTTCAGGAACGGCGTGAACGCCGCCGCCTGCGCCGCCGCGGTGGTCGTGTTCATGAACAGGATGTCGGCGCCCTTGCCGTTCTTCTCGACGAAGTCGACGGCGATGACGTCGTCCCACAGGTTGATGGCGTTGCGGGCCGCTGCGCGCTGCTCCTCGGTGAAGGGCATGAAGCCGCCGAGCAGCGAGTCGAGATAGGTCTCGTGCGGATTGTTGTAGAGGCCGCCGGGGGCCTTATCGAGGAAGGAATAGGTGATGGTGCCGTTATCCGGCGACCAGGTGGCGCCGTTGCGGGTCAGCGTCTGGGCCGCCCCCGTCACGCCGTAGACCGGCTTGCCGTTATAGGCGATGCCGTTGCCGTCCGGATCCGGATTGACGTAAAACATCGGATCCTCGCTCGCCTCGGTGGCGAGCGGGTTCAAATTCTGAAGTCTGGGCATTTGATCTCCCCCAAAAACAAGCGTGCCGCCCCCGCGGCGGCAGAACGGACCTGTCCCGGCGGGTCTTCTGACGCGTTAACGGAGACTTGTCGAGTCTGTGAAAACTCTTTTTTGTTCGTGACTTGCGCCAGTCTGAGACGCCAATCCGATCAGCCGAGAAAATGCGCCAGATAATCGCGCACTGGCTCCGGCCAGGCCGCGACCAGAGCATCGAACCGGGTGCGGTCGCCGCGGTAGAGCGCGCGCAGGGCCTCCTCATAACCGGGCCGGTCGCCGCAGCGATCGGCCATGAAGCGGTAGGCGGCGTCGCGCCGCGCCTCATCCCCCGGCGCCGCGCGGCTCGCTTCGTCGACCAGCCGCCGAAGCGCGGCCGAGGCGCCGCCGCGCTGGCCGGAGAGCCAGTCCCAGTGGCGCGGAAGCAGGGTCACCTCGCGCGCGGCGACGCCGAGCTTCGGCCGGCCGCGACCGCGCGGCGGCGCGGCGGCCCCGGCGGCGCCCCGATAGTCGAGATCGAGGACGCGCCCGGTCTCGTCGTCATAGGCGCGGATCGCGGCGAGATCCCCTGGTGCGTGGCGCGCCGTGAGCTGGCGCACGACCTCCGACGGGGCGCCGCGGGCGACGATTTCGTCGCCCAGAAAAGCCGTCACTCGTTCCATCGCGCCCGCTCCACCTTGCCTTGCGGAGCGCATTTTATCCGGATGAAATTGTGCTTGTCAATAACATCCGGGTAGAATTGCGGAGGTTCAGCGTGCTTCCAGAAAGGCACGCAGCTCGCGCTGGAAGGCTTCGGGCGCGTCCCACATGATGAAATGGTAGGAGTCGGGGACGTGGACCAGCCGCGCCTGCGGAACGCCCGCATAAGACAGGCGATAGAATTCGCTCATCTGCGCCTCGCTGACCGGAGCGCCTTGCGGGCGCACCCACAGCACCGTCATCGGCACGCGCACGGACGCAAGCTCGGGCCTGAGATCGGCGAGAATCAAATCGTGCATCGCCTGGCTGGAGACGGCGGCGTCGCTCGCCATCGAATGGGCGATCGCCTGTGGGCGCATGGCTTCGGTGCGGACCATGCCGGCGATGGTCTGCTCGGTCCTCGTGCGGCGCTGCTCGGCGCTGCCGCCCGCGATCATGCTGCGGATCTGGTCGGCGACGGGGCGGAGCGTGTCGGCGGTGGCATTGGGACCGCCGAACATCGCGCCCATGAACGGGAACATGTCGACCACCATCACCCGGCCGACGCGGTCGGGATGGCGCGCGGCGACCATCATCGCCCAAGTGCCGCCGAGCGAGTGGCCGACGATCGCTGGCCGCCCGAGCCCCGCCTCGGCGATGTAGCGCGCGATCTCCTCCGCGACCGGCGCGACCACCGGCCCCGAGGCGTTGGCGCCGGGCGCGCGGCCGGCGAAGCCGGCGACTTGGACGACATGGTATCGATAGCCGGGCAGCGCAGCGATCGTGCTGTCCCACACCTCGGGCGAGGAGCTGAGGCCCGGGATCAGGACCACGTCCGGCCCCTCGCCGCGGACGGTGACTCCGATCCGCTCGCTGGCGAAGGCGGGGCGCGGGGCTGCGGTGGACGGGGGGGCGGACGCGGGGGCGGGAGCGGTGGCGGCGGCGCAAGCCGCGAGCGGCAGCATCGACGCGGCGATCAGGAAGCGGATCATGAGGGATTCCTTTCGTGGGGATTGGGAAAGACCTGCTCGACCGGCAGATCGAAGGCGGCGGCGATGCGGAAGGCGAGATCGAGCGAGGGGTCGTGGCGCTCGGTCTCCAGCGCGTTGATCGCCTGGCGCGAGACTCCGGTCGCCGAGGCGAGCTCCTCCTGCGTCCATTCGCGTTCCGCGCGGAGCACGCGCAGCCGGCTCCTCATGCGTGCGAGTCGCGGATGAAAGGCGTGACGATGCCGAATGCGCCCCAGAAGAAGGGATAGACGACCCACATCGGCACCTGCGGAACGCCGAGGAACTGCTCCATCAGCCCCCACAGGACGGCGACGGTGATTGTCACCCCCGCGGCGGCGATACCGCGCTTCGCACTGATGCCGCGAACGAACTCGTCCTGCTCGGCGACCAGCCGGTAGGCGGCGAAGAATTGCGCGCCGACCGTGCCCGCGACGACCAGCACGATCGCCCAGACGACGGTGTCCGGCAGCCGCGCGGTGCCCCAGGTCAGGAAGGCGACCGCGGCAATGAAGCCGACCCAATTGGCCGACGACCAGATCACATAGCGGCGCGAGCGCGGCCAACCATCGTCCATGACAGGAGCTCCGTACATAATGTAAGGAGTTCTTTACATGGGAGTCTCCGAGAGAGTCAATCCCATACCCGTCATCCCGGCGAAGGCCCGGATCTCAGGACGAGAAAACGCGAAAGTTGGTGGCGGCGCCCTGCACAGGCTTGGACGCCTATCCTCCCTGAGATCCCGGTCTCCGCCGGGATGACGGTCTGGCACCGGACCGCGTCCTCGCCTCTACACAGCGCCCGAAAAAGTATCGCAGCTCGCCGGGTCGGCGCTTTCGATGCCGCGGCGGAGCCAGGCCATGCGCTGCGCCGAGGTGCCGTGGGTGAAGCTTTCGGGCGCGACCCGGCCCTGCGCGCCGCGCTGGAGCGTGTCGTCGCCGATCGCCTCGGCGGCGCGCATGCCCTCCTCGAGATCGCCCGGCTCCATCCGCTCGCGGTTGCGCCCGGCCCATACGCCTGCATAGCAGTCCGCCTGCAGCTCGACCCGGACCTGGACGGCATTGCCCTGCGCCGCGGACAGGCGACGCTGCTCGCCGCTGGCGCGGTCGAGCACGCCGGTGAGCTGCTGGATGTGGTGGCCGACCTCGTGGGCGATGACATAGGCCTGGGCGAAGTCGCCGGCCGCGCGGAAGCGGGTCTGGAGCAGCTCGAAGAAGCTGGTGTCGAGGTAGATGGACTGGTCGCTCGGGCAGTAGAAGGGCCCCATCGCCGACTGGGCGACGCCGCAGCCCGAGCGGCCGGTGCCGCCGTAGAAAGTGAACTGCGCCGGCTGGTAGGTCTGGCCCTGCGCCTGGAAGAGCTGCGTCCAGGTCAGCTCAGTGCTCCTCAGCACCCGGCACGAGAAGGCGCTGACCGCGTCCTTGCCGCAGGCCTGGGCGGCCGCGCTGCCGCCGGCCCCGCCGTCCGCCGCGCCCGATCGCGCCGCGCTCTGCTGGTGGGGCGCGACCGCGCCCGAGCCGCCGGTGCCGCTGCCGCCCATCATCGTCATCGCGCAATAGCCGAGGCCGAGGAGCAGGACGCCGCCGATGCCGAAGCGGCTGAGGACGAGGCCGAACAGCAGGCCCATGATGCCGCCGCCGCCGCCGAACCCGCCGCCGCCGAAGCTCTGCCCCCTCTGGTCGCGGACATTCTCGCTGAAACCGACATCGTCGAGACGCATGGCAGGCACTCCTTCGGGAACATCGCCACAATGCGCGGCGGGACGCGGTGGTTGCAAATGCGGCGCGAG
>DASQKE010000289.1:0-11701 GCA_035630675.1 Allosphingosinicella sp.
AATGGCTGGCTGATCTCGGAAAACTCACCGCAATATATGCCGAGCTTCGATCTCAACCGGGAGATCGCGCTCAAGGCCGAGAGCTATGGCGTCGACTTCCTGCTCTCGATGATCAAGCTCAGGGGCTTCGGCGGCAAGACCCATTTCTGGGACTATAATCTGGAGAGCTTCACCCTGATGGCGGGGCTCGCCGCCGTCACCGAGAAGATCCGCATCTACGCAACCTGCCCGACGCTGGTGATCCCGCCCGCCTTCTGCGCGCGGATGTGCAACACGATCGACGAGATCAGCGGAGGCCGCTTCGGCCTCAATCTGATCACCGGCTGGCAGCGGCCCGAATATTCACAAATGGGCCTGTGGCCCGGCGACGAGCATTTCCGCAACCGCTACACCATGCTCGGCGAATATGCCCATATCCTGCGCGAATTGTGGGCGACCGGAGTCTCGGACTTCAAGGGCGAATATTATCAGATGGAGGATTGCCGGGTGCGGCCGCTGCCGGAGGGCGAGATGAAGATCATCTGCGCCGGCTCGTCGGACGACGGCCTCGCTTTCTCGGCCCGATATGCCGATTACGCCTTCTGCCTGGGCAAGGGCGTCAACACGCCGACCGCCTTCGCCTCGAACAACGAGCGGCTGATGGCGGCGACCGCCAAGACCGGCCGCGACGTCCGCATCTACGCTTTGTTCATGGTGATCGCCGCGGAGACCGACGAGGAGGCGATGGAGAAATGGATCTCCTATCGCGAGGGCGTCGACGAGGAGGCGGTGGCCTGGCTCGGCGCCCAGGGCGCGGCCGACAAGACGTCCACCACCACCAACGTTCGCCAGCTCGCCGACCGCGAGAGCGCGGTCAACCTCAACATGGGCACCCTGGTCGGCTCCTACGAAAGCATCGCGCGCATGCTCGACGAGGCCTCGACCGTGCCCAACACCGGCGGCGTCCTCCTCACCTTCGACGAGTTCATCGAGGGCACCGAAGCGTTCGGCACCCGCATCCAGCCCCTGATGAAGTGCCGCGCACACATCGCGAGCGAGGCTTAGACGAACCCGCGCTCCCCCTGAGCATCGCTCGTCCCGAGCGAAGTCGAGGGGCGCATGCTCGGACTCGGAGACCCCGCCCCTCGACTTCGCTCGGGACGAACGGAGTCTGTGCCGCTGAGAAGCCGTGAGCCGAGCTGAGACCGTCCCGGCCGAGACCCTCAGTCGAACGCGCCCTCGGGCGGTCCGGCCGTGGGCATGCCGTCGGCGACGCTCGCCAGCACGAAGACGACCAGCACCAGGCCGCCCACGACCAGCAAGGCCGTCCCCGTCGAGCCGCCGACGCCGAGCCGCTCGCATGCGTCGAATGGATTGCGGCCGGCAATCGTCAATGCAAAGCCGCCGTCACGGTCGGCGCCGATCTGGACGCCCTCGGCGCGCCAGGTCCGAGTCGCTCCGTTCGCCTCCCGCACTTGGCGGATGCTGGTCAGCTGCAGCCGCGCCGTCGGCCTGCGCGAGGACGCGTTCCTGTCCAGCGGAACGCGCAGGCTGACGCCGGCGAAGGCGCCGGTGCGCACCTGGCCGGTGCGGCTCTCGCCGACATCATCGGCGGCGAGGCAAGGCTGGGCGGTCAGCATGGCCGCCGCGGCGATGCCCAAAGCGTGTCTCGTCGAAAGCATCGCATCTCTCCCCGTTCGATTTCTTGTGTCGATTATTGCGCGCGGCTGCCCTCGCGCGCCCTCTGCTCTTCGACCATCCGCGCCACGCTCGCGAGCAAGGCGGGCGCGTCGTAGACGATGCCGTCCTTGACGGTCCAGCGGACGCCGCCGACGCGCTCGACCTGCTGGGTGCGCGGATTGAGGCGCATGTGGCCGGTGCCGTAGAGCACTTTGAGGTTTGCGAGCGGGTTTTCGGGGACGATGACGAGGTCCGCGAGCATGCCCGGGCGCACCGTCCCGAACGGCGGCTCCTGCCCCTGCGGCTCGAAGATTTCGCGGGCGCCGTTGATCGTCGCCGCCTGGATCACCTCCAAGGGCGCGAAGCCGGCTTCCTGGAGCATCTCCAGCTCCTGGATGAAAGAGAAGCCCCAGGTCTGGTAGATGTAGCCGGGGTCCGAGCCGACCGTGACCCGGCCGCCCAGATTCTTGTAATCGTTGGCGAGCCGCATGAACGGGGCGTAGAAGCGCCGCCAGGCGATCTCGTCCGAGGTCGTCCAGTCCCAGAAATAGGAGCCGTGATTGATCCGGCTCGGCTGGAAGAAGCGCTGCAGCGAGGGCAGGGTGTAGCGGGCGTGCCAGTCGGCGTTGCGCGCGCGCATCACGTCGCGGCCGGCCGAATAGATGTTGAATGTGGGGCTCAGGAACACCCGCCGCTCGAGCAGCCGATCGAGATAGGCGCGCCATTCGGCGCCGCCGGGCTCGTGGATCTGGTCGGCGAGGCGCGCGACCTGGCTGAACCGCCATTGCTCGTCGAACATATTGTAATCGTTCGGGTAAGCGGGGAGCCGCCGGTCCCTCAGCAGGCTCTCGAAATGACCGTAGAAATGGGTGATGCCGTGGAGGCCGAACGCCGTCGCGCGGTCGGCATTGACCTCGGCGACGCCGCTTTGGCCGAGATGGGCGACGGTGCCGAGATTGAGCCGCCGAGCCTCCTGGATCGCCGCCTCGGTGGTCGCGGCCGGCTCGGAGTTGAACAATTTGATGCCGTGGAAGCCGCGCTGCGCCGCCCACTGGACGAAGGCGCGGGCGCGCTCGGGCGTCGAGACGTCGCCGTTCGGCCAGTCGCCGAGCGAGACATAATCGTAGAGGCGAGGCGCGACGATGGTGTTGGCGGCGCTGCGCTGGCGGTCGCTGCGCGACATCGCCTCGTCGCCGAAATAGAGCGAGACCCCGCGCACCGTGGTGACGCCGTGGGCGAGCCAAAGACGATAGCCGTAGCTCGCGTTCGGCGCCTTGTCCGGGTCGCCATTGTGGCCGTGGACGTCGACGAAGCCCGGCAGCACGTACATGCCGGCGGCGTCGATCTCATGGTCGGCGTCGCGCGGCTGGCGGCTCTGCGCGACCGGAAGGCCCGGGGTGCCCGCCGCGCGGATGCTCTCGATGCGGTTGCCGGCGATGACGATGTCGACCGGGCCGCGCGGCGGAGCGCCGGTGCCGTCGATCAGGGTCGCGCCGCGGATGACGAGGCGGCGGAACGGCCCGGCGCCCTCTCCGGCCTGGCGGTCCGGCACGCGCTCCATCCGCGCGCCTTGCTCCTGCGCGGTTGCCGCGAGCGGCAGAGCGAGCCCTGCGGCCAGCGCCGCGGCCAGTCCAACCAGCCTCTTCGCCTTCATCCTCGCCCCTCCTCACGGCCGCGCCGCGGCGGCGCGGCGGCATTCATGACCTATTCAATACGCAAGGGCTATGCCATCCCTCAACCAAGCGACAAACCGCCGGATATTTCGTAAATGCGTTTCCTTGCCGCCCTCGCCGTCCTCGCGACTTTGCTTTCCGCTGCCCCTGGGGACACCCAGGGCCGCGGAGGCGGGCATCACGGCCGCGACCAGGACGCCGCCTACCGCGCCATGCAGCAGGGCGACATCCTGCCGCTCAACGTCATCCTCTCGCGCGTTCGCCTGCGCAATGCGCGGTTCATCGGCGCGGACCTGGATTCGGCGGGCGCGGTCTACCGGCTCACCTTCATGGGCGAGGGCGGAAACGTCGTCCGCCTCCACGTCGACGCGCGCACCGGCCGCGCCCTCGGCTTCTCGCGCTGACCGGCGGGCGGCTCAGGTCGCGGTCGCGAGAAAGGCGTTGCGGCGCTTGAAGCGGTCGTCCGGCACCGCGCTCCAATTGGCGCGCGACGCCATCGCCTTCTTGAGGCCGGCCAGATCGTTGGCGGCGAGCAATTTCTGGACGAGCTTTCGGCTCGCCGGCGTATAATCCCCGCGGAACTTGAGGTCGACGAGGATGTCGCGGATCGCAGGGTGGGCCTTGTCCCAGTCGACCTTGCCGAACGCCGCGACGCAGTCGGGCTTGGCGGAGATCCGTTTCACCTCCGCTTCCTCCTCCTTGTAGGAGATTTCGAACAGCTTGACCTGTGTCTCCTGGCTGATCGAGAAATTGGAAAGGCCCTTGGCGGCGATGAAGCTCTTGGCGGCCGCTCCCGCCAGGCCGGCCGCGCCCGAGATCTTCTGCGCGTCGGCGGCCGGGACGCCGGCGCTGGTCAGGTCGGCGACGATCTTCGCGGCCGGTTTCATCTTCATGTCGTAGCCGCGGCCGATGGTGAGGCCCGACGACGGCGTCGGAACGTGGAACACGCGGCTGTGGAACTTGCTACCCGGCTGCTCGACGCCTTCGCTCTCGAAGGTGACGATGCCGCGGCTCGGTTTCAGGACTTCGGCCATTCGCTTTCTCCCCCTGGCCGGCGCGGGGGCGAGGCTCCGGAAAAGCGGCGTCCGCCCGAGTCGGCGCAGGCAGCATCGGACCGCTTCGGCGGCGGGTCAAGCGAGGG
The DNA here is from genome assembly GCA_035630675.1 of Allosphingosinicella sp. Classification (GTDB taxonomy): domain Bacteria; phylum Pseudomonadota; class Alphaproteobacteria; order Sphingomonadales; family Sphingomonadaceae; genus Allosphingosinicella. The sequence goes on from DASQKE010000289.1 coordinate 4,474, forward strand.
AGGGATATGGATGCCCGACGAGGATTCGAACCTCGATTGACGGATTCAGAGTCCGTAGTCTTACCATTAGACGATCGGGCAGCGCCGCCGCGCGAGATAGGCAGCGGGCCGCAGGGTGTCAACGCGGGGACGGCCGCCTGGAGCCGCCCGCTCGCCCTCAGGCCGCGCGCTGGAGGAAGGCCGCTTCCCGGTCGACGTAAGCGCGGAAGCTGTCGCGCGCGAGCATGCGCTTCGCGAAGGCCGCGACCTTCGGCCATTGCGCCGGATCGACGCCGACCCCGAGATGGCCGAGGTTGGCGAACGGGCTGGCGACGGCGATATCGGCGAGGGTCAGCCGGTCCTCGACCAGGAAGCCGCTCTCGGGCATCACCCGCTCGAGATAGTCGAGCAGAGGCGGCAGCTCGTTCGTCTCGGCGGCGTCGGCGGCGGCGAGGTCGCCCTCGCGGCCGAGGAAGCGCGGCGCGACGATGCGGTTGAAGAACATCTTCGCCCCGCACGCGCACAGGATGGTGTCGGCGAATTCCTCGTACCAGATCGTCCGCGCCCGCGACTTCGGATCGGCCGGGATCAGGTTCGGCTCCGGCCGCACCGCATCGAGATAGGCGATGATCGCGCTTGAATCGGAAATGGCGAAATCGCCATCGCGAAAGCCCGGTATCTTGCCGAACGGACTCGCCTCGCGGAACTCCGGATCCTCGGAGCCGAGGCCGACCGGCTTCAATTCGACCTCGATCCCCTTCTCGGCCGCGAAGGCGAGCACCTTGCGCACGAACGGCGACAGCGACGACCCGTAGACGATCATGGCATGAACTCCGTTTCCAGTTTCGATTCGATACTAAGCCCGCGCCGTAGCCGCAGACAAGCCTTCGTTCACACCGCCGACACGGCGGAATGGCGGCCGCTCTAGATAGGTGAGCCAGCGCCACAGCCATTCGACCGGGCCGAAGCGGTAGCGGCGCAGCCACAAGGGGCTGACCACGAGCTGGACCGCCCAGATCGCGAACACGACGAAATAGAGCTGGTGCCGCTCGAGCTGGCCGTAAAAGCCGAAGCCGACGAAGAAGATGGCGCAGACCAGGGAATGGGTGAGATAGTTGGTGACCGCCATCTGCCCGACCGCGGCGAGCGAACGGCGCAGCCAGGAGAGCGCGCCCGAGCGGACGAACAGGAGCAAGGCGCCCAGATGCCCCACCGCAGTGAACAGGCGGCCCAAGTCATAGGTGACGAAATTCTGCGCGAACGAGATCGCGCTGAAGTTCCGGCTCATGATCCACTGCACTTCATAGGCATTGATGGCGAGGCCGACCGCATAGCCGGCGAGCATCATCGCGACGTAGAGCCGCTTGCGCCGCTCGAGCGTGAGCACGCCGAGCTTGAACAGGGCCATGCCGATCAGCATCATCCCGAATATGTCGAAGAAGTAGCGGTAGAGACCCCAGCTCTGCCAATGGGCGTTGTGCCCGGCGGTGCGGACGAAGGCGGAGGCGAGCCCGCTCGTCATCTCGCTTATGTTCTCGGCCGTCTCCGCCGGGGTCGACTTGAAGGCCCCGCGCGCTTCCTCCCAGGCGGTAATCGCCCCTTGCTGCTCCTCGTCGAGCCGGGCGCCGCGCTGGCGCGCCGCGCTCGCCTCGACGAAAGCCTCGTGCTTGCCGAGCATCTGCGCGGTCTCGCTGGCGTTCCAGGCCGTCGCCCCCGCGAGGGCGGCGAGGCCGATGGCAAGCAGCGGCTTTGGCCCGAGCCTGCGGAACGGGAACGCGAACAAAGCAGTGATCCCGTAGGCGTAGAGAATGTCGCCGTCCCACAGGAAGACGAAGGCGTTGACCAGGCCGAAGCCGACCAGCCACAGGTTTCGCCGGATGTAGATGTCGGCGGCGTCCCTCCGCCCCGACGCTTCGAGCCGCGCAGTGAGCAGGATCACGCTCGCCCCGAAAAGCATCGAGAATAGTGCCCGCTGAGTCCCTTCGAAGCCGATCATGGTGATCATCCACGCCGACAGGTTCGCCCCGTCGGCGCCGCCGGCATTGTGCGGGTTGAAATAGGCGCCGGGGAGGCCGAAGCCGGTGATGTTCATCAAGAGGATGCCGAACAGAGCGGCGCCGCGGACGAAGTCGAGCGCCTCGATGCGCGTCGCGGCGGGCGCGGCCGGGGCGACTCCCGAAACCGGATTCGTATCGGCGGCAATGGTCGCCATCGCCCGTCTCCCCTGCTGACGGAAAAGGCACGCTCACTCGCGCGGCGCCCGCACCCCCGCGGCTCCGCGCGCCTTTCTCGCGCCGTTGGCGACCGAGCGCAACCGTGTCAGCCGTCAGAGCGGACGCGGCGGGGCGCCCAGCGCGTCGTGCGCGGCGAAACCGATCCGGGCCAGGCCGTACGCCAGCGCGTAAAGCGCCACGGCCGCGGTCACTGCGGGAAGGCCCTCATCGCCATAAAGCATTCCGGGAGAAAGGAAATAGAACAGGATTGCGATGATCCTGAGCGGCCATTCGAGCCACGGGATCGCGGTCCTGCTCGCGGCGGTCGCGAATAGCTGGGCGGCGAAGGCGATCGGCACGAGCGCGAGCAGCGGCGTCGGCGGCAGCTGCGGCGCGTAGACGAACAAGGCGGCCAACGGCGCGGTGCAGAGCAAGGCCGCCGCCGCCATCGCGCCAAGCTCGAAGCCGCGGCTGCGCCGACTGAGCAGCGCCGCCGCCGCCGGGCCCCCGCGCGCTGCCGCGAACGCAAGCGCCGCGAAGGGCGCCGCGAGATGCATCGCCTCCTCCGGCGGCAGCCCGATCAGCACGGCGACGCACGCGATTCCCGTCACGCCCGCCAGGAAGCGGCGGCGCGTCGCTTCGGGCTCATCCTCGTAGAGCGGCGGCGGCGCGTGGATCATCAGCCCGCCGGCGATCGTCAGCGCCCCGACGGTGAAGGCGATCGCGGTCGTCGTGCCGAATTGAACGAGGCTCGCCGCGACCGGAAGCAGGAGGGCCGCCGCCGCGTAGAGCACTGCCTTCGCGCCGGCCTGCTCGTCATGATCCCAGCGCCGCTCCGCCTCCCGCAGCCGCAGCCGGCCCGCGATGCGGCTCCACGCGAGCATGACGAGCAGGACCGCGACGACCGAGGCCGCGAAGAGCGCCAATGCCGGCGGCAATTCGTCCGGCCGCGCCTCCCGCCAGGCGATCGCGGCAAGCAGAGTGAGAATGCACGGGATCGACGCCAGCCACAGCCAGAAATGGACGGGAAGGTGCGAGCCGACGAAGTAATTGCGCCACCAGGCGAGGCTGTCGGGATCGAGATCCGCGACCATCGTCGGGTGCTGCTCGTCGATGATCCGCAGCAGATCGCGCACGTCGCCGGCAAGGCCGAGCTCGAACAGGCCGACGCGGCTGCGCGGCGGCCCGTTCAGCTCCGCGAAGGCGCGGTGGTGCGGGCTGACCGCCCGCCTGCAGCCGGCGACGAAGCTAAGGTCGTCGCGTCGCGCGATCACCCCGCCGACGGCGCTTTCATGCCGCCATTCGGTTTCGATCCGTCCCCAGCCGAAGCGCCGCAAAGCGGGATCGACAAGCGGGTCGGAGCGCGGCGCCGACGAAGCGATCGCATCGACGAGCCAGGCTTCGACCGCGGCGGCATCGTCGACCGGCACGGCCTCGGTCTCGTCGAGCAATGCGTTGCCGGTCCGCGCCACGCTCGCGGGGTCGGGAACGTCCGGCCCGAACAGCTGGGCATCGAGCTCGCGCGCGAGCTCGCCGGCACGCCCGCCGATCTCGAAAGGCGAAGCGGGCCGCCAGCTTCCGTCCCAGCCCCATGCGGGGGAGACGAAATCGGTCGCGATATCGGTGTCGTCAAAGTCGATGTCGGGGAGCGGAGCCGCTTCCTCCCAGCTACTTTCTTCCATCTCCCATTCCGGGACATTCGTGCCCCAGGCGAGCGCGGTCTCATAGGCGCCGCGCAATGCATTGAACGCCTCCGGATCGGCATCGACGTCGAGCGATTTCAGGATTCGCGCATAAGCCCGCTTCACCTCGCGCGTCTCGTCGGTCGGGGCGATGCCGAGCAGCGCCCAGGCCTCGGCGACGGTCACAGGAACTGCTCGCCTTCGATCCGGTCGAGCGCGGCGCTCACCTCCTCGCGCGTGCGCTCGATCCGCCGCGGATCCTGGCTTTCGAGCGCCGCTTCGAGCAGGCTGATGAGCGCGCCGACATGCATGCGCTCGTCGCCGAGGCAATTTTCGAAGCAGCGCGCGGCACGCGCCTTGACCGCGGCGTTGGCGGCATCGTCGCGCGGGTGGAACTTGAGCCTGGCCAGCTCCTCGCGCCGCCGCGCCAGCCCGGCGGCGTCGGACGCCTCCTCGTCGTCGACGATGACGAGCTGGCGGGTCTCGCCGCTGTCGGGAACGGTGACGTCGACCTCGAGCAGGCCGCTGGCGTCGTAGCTGAAGCGCACGACGAGCGCGACGGCGCCGGCCGCGCGCGGCGGGACCGGCACGCGGACCTCGCCGAGATAGACGTTCTCCGCGACCATTCGCGCTTCGCCCTGATAGATTTTGAAATCGACCTGGCGCTGCCCGTCGAACATGGTCGAGAAAATGTTCTCGCGGCTCGCCGGCACGATCGTGTTGCGCTCGATGATCGGCGCGAACAGGCCGCCCTTGATCGCCCCGCCCGCCTGCCGCTCGCTGGTCTCGACGCCGAGCGTGAACGGGCAGACGTCGGTGAGGCGGATCTCCTTCAGCGCGGCGTCACGCTCCCTCAGCGCCGCCTGCACCGCCGCGCCCAATGCCACCGCATGGTCGGGGTGGACCCGCATTGCCGGGAAGCGGCCGAACATCCGCGTCGCGGCGCGGCGCACGACCGGCATCCGAGTCGCGCCGCCGACCATCACGATCTCGCTCAATTGCTCGACCTTGGTGCCGCCGTCCCGCAGCGAGCGGATCACCGGCTCGCGCAGCCGCGCGATCAAGGCCGCCGTCGCCTCCTCGAACTCCGCTTCGGTGACGAGCGTCTCATAGGCCTCGTCGGCCCAGACGAAAGCGAACGGCGCCTCCTTCTCGTCGGACAGCCGGCGGCGGCACCGCTCGGCGGCGGCGCGAAGCACTTCCTCGAGCCGAAGGTCGGCGACCTGACGCCAGTCCCGTCCGCCGATCCTGCCGAGCGCGAGCGAGACCAAAGCGGCGTTGAAATCCTCGCCGCCGAGGCGGTTGTCGCCGGCCGACGAGCGCACTTCGATCACGCCGTCGAAAATCTCGACGATCGAGACGTCGAAGGTGCCGCCGCCGAGGTCGAAGACCAGGAAGGGCGATTCCTCGTCGAGCTCGTGGATGCCGTAAGCCAGCGCGGCGGCAGTCGGCTCGTTGATCAGGCGGTCGACCTCGAAGCCGGCGAGCTCGCCCGCCCGCCGCGTCGCCTTGCGCTGCTTGTCGTTGAAATAGGCCGGCACCGTGATCACCGCCCGCGAGACACGCTCGTCGACAAACGCTTCGACGTCGGCCTTGAGGCTTCTCAGCACGAGCGAAGACAGCTCCTCGGGCGTGAACTCGCGCCGGCCGAGCTTGTAGCGGGCCGAGGTCCCCATCGCGCGCTTGAACAAGGTCCGTCCGAGATGGGGGTGGGTCACCATCCGCTCGCGCGCGGCGACGCCGGTCGTCACCGCCCCGTCCTCGCCGATCGCCACCGCCGACGGTGTCAGAAAGTCGCCGAGCGCATTGGGGACGAGGAGCGGCGCGCCGTCGCGCCAGATGGCGGCGGCGCTGTTGGTGGTGCCGAGATCGATTCCGACGAGCATGCCGGCTTTTCTAGGCAAGCGGCGGCGGAGCGCCAGTCATCTCGTGCACATCATCCCATGCGGTAATGGTCCGCGAGCCGGTCGAGGGCCAGGGTGAGGACGAGCTTGCCGGCGCGGGCCGGCCAGCCGAGCGCGCGCTCCACCTCTCGCATTCCCTCACCGGCGCAGACCACGCGCCACAGCACGTCGCTGAGGCCGCCGCCGACCGCCGCCACCGCCGCCTCGAAGCGCCGCTTCGCCGCCTCCTGCGGACCGCTCAGCTCCGGCCCGTCGGGCGCACTGCGCGCCTCGCGGCCGATCGGCGGCGCGTCCCAGCGCATGGTCACGCTCGGCGGCAGCAGCGAACGCTCCCAATCCTCGCGCAGCCGCTCGCCGGCGTCGAACTGGCGCGCGTCGACATGGCCGCGCGACCTCAGCCAGCCGAGCGGCGATTCGGCGAGGTTCACCGTCGCCGAACGCATGGCCCGGCTCCGGGCCCGCCCACCCGGCATGCGCCGCCGCGGTTCGTCTCCGTCGGGCAGCGCCCGTTCGGCCAGCAACCTGTTCCTTCTCGCCTTCATCCCAACGCACCCCGAATCACCCTGAAAGAAGCTCTTGCCACGCCGTTTATATTGTAGGAAAGGGGGTGAACCGCATGGGTTAGGAAAAAATCGATGATCACCCGCATCCGCGAAGTGCGCCGCGCCAAGAAGATGACGCTTCAGGAGGTCGCCGACCGCTGCCAGCCGCCCACCACCCCGCAGACCATCGGCCGGCTCGAGACGGGCACGCGCACCGTCTCGGTCGGCTGGCTCAACCGGATCGGCAAGGCGCTTGGCGTCGAGGCGTCGGACCTGGTCAAGCTGCCCGAGCGCGAGGACGTGCCGGTCGCGGCGACACTCGATCATGACGGCGCCAGGGCGCCGCGCCGCGAGAGCGTGATCATCCCGCCGCGGCCGGAGCCCGGCGTGGTCGCGGTCACGGTCGGCGGCAGCATCGGCGATTATCGCGCCGGCGACGAGATCTGGTGCCAGCGGCTCGCCCCGGAGGATTTCGGCCGCGCGATGAACCGCGACGTGCTGATCCCGCGCCCGGCCGGACGCTTCGCCTACGGGCGGCTGATCGGCCGCGAGGAAGGCAAGCTCCACGTGCTTCCGCTCGGCGCCGGCCAGCGCCAGAGCGTCGTCGCCGACCCCCCCTGGCTCGCCGTCGCGACGCGGCTGATCCGGGGGCTTTAGGGGTGCCACGAACCGGGCTTCGACAGGCTCAGCCCTAGCGGAGGGGGCCGGACCGGATGAGAGCGCTAGCCCAGAGCCTGTCGAAGGGCGGGTTGCAGCGCACCGCTCCGCCACTCCGCGCCCCTCGCTGCAAGCTTGGCGTAAAGCGTCGGCAGCCCCGCTTCGCCGAGCCGGTCGACGGGCCACCAGACGCCCTCCGCCTCCCGGCCCGGGGCCCTCGCACAAAGCAGGCGCATATCGAGGGCAAAATG
>DASQKE010000290.1:0-3147 GCA_035630675.1 Allosphingosinicella sp.
CCTGTACGTTATCCCCGAGATCAACCCCGTCGAGAACGTATGGCAGTTCCTGCGCGACAATCATCTCTCCAACCGCGTCTTCAAGGGCTACGACCGTAACCGGCCGCTTAGAGCACAGGGTCACGCAGCCTTTGGCGTCGCCTCGCGAGCCGCTTTCCATGTCCAGGGAAGCAGTTCGTCGAGGTGCTTTGGATCGTGGGTGCGGATGCGGCCGAGGATGTCGGTGAGGTATGCTTCGGGGTTGACGCCCGACAGCTTGGCGGTCTCGATGACGGTCATGGCGTTGGCGAGGACTTCGCCGCCGGCGTCGGAGCCTGCGAAGAGAAAATTCTTTCTTCCCAGAACTATAGGCTTGATCGCGCGCTCTGCCGCATTGTTGTCGATGGCGACGCGGCCATCGTCGACGAACAGGGCGAAGCCGGCCCAGCGGTTGAGCGCGTAGCGCATGGCCTTGGCCAGATCGCCCTTGCCGGGGATCAGGGTCAGCTGGCGCTCGCACCACTGGCGGAAGGCCTCGACCTTCGGGCGGCTCTCGCGCTGGCGCACGGCGTGGCGGACGTCGCGCGGCCAGCCGTTGATCGCGGCCTCGATGTCGTAGAGCGCGCCGATCCTCTCCAGCGCTTCCCGCGCGATGGGACTGTCGGTCGCCTTCCAGACGTCGTGGAAGTCGCGCCGCAGATGCGCCCAGCACGCCGCCTCGCGCACGCGCGCCACGCCGTCGGGACCGGGCTCGTAGAGCTTGCCAAAGCCCTTGTAGGCGTCGGCCTGCAGGATGCCGTTGAAGTCGACGAGGTGTTCGCGAGGATGCTCGCCCTTGTGGTCGGGGGAGAACCAGTAGGCGACGGCGGGCGGATCGCTCCCCGCCCAGGGGCGATCGTCCTTGACGTAGGCCCAGACGCGGCCCTCCTTCACGCCGCGCGCCAACCCCTCGATGCGTTTCTTTTTGGGGTCAAGCACCCGGATCGGCGTGTCGTCGGCGTGGATGCGGTCCGAGGCCGTCACCACGTCGCGGATCAGATCGGCCAGCGGCCGCAGGGCGCCGGCGGCCTGGCCGCACCAGTCGATCAGCGTCGAGCGCGGAATGTCGGCGCCCATGCGGGCGAAGATCTCGCCTTGGCGATAGAGCGGCAAGTGATCGTCGTACTTGGCGATCAGAATGTGGGCGAGCAGCGCGGGGCTGGCCATGCCTCGTAGGATCGGGCGCGGCGGCGCCGTGGTCTGCGCCATGCGCTCGCAGTCCCGGCAGGATTTCTTCGGGCGATGGATTTCCACGACCTTCAGCTTCGCCGCGATGAAGTCGAGGATCTCGGCGACGTCTTCTCCGACCAGCCGCAGCGCGCCGCCGCAATCCGGGCAGCGCTCGCCGGGGTCGAGCACGATGGCCTCGCGCGGCGCGTCCTCGGCGATGCGGGGCTTGCCGCGCCGTCGCTGCGGCGGGGCGCTATCGGGCGCGGCGGTCCTGGCGTCAGGCGCATCCGCAGCTTCCGGGGCGTCCGCCTCCGGCGTCGCGTCGGCGGCGGCGCGAGCCGTCTCGAGGCTTTCGAGCGCCAGCTCCAGTTGTTCGATCTCGCGCTCGATCTTCTCCGAGCTCGCGCCGAAGCGCTGCTTCTTGAGCCGCGCGATGGTGATCTTCAGCGCCTGGACCAATGCCTCGTAGGCGCGATTGGCGGCCTCGACACCTGCGATCTGCGCGCGCAGACCAAGCACCATGGCCTGGAGAGCCGCAGTGTCTTCGGGGAGGGCGTCGGCCTCGGACCTCATGATCCGACTTTATCCGAGGCCGACGCCCAACACCAAGCCAAATCATTGATTCAAAGCGGAAATCAAACCACCCGCGCGGGAGGTGCGGTCCAGGCCGGACGACGCCAGTCGATGCCTTCCCACAACATCGACAGCTGGCCGGTCGTCAACCGCAGCGCCGTTCCGTCCGCCGACGACGGCCACGGGAAACGCCCTTTCTCCAGCACTTTGTAGTAAAGGCAGAATCCCTGGCCGTCCCAGAACAAGAGCTTCAGCCGGTCGCCGCGACGACCGCGATAGCAAAACACCGCCCCCGACGCCGGCTTCTGCTTCAGGACCTCCTGCGCCTGCGCAGCCAACCCCGTCATGCCCTTGCGCATGTCCGTCACGCCGCAGGCGAGATAGACGCGCACACCGGCGCCCGGCGCAATCATGCGTCCTCCACCGCCCGGATCAGCCGCTTCAGCTCGGCGGTCGTCAGCGATGACAACGCCTTCAGCGCACGCCCTCCGGGCAGCACGATCTCGATCGGCGTCGCGACCACGGGCGCCTCGTCCGGAGCGGCGACGTCGAGCGCGGCGCCCGCCACCTCCAGGAACCCGATCGACCCGCCGCAAGGATCGATCAGCCGACCCTCCCGCAGCGCCACCCGCCACTGGTAGAGCTGCGCCGCCGACAGATCATGCCGCCGCGCAACGTCAGCGTAGCGAACTCCAGGCTCCTGCGCCTCGCGAACGATCCGGGACTTCTCCTCGTCGGACCATCGACGCCGACGCTCAGGCCCGCTGAGCACCTCCATCCGCATCCGCAATCTCCGCAACTCTCGATGCTACTATCGATATCAGACCCGATATCTCGCAGATCAGCCGCAGCCAAAGAAGGCGGCCTCAAGCGGCCGGTTACGTCTTACGAGGGTGTCGCAAACGGGCAGCGGCCCCGGGGGCGCGCGCTGACCGCCAAGAGTCAGAGCGCGCGCCCCGAGGCCGCGGGCCGTCTGGGTTGATCAGCCCTTGAGAGCCTCTTCGAGGTCGCGCAGGCGATAGCTGCGTCCCTTGATGTTGAGGACATGGGCGCGGTGCAGCAGGCGATCGAGAATGGCGGTGGCCAGCACTTCGTCCCCGGCCAGAAGCTCGGTCCAGTCGCGGATGCTCTTGTTGGTGGTGATGATCATGGCGCCGCGGCCGTATCGGTAGCTGACGAGCCGGAAGAACAGGCTGGCCTCCTCGCGGGTCATCGGATCGAAGCCCATCTCGTCGACCAGCAGGAGAGAACTGGACATGTATTTCCGGCTCTTGATCCGGGCCGGGGGCAGATGGGCGTCGACCCTCAGCGCGGTCAGCAGTTCGTCGAAGCGGAAATACTGAACCGAGAAGCCGAGCTGGATGGCCCGGACGCCGAGGCCCACGA
>DASQKE010000291.1:0-23414 GCA_035630675.1 Allosphingosinicella sp.
CCCGAGCTGCCGGTCGCTCAAGCCAAGCTCGGCCTTGATCGGCACCGCCAGCACGCCGATGATCTGGCGGTCGATGAAGTTGAAGATGTAGGCGAGGAGCAGGATCGCCAGCACGCGCCCGCCGGGTGTCCGGCCGTCCGCCCCTGCGCTCCCGCTCCCCGTGGCCGCCATCCTAGAACCTCACTCCGAAGCTCAAGGTGAGCTGGCGCGGATTGCCGTAGAAGGCGGTGGCGATGCCTTCCCGGCCGAGGCTCGGGATCGGATTGCCGCCCGCAAGGGTCGGAACGCCGGTCACCGGATTGACCGCCAGGAACTGGTAGCCCGACGTGATATATTGCTGGTCGAGGATGTTCCGGGCGTGGAGGCCGATCGTGTAGCGGTCGCCCTCGGACGTCCACACCAGGCTGGCGTCCCACAAGGCATAGCCGGGCTGGTCGAGATAGGGGCTCGGCGTCTCGAACTGGAAGGTCTTGCTGCGGTAGGAGACGGTGGTGATCGCCGACAATTCGCCGCTGCCGAGCGGATGCGTGTAATCGAGCGTGCCCGACAGCGTCCAGCGCGGCGTGTTCTGGATGCGGCGGAAATCGGCGACGTCGACCGGTCCCTGGCCCGGGATGTTGGTGATGAACTCGTCATACTGCGCGTCGAGATAGCCCAATGTGCCCGAGAAGTTGAGCCGCGAGCCGTTGTCGCCGCGGTAGAGCTGGGAAAGCAGCTCCACCTCGACGCCCTTGAAGCTCGCCGCGCCGGCATTGGTGGTGACGCCGACGAAGGTCGGGATGCCGTTGATCACCGCGCCGACCGACCCCGGCACCTGCACGTCCGTATAGTCGGCATAGAAAGCGGCGATCGCAAAGCGCAGACGGCGATCGAGCAGATTGGCCCGGTAGCCGATCTCGTAGCTTTCGACCTGCTCCGGCTCGAACAGGAAGTAGTCGAAAATCTCGTTGGCCTCGCGGGTGCCGTTGCCGTTGAGGTCGGGCGCCGCGGTCGAGAGGCCGCGCGGATCGAAGCCGCCGCCTTTGAAGCCGCGCGCGTAGCTCGCATAGAGCGTATTGTCGTCGTTCGGCTGGAAAGTCACCGACGCGCGCGGCGTGAATTCGGTGAAGGTCTCTTCGCCCTGGAAGTTCGAGGTCAAAGCGCCGAGCTGGGTGCCGGCGCCGCCGAGCGCGGGCGACGGGCCGTTCAGATAATTGGCGCGGATCACGGTCGCGCGCCGCCGGTCGTGCGTATAGCGCCCACCCACCGACACCGCGAACTGCTCGGTGATGTCGAAGGTGAAGTCGGCGAAGGCGGCCCAGGTGTCGGTGTCGACGTCGCCGAAGGTCGAGGCGGTGAAGCCCGGCAGGCCGAGCAGCGCGCCGGTATTGGCGAGGATGACGTCGAAGACGTTGTTGGCGTTGGCGTCGAGATAATAAAGGCCGGCGAGGCCCTGCACCCGCGAGCCTTCGTAGACGATCTGGAATTCGTTCGAGAATTGCTGGTTGCGGTAGATGGCGGGGACGTCGACGTCGGCGCTGGGCAGCGAGTCGAAGTCGATCGGCGCGTGGCTGGTATCCTCGCGATAGGCGAGGATGTTGCGCAAGGTGAAGCCGCCGCCGACATCGAGCTCGGCGCGGATCGAGCCGCCATAGGCCTCGACGTCCTGGCGCGGCGAGTTGAGGCCGGCGCGGGTGTCGTAGACGTCGTCCAGCACCGGCGCGCCGCTGAGCAGGCCCGGGATCAGGCGATGGCCGTTGCGCGGGTCCGAATTGTCGTTGGAATAATCGCCCGAGATGCGCAGGAAGAAGGTCGGGCTGGGCTCGATCTCGATCGTGCCGCGCGCGGCCCAGATGTCGCGATTGTAATTGTCGAGGCCGTTGTTGAGGTTCTCGCCGAAGCCGCCGCGGCTGAGCCGCGCTCCCGACGCGCCGATGCGGACCTGCTCGGACAAAGGCGTGCTCGCCGAGACGATCAGATCGGCCTGCTCGTAAGTGCCGAGATTGGCGCGGATGCGCAGCTGGGGATCGGCGGAGAGCCGGCGCGTGACATATTTGATCGCGCCGCCGATCGTGTTGCGGCCGTAGAGCGTGCCCTGCGGCCCGCGCAGCACCTCGATCCGCTCGACGTCGTAAATGTCGAGCACCGCGGCTTGCGGGCGATTCAGATAGACGTCGTCGAGATAGAGGCCGACGCCCGCCTCGAAGCCGGCCACCGGATCCTGCTGGCCGACGCCGCGAATGAAGGCAGTGAGCGTGGTGTTGGTGCCGCGCGAGGTCTCGAGCGTGACGTTCGGCGTGGTGTCGCTGAGGTCGGTGATGTCGGTCGCGCCGCTCCGCTCGAGCGCCTCGCCCGAATAGGCCGTGATCGCGAACGGCACGTCCTGCAGCGATTCCGCTCGGCGGCGCGCCGTCACGACGATGTCGGGGTTGATCCCCGCATCGTCGGCACCCGTCGCAGTTTCGTTGGTGGCCGCCGCCTCCTGCTCGTCGTTGGCGGGCTGGTCGGCGGGCTGGGCGAAGGCCGGCGCGGCGGCGGCCAAAGCGGCGAAGGCGGTACCGATCTTCAATGCAATGCTCAGGGTGCGGGACATGATGTTCCTCCTCAAATGCTGATCTGGCTGGCTTGGCGGTGCGGCGTGCAATCGAGGCGATCGGCGAAGGCGCGGATCGCTTCGTTGAATTTCTCGGGCTCTTCGATGTGCGGCGCGTGACCGGAATCGGCGAAGCGGACGATTTCCGCATTCGGCAGGAGCCGGGCGAGATGCTCGGCCGTGGCGGCGTCGTAGAGGTGGCTGTGGGCGCCGTGCACGATCAGGGTCGGCTGGCGGATGCGGCCGAGCGAAGGGCGAAAGTCCTGATCCATCAGCGACGCCCAGACCCGGCCGATCTTGGCGGGATCGTTGCGCGCGAACTCGAAGCTCGCCCAATCGGCGTCGTCGCGGCGCGCGGCGTCGATCGGCTGCGAGAAGATCGCCTGTCCCGCGCCGGCCGCGAACGTCGCGAAGTCTTCGGCCATGGCAAGGCTGCGCGCCTCACACGCCTCCGACGAAAGACCGAGCTCCCAGTCCCCGCCATTCATCACGCGAGGGGTCATGTCGACCACCACCGCCCCCTCGAACCGCTCCCCCCCGCGCCCGGCGAGCATGTGCCAGAGCACGCTCGCGCCGAGCGACCAGCCGATCCCGACCGCGCCCTCGAGATCGAGCGCCTCGGCGATGCCGGCGACGTCGCCCGCGAGCTGCTCGACGGTAAGCGCTCCGCCGGCGGCGCGCGAGGCGCCGTGGCCGCGAAGATCGATCGAAACGATGCGAAAGTCGCTCACAAGCTCGCGCTGGGCGCGAAAGAAGCCGCTATGCGCCATCAGCCCGTGGAGCAGCACGAGCGGACGCCCCGCGCCCTCGTCGCGATAGGCGATTCGCGCGCCGTCCGATGCAATGAAGTGCCGCAAACCCCTCTCCCCCGGCCCTGGCCCCCATTTGCCGGAGGATCTCTCGCCGCGCGCCTCAGCTAGCGAAACGTGAAACCTGAGTCAATGTTCAAGTAGAGCGGCAGGCGGGGTTTTCAGGCGCCGTATTCGGAGAGGTCCACCGCTTCGACCGCGGCCGCCGGGTCCAGGTGCCGCCTCGCCAGCGCCTTGGCGGCGCGGCGCAGGTCGGTTTCGAGATAGGGTTTGAGCCACGGCGCCGCGGCGAGCGGGTCGCGCCCGCCGAGCCGCTCGGCGAGCACCAGAGCGGTCACCAGCGCGCCTTCGCTGAGATAGCCCTGGCTGCGGGCCGCCCAGCCCATCTCGCCGGCGCTCTGGAACTGCGCGAAGCTGCGCGCGCTGTTGGCGAGAAACAGGCCGAAGCCGAAAAAGACGGCGAGCAGATCGGTGTGGAGCTCGTGAAGCTCCCAGCCGCCCGGCGGATCGCCCTTCGCGGTGCTCATCAGATAGTGGGCGAGCTCGTGGGCGAAGGTCGCGATCAGCGCCGTCGGCTCGTCGGCGAGCGTCGGGCTGTAGGTGATCACCACCGTCTGCCGACCGTCGGCCTCGTCGACCCGGAACGTCCCGCAGGGCGGCGACGCGCCTTCGTGGCGCAGCAGCAGGCCGGTGCCGACATGGGCCGGGCGCTCGCCCGCGCCGGCACGCAGCTCGCACGGCCAGTCCTCCATCCCCGCCGCAACCTTCACATGGCCGAACAGATCGGCGACGCGGGCATGGCCCTTGTTCGGCGACGGGGGAAAGTGCTCCCTCGTCGGCAGCACCAACGCGCCCGGCGCCATGTGGAACTCACGACCGATCCACTTGAACGTCGCCAGCTGGAATTCGAGCTCGTCCTCGTCGATCGGCAGCCGCGCGCCGAACAGCGACAGCATCAGCCGCCGGGCTCCCCGCTGCCATCTCCGCCGCCGCCATAATGGTCGACGACATGGGCCCATGCCTCGCCGGCGGTCTCGCAATAGCGGAAGAGATTGAGGTCGTCGGGCGAGACCACGCCCTCCTCGACCAAGGCGTCGAAATCGACCACCCGCTCCCAGAATTCCTGGCCGAAGAACAGGATCGGGATCGGCTTCACCTTGCCGGTCTGGATCAGGGTCAGGAGCTCGAACGCCTCGTCGAACGTGCCGAATCCGCCCGGGAAGACGGCCACCGCCCGCGCGCGCAGCAGGAAGTGCATCTTCCTCAGCGCGAAATAGTGGAACTGGAAGCTCAGCGACGGCGTGACGTAGGGGTTCGGCAATTGCTCGTGCGGCAGCACGATGTTGAGCCCGATCGATTCCGCGCCGACATCCTCGGCGCCGCGGTTCGCCGCTTCCATGATCGAAGGGCCGCCGCCCGAGCAGACCACGAAGTGCCGGGTCCCGTCCGCGCCGAGCGGCGCGCGGCTGGCGAGCCGGGCGAGCTCGCGCGACTCGTCATAATATTTCGATTTGGCCTTGAGCCGCTCGGCGACGATGCGCTGCTGGTCGGTCGACGCGGCGCTGAGCAACGCATCGGCCTTGCACGGCTCGGGAATCCGCGCCGAGCCGTACATGACGAAGGTCGATCCGATCTTGGCCTGGTCGAGCAGCAGCTCGGGCTTCAACAGCTCGAGCTGGAAGCGCACGGGCCGCAGATCCTCGCGCAGCAGGAAGTCCATGTCCTGGAAGGCGAGCCGGTAGGCGGGGTCCTCGGTCTGGGCGCTCGAGGTTTGCTGCTTGGCGGTCTCGGCCTCCTCGCGCGCGCCGGGGAAGAGGCGCTTGGGCGGGATCGGTGTGTTCGGGTCGTTCATCCGCACCCCTTAGCGACAATAGGGCCCGCGCCCCAAGTCGAAATGGAGGTGGTTCCGGTGGAAGGCGTCGCTTTCGGGCGAGAGGCCGACGCTGAACCGGCGGCACCCTTCGCGGTGGACGAAGCGAAGGAACTGGCGTGCATCCTCGCGGTCGCCGTTCCAGTCGTCGAGGACCGTAACCCGACGCCCGTCGGCGAGCACGAACGCAGCAATGTCGACCGCGTTGGCGAAGCTATGCTCGCTGAGCCGCGCGCCGGCCTGGCTGTTGACCGGGCGGCAGGCATAGGTGCCGAAACTCTCGATCCGCCGGACAGGGCTCCTGAATCGCCGCTGCGCCTCGGGCTGCACCGCCTCGCGCACCCATGCCGCGAAGGTGCGCGCCAGCGGACAGCGCATCGCGCCGAGATTGGTGACCGGAGTGCCGATCTCGGTGAGCTGGACCGCGCCGACCGCCGTGCAGCCGCCGCCGAAATTCCGGTCCTCGAGTACGCGGAAGCCGGTCCCTTCCCGCGCCAGCGCGACATGGCATTGCAGCGTCTCCCGGTCGCCGGGCGCCTCGGCCCCGCCCAACGGCGTCTGCCGCCGCGGCTCCGGCCGGGGACGCGGCTGCTCGCCCCGCGGGATGCACGAGGCGAGCAGCAATATGAGAAGCGCCGGTCCCCACCGCATGAGAGGAGTGTGCGCCTACCCGACTCCGCGGGTCAACGCCTGATGAGGCCCGCCCAAGACCGTCATCCCGGCGGAGGCCGGGATCTCGGCGGGTGAAGTGCGCCTGCGTAAATGGAGCGTTGCATGTCCCGCAGCGGTTTTCACCCCCTGAGATCCCGGCCTTCGCCGGGATGACGGTCCTGCACCTCCGTCACTTCGGACGCCCGAACGATTCCCCAACCGGTTGACAGCGCTCCTTCCGTCTCTATCCCCGCAAGCGGGCCACGCCGTCCCAACGCGGCGCGTGCTCTCTGCGAGGAGAGTCGTCGAATGACTGTCGAGAGGCCGGCTCAAAAGCCGGCGCGTCCCTATTTCTCTTCCGGCCCCTGCGCCAAGCCGCCGGGCTGGGGCCCCGAACATCTCGCATTGGGATCGCTCGGCCGCTCGCACCGCTCGCGGGTCGGCAAGGCGCGGCTCGGCCATGCGATCGAGCTCACCCGAAAGGTGCTGCGCATCCCCGCCGCCCACCGGATCGGCATCGTCCCCGCCTCGGACACCGGAGCGGTCGAGATGGCCCTGTGGAGCCTGCTCGGCCCTCGGCCCGTCACCCTGCTCGCCTGGGAAAGCTTCGGCGAGGGCTGGGTGACCGACGTCGTCGAGCAGCTCAAGCTCGACGCAGCGGTGATCAAGGCGCCCTATGGCGAGTTGCCCAACCTCTCGACCGTCGATCCCGCATCCGACGTCGTTTTTACCTGGAACGGCACCACCTCCGGCGTGCGCGTGCCGAACGGAGACTGGATCGCCGACGACCGCACCGGCCTCACCATCGCCGACGCGACCTCGGCCGCGTTCGCGCAGGACCTGCCCTGGGAGAAGATCGACGTCGCCACCTTCTCCTGGCAGAAGGTGCTCGGCGGCGAGGGCGGCCACGGCATGCTCGTCCTCGGCCCGCGCGCGGTCGAGCGGCTCGAGAACCACGTCCCGGCCTGGCCGCTGCCCAAGATCTTCCGGATGACGAAAAGCGGCAAGTTGATCGAGGGCATCTTCAAGGGCCAGACGATCAACACACCCTCGATGCTGGCGGTCGAGGATTATATCTTCGCGCTGGAATGGGCGCAGGGCCTCGGCGGCCTCTCGGCTCTGATCGCCCGCGCCGCCGCCAACGCCGCCGCCCTCGACGAATGGGTCGAGGCGACGCCGTGGATCGAGCATCTCGCCGCCGATCCGGCGAGCCGTTCGAACACCAGCGTGTGCCTGAAATTCGCCGCCCAGGCGGTGCGCGGCCTCGACGAGGACGGGCAATCGGCTCTGGTCAAGGAGATGGCGATCCTGCTCGAGACGGAGGGCGCCGCTTTCGACCTCGCCGGTTATCGCGACGCCCCGCCGGGCCTTCGGATCTGGTGCGGCGCCACGGTCGAGACCGACGACGTCCGCGCGCTCGGCCCCTGGCTCGACTGGGCCTTCCATCAAGCGCGCGTCCGCTGAAGGATCGATCGATGCCCAAAGTCCTGATCTCGGATCCGATGGATCCGAACGCGGCCGCGATCTTCCGCGCGCACGGCGTCGAGGTCGACGAGAAGCCCGGTCTGGCGAAGGACGCGCTGAAGGCGATCGTCGGCGATTATGACGGCCTCGCCATCCGCTCGGCGACCAGGGTCAATGCGGACCTGCTCGAAGCGGCGACGCGCCTCAAGGTGATCGGGCGCGCCGGGATCGGCGTCGACAATGTCGACATGGCGGCCGCGACCGCGCGCGGCATCGTCGTCATGAACACGCCGTTCGGAAACTCGATCACCACCGCCGAGCACGCCATTGCCCTGATGTTCGCGCTCGCCCGCGAGCTGCCCCAGGCCGACGCCTCCACCCAGGCCGGCAAGTGGGAGAAGAACCGCTTCATGGGCGTGGAATTGACCTCCAAGACGCTCGGGCTGATCGGCGCCGGCAATATCGGCTCGATCGTCGCCGACCGCGCCCTGGGCCTGCGCATGAAGGTGGTCGCCTACGATCCGTTCCTCACCCCCGAGCGCGCGCTCGACCTCGGCGTCGAGAAGGTCGAGCTCGACGAGCTGCTCGCCCGCGCCGACTTCATCACCCTCCACACGCCGCTCACGGACCAGACCCGCAACATCCTCAGCCGCGAGAATCTCGCCAAGGCGAAACAGGGCGTGCGCATCATCAATTGCGCGCGCGGCGGCCTGATCGACGAGCAGGCGCTCAAGGAGGCGCTGGACGGCGGCCGCGTCGCCGGCGCGGCGCTCGACGTCTTCGCCGACGAGCCGGCGACCGCCAACCCCCTGTTCGGGACGTCCGGCTTCGTCGCGACGCCGCATCTCGGCGCCTCGACCACCGAGGCTCAGGTCAATGTCGCCATCCAGGTCGCCGAGCAGATGTCGGAGTTCCTGAACCGCGGCGCCGTCACCAACGCCCTCAACATGCCCTCGCTCTCGGCCGAGGAGGCGCCGCGCCTCAAGCCCTATATGATGCTCGCCGAGCAGCTCGGGTCGCTGGTCGGCCAGATCGAGGGCCACCATGCGACCGCGATCGCGATCGAGGTCGAGGGCGCCGCGGCGCAGCTCAACCAGAAGCCGATCACGGGCGCCGTCCTCGCCGGCTTCATGCGGGTGTGGTCGGACAGCGTGAACATGGTCAACGCGCCCTCGCTGGCCCGCGACCGCGGCCTCGACGTGCGCGAGGTCCGCCACGATCGCGAGGTCGACTATCACACCCTGGTGCGCGTCACCGTCTCGACTCCGGACGGAGAGCGCGCCGTCGCCGGCACCCTGTTCGGCAATAGCGCGCCGCGCCTCGTCGACATGTTCGGCATCCGGGTCGAGGCCGAGCTCGAGGGCGAGATGATCTACATCGTCAACGAGGACCGCCCCGGCTTCATTGGTCGATTGGGTACGACTTTGGGCCAGGCGAACGTCAACATCGGCACCTTCCACCTCGGCCGCCGCGCAGCGGGCGACGAGGCGGTCGCCCTGATCAGCGTCGACAACCATATCGAGCCCGCCACGGTGGCGAAGCTGGAGGCGATCCCGGGCGTCAGGCGCGTCAAGACGCTGAGGTTTTAGGGGCGGGCGTGCCGTACACGTCGTCCCGGCGAAGGCCGGGATCTCAGGACGACTGATCTGCGCCGCCGCTGCAGGGCGCCCTCCAGTACCACAGTGCCCTTCACCCCCCGAGATCCCGGCCTCCGCCGGGATGACGGTATTGGACAGCCCCTCTCGCGCACCACCGCACCCCATGCTATCCGTCGGCACCCGCCGCGCAAAAGGATCGTCGATGCGCCCGCTGCTGTTGCTTTTGACCGCGCTCTGCCTCGCCGCTCCGATCGCCGCGCCCGCGCAGGAGCCCGAGTGGCGGCAATCGGCCGATTACGACGTCCTGCTCGAGCCGTTCGGCATCGAGCCGAGCCAGCTCCGGCTCGAGGCCGGGCGCCCGGTGCGTCTGCGCTTCGTCAACAGCGGCCAGCGCTCCCTGAGCTTTTCCGCGCCCGCTTTCTTCCGCGCCGCACGCATCCGCTCGGGCGCCGGCGACGATCTCGGCGACGGCGGCTTCCGGCTCGCGGCGGGCGAGCGCCGCACGATCGTGCTCGTCCCGGCCGCCGGCCGTTATTCGATGCGCTCGGCCAATTTCTTCCATCGGCTGCTCGGCATGAGCGGCCGGATCGTCGTCGAATAGGAATTGGACATGGCCAAGGACAAAAAGGACAGGAAGTCGCTCAAGGTCCCCAGGCGGATCGCCGGCGTCAAGGTGCCCAAGGAGATCCGCAAGCCGGTCAACAAGGCGCTCAAGATGGCCGACAACCCGCAGGCGCGCGATCTCGCGGTCGCCGGGCTCACCGCCGCGGCGGCCGCTCTGACCGCCCGGCCCGTTGGAGGAGAAGCGCACCGTCCGCGCCGGCCCGGCGAGCCCGGCACCGACGGCCGTGCGGGCACGCTCGCCGACGTCGTCATCGCCGCCGCGCTCGATGGCGCGCGCCGTTTGCTCGACGGGATCGAGACCCCCG
The DNA here is from genome assembly GCA_035630675.1 of Allosphingosinicella sp. Lineage (GTDB taxonomy): Bacteria > Pseudomonadota > Alphaproteobacteria > Sphingomonadales > Sphingomonadaceae > Allosphingosinicella. The sequence goes on from DASQKE010000291.1 coordinate 9,894, forward strand.
CCGCTCAGCCGCCCGGCACGGCCGAGAAGCCGAAGCGCGCCCGGCCTAGCGCCCGGCCGGCCGCGGCACGACCGGCCGGCGCCAGGCCTGGCCCCTGAGCTGACCGCGGATCGCGCCGCCGGGGAACGCGGCGTTGTGGACGTTGACGTAGAAGCCGTGCGGGCGGACGATCAGCTCGCGCGCCAGCTCGATCGCGACGGTCGCGCAGCCCTCGCTCCGCTCCGAGGCGCCGGGCGCGGTCAGCGGCACCACCGGCGGTCCGACGCTCCCCGCTTCGCCGCGATGGATGTGCGCCGCGCTCGCCGGGGCGATGCCGCGGGCGTTCAACTCCCAGCAGACCTGCCCGCTCGCCGCGTCGACCCGCGCCCGAGCCGTGCCGGTGCCGTCGAGATCGCCCGGCCCGGGCACCGCCTGGTAGCCGGTCAGGGTCGAATTCAGCTCCATGCGCTGCGGCATGCCGCCCTGCGCGCAGCCGCCGAGAGCGAACGCCCCAGCCGCCGCCGCTACCATCCATCCCTGCCGCATCCTCGTCTCCTCTTCGCCCCTCCCTAGGGTCCGTACTCCCTACCCGCAACGGCCGCGGGCCCCTCAGAGCGATTCCGGGGACGCCCGGTCCCGTCCGGCCGTGACGGCGATGGCCATTCCGGAAAGCGCGAGCACGCCTCCGCCGGCGGCGAGCCAGGTCCACACATAGCCCTCCACCGCCGTCGAGATCCCCATCGCCAGAATGGGGACGAGGAGGCTCGAATAAGCGGCCTTGCCGGGGCCGATTGCGCGGATGATCCCGAAGTACAGGGTGAAGGCCGCCGCCGACGCGAACAGGCCGAGATAGAGGAGCCCGAACCAATATCCGGCCCGCGCCTCGACGGTCGGCGCGCCGAACCAGACCAAAGCCACCAGCGCGTTGGCGATGACGCCGTAGAACATGCCCCAGGCGAGCGTGGTGGCGATCGGCCGCGCCCTCAGCCGCGCGCTGCCCTGCATCACGTTCGCCGCCGAGGCGGAGAGCACTCCGAGCAGGGTGAGGCCGATGCCGATCATCGTCTCCTTTGCGCTCGCCGGGCTGGCCCGGACCTCCTGCACGAACAGCAAGGCGACGCCGGCGCAGGCGACGATCGATCCGACGACGAACCGCCGGCTCGCCCGCTGCTTCAGGAAGATCCGGGCGAGCGCGCTGTTCGGCACCATCAGCAGGGCGAAGACGACGGCGACGAGGCCGCTCGTGACATAGATTTCGGCAGCGTAGACGAAGTTGAAGTTGAGGACGAACTGGGGAATCCCGAACAGCGCCGCCAGCGCGTGCGAGCGCCGGCCCATGGCGAGCGGCGCGCCGGTCCAGCGGGCGAAAGCGAACATGGCCGCGCAGGCGATGACGAAGCGATAGGTGACCGACCAGGTCGGCGGGACGGTGCCGAGCTGGTCCTTGATGACGATCCAGGTCGACCCCCAGATCAGGACGATCGCGGCGAAGGAGAGCAGGATTTTCGGATCGCGAAAGCCCGCTTTGTGGCTCACAGCGCCCGGATCGCCGCCGCCAGCCCGTCCACCGCACCCGGGTCCGAATCCCAGCTCGTCACCAGCCGCGCCTCGCCTGGCCCCCAATCGTAGAAGTCGAAGCCCTGCGCCCGCAGCCGCGCCGCCTCCTCGGGCGTCACCCGGACGAATATTTCATTGGCCTCGACCGGGAGCACCAGTCGCTCCGCGCCCGCCGCTTCGGCGAGCCGCGCCGCGGCGTCGTTCGCGGCCCGCGCGTTGCGCAGCCACAGATCGTCCTCGATCATCGCCAGCACCTGCGCCGCCATGTAGCGGCCCTTGGAAAGCAGATGCCCGGCGCGTTTCCGGCGGTAGAGCGTCGCCGCGGCGAGCTCCTTTTTGAAGAAAATCAGCATTTCCGCCGACATTCCGCCATTCTTGACGAAGCCGAAGCTCAAGGCGTCCACGCCCGCCTTCCAGCTGAGCTCCGCCGGGGCACAGCCGACCCGCGCGACCGCATTGGCGAAGCGCGCGCCGTCGACATGGAAGCCGAGCCCCCGCGCGCTGCACAGCTCGCCGAGCGCGGCGGTCTCCTCGGGGGTGTAGACGAGGCCGTATTCCGTCGCGTTGGTGATCGACAGAGCGTGGGGCTGGACCTGGTGGACGTCGTCGCGGATCGTCGCCATCGCCGCCTCGACCGCGGCCGGATTGAGCTTGGCGCCTTCCCCTTCGGCGAGGACCAGCTTGGCGCCGTTGGTGTAGAATTCGGGCGCGCCGCATTCGTCGTTCTGGATGTGGGCGTCGCGGTGGCAGACGATCGAGCCGTGCGGCGGGCACAGCGCGGCGAGCGCGAGGCTGTTCGCCGCCGTCCCGGTCGCGATCCACAGCGCCTCGACCTCGGTGCCGAACAGGTCGGAAAAACGGGCCGCGAGGCTGCGGCTGAGCGCATCGCCGTCATAAGCGGTGTCGATCCGGTTGGCGCCGGCCAGCGCGGCCATGACCTCGGGGCAGGCGGCGGCGGCATTGTCCGAGAAGAAGCGCATGGCGCGCGCCTTAGAGCGACGTGCGGGGAGGTCAATGTTTCCGCCGCGCTCACCTCTCGAAAAAGCGGGCGCGCGGGGCGCTCCGTTTACCACAATTTAGGGACGTTGCCGTATCGCGTACGCAAGCACCAACCTGGGAAAGCGGCGATGGGCGTAGAGAATATCGTAAAGGCAGCGACGATGGCCGGCCAGCGCCAGGCGAAGCGGGCGCGGGTTTTGCTCGCGGGCAAGCTCCAGACCGCTTCGGGCGAAGTCGACGCGCGCCTGCGCGACATTTCGTCCAAGGGCGCTTTGGTCGAGTGCTGCGACGTGCCGCCGGTCGGCAGCGAGGTCGTCTTCTCGCGCGGACAGACCGTCGTGCCGGCCCGCGTCGCCTGGACCCTCGCCGGCCGCGTCGGCCTCGAATTCCACTATCCGATCGACGAGAACGAAGTGCTGGTCCAGCTCAAGAAGGCGCCGGCGGCACAGGGACCGCGGTTCCGCCGCCCCGGCCTGAACGAGGGCCTGTCGGGCGACGATCTCAAGGTCGCCCGCGCCTGGGGCGTCACCGTCGGCATCGCGCTGCCGGACGGCTTCTGAAGGGACGCGCACGATGGACTCCGTGGGCGGTCACCGGCAGCCGGACGAGGGCAGCGCCGGCGGCGCCGCGTCGTTCGAAGCCGAGATCAGCACCACGCCCGAGCCCAAGTCGCGCATCGCTCCCCGGGTCGACGTCTCGTTCGGAGCTGCGCTGCGCCAGCGCGGCGCCAGCGGCGTCTCGGTCCATGTCGCCGACCTTTCGACCAACGGCTTTCGCGTCGCTACCCATCTCGATCTCCAGCCGGGCACCGACGTCTGGCTGCGCCTTCCAGGGCTCGAGCCGTGTCACGCGCGGTCGGTCTGGAGCCGCGGCAATTATGTCGGCTGCCAGTTCGTGCGCCCGCTCCATCCAGCCGTGCTGGACATGGTCGTCCGCAACCTGTCCCGCTGAGCCGCGACCGCCCGAAGCAGCTCGACGTCAACGCGATTCTGAGATTCGTTTCGACTGTGGTAGGAGCCCCGAGTCGCTTTGGGGAGGGCGGCGCCGATGGAGTCCGATCACCGTTATTATCTGCGCCGGGCGTCCGAGGAGCGGCGAGCGGCGGAGCGAGCGATCACCGCCGCCGCGCGCGAACGCCACCGCGAGCTCGCCACTTTGTTCATGAGCAAGGCCGAGCAGCGCGCCGCGACGCGGTCTCCGGCCCAGCAATCCTCCCCACAGCAGGTCCAGCTCGCCACCTGAGCCGGCCCTCATCCGGCCCCCTGAACTTGTCGGTTGAGGGGGTTCTTTGACTTATCTGTCGGCGATTTGCCCTGTCTGCGTAGCGTTCAAGCACGTTTCACCATCACAGGGGGGCTGACATGCCATCTGACCGGTCATACGAGAAAATCTCCATCAACGGCGCCAAACATTCGAAGGCGCACGGAATCACGGTCGTCGAGGGGCTGACCTTTACCGAGGCGGACGCGGCGTCCAATTTCCGGTTCGAACCCAGCCAGAACCTCGACTCGATGCTCGCACAGATGCTGAGCAGCTATGGCGTGGCCGGGACGCTGCAGCGTCTCGAGGTTGCCGGCGACCCGGCGGGCGATTTCAAGCTCATCTGGGATTATATCGACGATAATTACAGTTATTATAATACGACCATCAACAAATACGGCGTCGAGCTTGCGATCGAATATGCCAAATATGTGCGGAACGGCGGCGAGCCGCTGACCGACGTAACCGCCAAATACGTTCCGGACGGGCCCGACGCCGGGAGCGCTCCGGACCGGTCGCAGTCGATGCACGACAACATCCTCGGCAATGCCGACATCAACAGCATCATCGACAAGTTCTTCGACGGCAATGCCTCGAACGGCTCGCCGAACGTTCCGCCGGGCTTTTTCGGTGGCGGTAGCAATGGCGGGGGCAACGGAACCGCGGACGAAGCGACGGGCCAGGCCCTGCTCGATGCCGTGTTCGCCGCGGATCTCGACGGCCGTCCCTATTATGGCGGCTATGAGGGCACGGACCCGTTGCCCACAATCACCTGGGACGCGGCCCACGGCCTCGCCTGATCGATCACGCGAGGGGGCGGCCTCGGTCGCCCCCTCTGCGGGGAGGGAGAGACATGATCTACGAAGCCCGACAGGCGAAACGCATCCATTACGGACTGGCGGTGGCGGTGCTGCTGCTTTCGACCCTCGGTTTCGCCGCCGCGGGCATCATCCCGACCGAAAGCGGCAGCAACCCGCTGGTGGGCTGGACCATCGTCGCCGCCTGTTTCGCCGCCGCGGCGGTTTTCATCCGGCGGGCGATGGACGACAGCGTCCAGGCGCGGATCGACGACAAGGGAATCTGGTCGCGCCGGGCCGGGTCCGACGCGACGCCATGGGCCGAGATCGACCATTTCTATGCGATGCGCGCCGGCATTCAGCGGATCGCCCGGTTCACCCGCAAGAACGGCACGACGTTCGGCATCAACACGACCTTCTACGACCGCGGGATTACCGACCTCGTAGCCGCGGTGCGCCATTACCGGCCCGATCTCGCCGGCTAAATAGGTGAAAAGAAATGGTGCTGCCGGTGAGGATTGAACTCACGACCTCAGCCTTACCAAGGATGCGCTCTACCACTGAGCTACGGCAGCATCGCCATTTCGGCGCCCGTCGAAACGCTCGTTCGGCGGGGTCCCCCGGGGACGCGGCGCTATGGCCGGGCGGCCGACCTTGTGTCAAGGCGAGGCGATGAGCGGGCAGGACGAGGAGCGCCGCCGGCGTCTGGCCGAGGCGCTGCGCGAGAATCTGCGGCGCCGCAAGGCGCAGGCGCGTGCCGTGCCCTCAGCCGATCCAGCCGTTGGCGACGGCGACCGCGACGGCCACCGCGACGAAAACTCCGACTAGGATCCCGGGCTTCCGCCTCATAACGGCGCGCAGCTCCGCTCCAGCCAGCCGCGCGCCTCGTCCTCGAGCTGGGGACCGACGATCGCCAGCACCTGCGCGTGATAGGCGTCGATCCAGCTCCTCTCATCGGGGGTGAGCCTGGCGGCGTCGATCAAAATGCGGTCGATCGGGGCGAAGGTGAGGGTCTCGAAGCCGAGCGTCTTCTTCTCCCCGCCCGTCTCGATCGGGACGACCAGCACCAGATTCTCGATGCGGATGCCATATTCGCCGGCCTTGTAAAAACCGGGCTCGTTCGAGAGGATCATGCCCGCGCGCAGCGGCTCGTCGCCGCCCGACTGGCTGCTCCCGGCCGGCGAGATGCGCTGCGGCCCTTCGTGGACGGAGAGGAACGAGCCGACGCCGTGGCCGGTGCCGTGGGCGTAATCGAGGCCCGCGGACCACAGGAACTGGCGCGCGAAGCTGTCGAGCTGCGAGCCGCGCACGCCTTCCGGGAAGACGGCGCGGGCGATGGCGATATGGCCCTTCAGCACGCGCGTGAACCGGTCGCGCATCTCGTCGGTCGGCTCGCCGATCGCGACGGTGCGGGTGACGTCGGTTGTGCCGTCCGGATACTGGCCGCCCGAATCGACCAGATAGATCGAGTTCATCTCGAGCGGACGATTGGTTTCCGCGCTCACTCGATAATGGACGATGGCCCCGTTCGGCCCGGCGCCGGAAATGGTGTCGAAGCTCGTGTCGCGCAGGTCGCCACACGCCTTGCGGAATTCGAGCAGGCGGTCGGAAGCCTTGATCTCGTCGAGCTCTCCCTTCGGAGCCTCGACCGCGAGCCAGTGGAGGAAGCGGACGAGGGCCGCCCCGTCGCGCGCCTGAGCGGCGCGGTGACCGGCAATCTCGACCTCGTTCTTGATCGCCTTGGGCAGGACCGCCGGGTCGCGCTTCTCCACGACCTTGGCCCCCGCAGTCTCGAGCGCCTGAAAGATCGCGGAGACCGCGCGTTCGGGATCGGCGACGACGATCTTGCCGCCGAGCGACTCAAGGAACGGCTCGAACGCGGCGCGGTCGTGGATGCGCACGCCGTTGCCGAGATGCTGCCGAACGTCGTCGCCGATCTTTTCCGGCGCGGCGAACAGGTCTGCGGTGCCGTCCTCGTGGACCATGGCGAACGACAGAGCGACCGGCGTATGCTCGACGTCGGCGCCGCGAACGTTGAACGTCCACGCGATCGAATCGAGCGCCGAGAGGACGGCGCCGTCGGCTTTTTGCTCCCTGAGCAAATCCGCCATCTCCTGGCGCTTGGCCGCCGACGACTTGCCCGCGAGCGCGTCGGGATGGACGATCAGCCGGGCGTCGGAGGGCTCGGGCTGGTCCGCCCAGACGGCGTCGATCGGATTGCGGGGCACCGCGACCAGCTCGGCGCCCTTCTCCGCCAAGGCGGCGCGGGCGCGGGTCACCCAATCCTTGGTGTGCAGCCAGGGATCGTAGCCGATCCGCGCGCCGTCCGGCGCATGCTCGCTCAGCCAGTCGGCGGCGCTGGTCTCGGGGACCGACTGGTAGCTCCAGTGCCGCCCGTCGACCTGCTCGCGCACCTGAAGCGTGTAGCGCCCGTCGGTGAAGATCGCCGCTTGCTCGGGAAGCACCACCGCCGAGCCGGCCGAGCCCTGGAAGCCGGTCAGCCAGGCGAGACGCTGCGCGTAGCTCCCGACATATTCGGACATATGCTCGTCGGTGAGCGGCACGACGAACCCGTCGAGCCGTTCCGTCCTGAGCTGCTCGCGCAGCGCGCGCAGCCGGTCTTCGTAACTGGACATTTTCAGCCTCTCAGCCGGGTTTCGCCGCGCTATTGCACCCATTCCCAAGGGTTGAGAAGAGGCACGCCCATCGGCTCGAAGTCCTTCATGTCGCGCGTGACGACGGTGAGGCCGTGAACGAGCGCAGTGGCGGCAATGAGCGTGTCTATCTCCGGCCGCGGGTTCGGATAGTGCAGCGAGGCCGCCTGCCGCGCCACAGCCGTGTCGACCGAGATGATGCGGCCGTGAAAACTTACGAGCAAGTGCTCCACCCACGCGAGCAGTTGAACGCACCGCGCTGGATCGCGACGTTGCAATCGCAGCGCACCTTCCTCCGCCTCGAGGATCGTCATGACGGAAAGAAAGCTGATTCCTGGATCATGCTGATCCAGCCAGGCGCTGACAGCCGGCGATCGGCGATCCAAGGGCTTGCGCGCTTCCGATACGACGTTCGTATCGAGTAGGAACATCAGTCGAAGTCGAACGGCTTGTGGATTTCACGGCGCCGCTCGAACTCGACATCGATATCGCTCGTGTCGGGCAGGCTCTCGAACAATTCAAGGAGCGTGCGCGGCTCGCCCTTCATCCGCCGGTATTCGTCATAGCGGATTAAGGCCAGCGTCGGCTTGCCGCGCTCGGTGACGATGACGTCCTCGGTGGCCGCCGCCCTCTTGACGCGGCTCGGTTCGCGGTTGAACTCGCGCGACGACACATATTTCACCGGCTTTCTCCTCAAGGTAGTTATGTAACTACCTTCAACTCGGGAGGCAAGGCGACCGCGGAAAACAGGATCGATGAACCGGATGACCGACCTCCCGACCCCGCCCCGCGCCGAGCGGCGCCCCTACAGCTACGAGCGTCACGGCGTCACCATCGAGGATCCGTGGCACTGGCTGCGCGACCCCGGCTACCCAAAGGTCGAAGACGAGGACGTGCTCGCCTACCTCAAGGCCGAAAACGCCTATTTCGAAGCCGCGATGGCGCCGCATTCGGCGCTGGTCGAAGCGCTGTTCCAGGAGATGAAGGGGCGGATCAAGGAGGACGATCGCTCGGTGCCGGTCAAGGACGGCGCATTCCTCTATTGGTGGGCATTCGAGGAAGGCGCGCAGTACGGAAAATGGTGGCGGCGACCGATTGGCGGCGGCGCCGACCAGCTCATCTTCGACGAGCCGGCGGAGGCGGCCGGGAAGGACTATTTCAGGCTCGGCGCGCTGCAGGTGAGCCCGGACGGGCGCTTCGCGGCGACCTTGGTCGACGACGACGGCTCGGAGCGCTTCAAGCTGCGCATCCGCGACCTCGCGACCGGCGTGGATCTCGAGACCGTGACCGAGCAGGGGATCGGCAACGTCGAATGGAGCGCCGGCTCCGACGCGATCCTCTTCACCGAGGTCAATGAGAGCTGGCGCAGCTATCGCGCCCGCCTCCACCGCCTCGGCCGCCCGGTCGCGGAGGACGCGACCCTCTACGAGGAGAAAGCGGATCCGGGCTTCTCGGTCGGGATCGCCAAGAGCCACGACAGGAGCCTGATCTTCATCGCCACCGGCGACAACAGCGCGACCGAGATCCGCTTCGTCCCCGCTGCCGATCCCGCCGCCGAGCCGGTGCTGATCGCGACGCGGCGGCCGAAGATCATCTACTCCGTCGACGCCGCGCACGGGCGGCTGTGGATCCTCGCCAATGACGAGCACGTCAATTTCCGCCTCGCCGAGGCCGATCCGGCCGCGCCGGGCGACTGGACGACCGTCATTCCCGGCTCGGACGAGGCCTATTTGCGCGGCGTCACCGCCTTTCGCGACCATCTCGCGATCGAGGAGCGGCTCGCCGGCCTCGACCAGATTCGCCTGCGTACCTATTCCGGCGAGGAGCGGCGCATCGCATTTCCCGAGGCGAGCTACACCGTCGCGCTCGGCTCGACCCCCGAATTCGCGCCGAGCGCCTACCGGCTCGGTTACTCCTCGATGGTGACGCCCGGCACCGTCTACGATTATGATCCCGCGAGGGACCGGCTCGAGACGCTCAAGGTCCAGGAAATCCCCTCCGGCTACGACGCCTCGCACTATGAGACCGAGCGGCTGATGGTGCCGGCGCGCGACGGCAAGCAAATTCCGGTGTCGGTGGTCTGCAGGAAGGGCTTCCCGCGGGACGGATCGGGCAAGCTCTATCTGTACGGCTACGGCGCCTACGGCCATGCCATCCCGCCGAGCTTCTCGGTCTCCAGGATGAGCCTGCTCGACCGCGGCTTCGCCTGCGCGATCGCCCATATCCGCGGCGGCGACGATCTCGGCCATGGCTGGTTCCTCGACGGCAAGCTCGACAAGCGCGCCAACACGTTCAACGACTTCGTCGATGCTGCGAAAGGCCTGATCGCCGCCGGCTTCGCGCGGCCCGGCCGGATCGCGATCCAGGGCGGCTCGGCGGGCGGCGAGCTGATGGGCGCGGTGGTCAATTCGGACCCGGATCTGTGGGGCGCGGTCGTCGCCGACGTGCCCTTCGTCGACGTGCTCGCGACCATGCTCGACGAGACCCTGCCACTGACCCCCGCCGAATGGCCCGAATGGGGCAACCCGATCGAGGACGAGGCCGCATTCGCGCTGATCAGGAGCTATTCGCCCTACGACAATGTCAGGCCGCAGGCCTATCCGCCGATGCTGATCACCGGCGGCCTCAACGATCCGCGCGTCACCTATTGGGAGCCCGCCAAATGGGCGGCCAAGCTGCGCGCCACCCGCACGGACGACAATCTCATGCTGCTCAAGATCAACATGGGCGCCGGCCACGGCGGCAAGTCCGGCCGCTGGGATTCGCTGCGCGAAGTGGCGGAGGCCTGGGCCTTCATCCTCACCCGGATCGGCGACTGACCCCATGTACGAGATGAAGATCATTGCGACCGAGGCCGACATCGACGAGCTCGGCCACGTCAACAATGCGGTCTGGGTGCGCTGGATCCAGGACCTGGCGACCTCCCATTGGCATGCGGTCGCTCCGGCGGAGCATCACGCGGCCTATATCTGGGTCGTGACCCGCCACGAGATCGACTATCTGCGCGCGGTACTGCCGGGCGAGACGGTGACGGGGCGGACCTGGATCGAGGCGCCGCCGAAGGGCGCGCGCTTCGAGCGGCACATGGAGTTCGCCGGGGCGGACGGCAGGCCGCGGGTGCGGGCGCGCACGATGTGGGCGATGCTCGACCGCGCCACCGGCCGCCCGCTCAGGGTGCCGCCCGAGGTCGCCGCCCCCTTCCTTGGGGGACAGTCTATCTGACTGTCCCCGTCGGTCCCCTCAAAAGCCGCGGACCGCCTCGACGATCTTCGGGAAGATCCGCCCGCTCACCGCGAAGCCCATGTGCGAGCAGTCGATCTCCAGTTCCGCATCTCGCTCTTCCGGGCGTCCGCGCGCGCCCGCCGGAGCGACGATGCCGTCCCGCCGCGACCAGATCGCGAGCGTCGGCACCGGCGGTTTTCTGGCGGGGTCCTGGTCGATCGGCGGGCTGTTCACGGGATGGCCGGCGACCAGCTCGTAGAGCCGCCAGACATTGTTGTTGCGGCGGCGGTCGCCGGAGAAGGGAGAGCCGAGCGTCACCACCTTGGCGATGAGGTCCGGCCGCTCCTGGGCGACGACGCGCGCATAAAGGCCGCCGAGGCTCCACCCGACCAGAATCACTTTCTGGCCGCCGCCATATTCCGCGATCCGCTGGACGATAGCCTCGACCGTGCGCTCGCTGACGCCGCTGTTCAGGCCAAGCCCCCAACCGGTCACCCGGAAGCCGCCCGCCGCCAGCGCCCGCTGCAGCCCGAGCGTGGTCCGGTCGTTGGCGAGGAAACCGGGGATCACCATCAATTTCCCGCCGCCGTCAGGGCCGCGCTCGCCGAGCCGGCCGAAACCGCGCCAGATCCGCGCGCCGAGCGCCGCTCCTTCCGCGAGCTGCTGCCAGCGCGACGGCGCGCGCTCGTCCGGCGACGGCCTAGAGATACTCGCCCCCCATCAGCCCCTGCAGCGCGCCGGGCAGCCGCACGCGGCCATCCTCGGTCTGGTGGTTCTCGAGCAGAGGGACGAGGATCCGAGGGCTCGCCAAAGCCGTATTGTTGAGCGTGTGGACGAAGCGCACCCGCCTTTCCTCGTCGCGCCACCTGAGGTTCGCCCGCCGCGCCTGCCAGTCGTGCAAGGTCGAGCAGCTGTGGGTCTCGCGATATTTGCCGAGGCTGGGAACCCAGCTCTCGATATCGTTCATCCTGTACTTGCCGAGCCCCATGTCGCCGGTCGAGGTCTCCACGACCTGATACGGGATCTCCAGCGCCTGGAGCAGCCCCTCGGCGATGCCGAGCAGCCGCGCGTGCCACGCCGCGCTCTCCTCCGGATCGTCGCGGCAGATCACATATTGCTCGAGCTTGTAGAATTGGTGGACCCTGAGCAGCCCGCGCACGTCGCGCCCCGCGCTTCCCGCCTCGCGCCGGAAGCAGGGCGAAAAACCGGCGTAGAGAACGGGTAGCTTCTCAGCCTCGAAGATCTCGCCCGAATGGAGCGACGTCAGCGCGATCTCGCCGGTGCCGGCAAGGTAGAGCTCGTCCGCCGGAAGGTGGTACGCCTCCTCCTCATGGCCCGGGAAATGGCCGGTGCCGACGAACGCCTGCGGCCGCGCCAGCGCCGGCACCGTCATCAAGGTGAAGCCCTCGCCGGCGAGCCTCTGCTGCGCCCAGAACATCAATGCCTGCTCCAGCAGTGCGAGCCGCCCCTTCAAACAGTAAGTGCGCGAGCCCGAAACCTGGGTGATCCGGGCGAGGTCTGCCCAGTCGTTCATCTCCGCCAAAGCGACATGGTCGCGCACCTCGAAGTCGAAGCGCCGCGGCTCTCCGACAGTACGAACGACCGTGTTGGCGCTCTCGTCCGGCCCGACCGGCGCGCCCTCCCAGGGAATGCCGGGCACGCGCAGCATCAGCGCGTCGAGCTCGTTCTGCTTCTCCCCCAGCGCCGCCTCGGCCTCGCCGGCCTCGGCGCCCAGAGCCTTCGCCTTCTGCCCGAGCGCCGGCCGCTCGGCGGGGTCGGCGTCCTTGAAGCTCGCACTGATTTCGTTGCGCTGCCGCCTCAGCTCGTCGACTTTGGTCTTCAGCCCGCGCACGTCCGCATCGAGCGCGAGCAGCCGGTCGAGGTCGAGCCCCGCATTCTTGTCGGCTGCGGCCCGGCGCACCGTCTCGGGATTGTCGCGGATGAACTGAAGGCTGAGCATGGTCCGCGCCTAGCAGCGGCGGCGGGGATCGGAAAGCACCTGTCCCGCGGAGCCCGCAGGGCGAAGCAGACCCTCGCGCCACGCGATCGGGCGGGGGGGGCGGCTCAGCCGGCCGGCTCGACCCGCCTGATCTGGGTCGGGGCCGCGGGGAGATAGAGGCGGCCGGTACGGCTGAAGTCGCCCGCATCGAGAAACGTCAGGAAGCCCGGCAGCAGCGCGCGCGCGTGGCGTTGACCGTATAAGGAGCTGCCGACGACAATTTCGTCCGGCGCCGCCGTCAATCCTCGCGTCCACAGCCCGTCGATAGGGTGCCTCTCCCCGCCGGGCAGCACGGCGACCTCGCCCACCGGCGACAAGCAGGTCAGGAGCCTTCCGTCCGCCAGCGGCACGATGTCGTGACACCCGCTGCACGGTAGAATTGTACGGCCGCGCTCGGTGAAGGCGCGGTCGAGCTCGACGATCTCGCTCGGCAGCCCCCGATGCATGTTGTGAAGCATCAGCCAGACGGTGTCGACCGTGCCGGCGATCGAATTGAGATGCGCGTGGTCCGGCCCGTCGCGTTCGGCGGGGGGAAGGATCTGATGCTCCGCGGCAGCCGTCCAGCCCGAATCATATTCTAGAATTCGCTGGTTCAGCGTGTCGACGACGAAGAAGGAATCATCGAAGAAATCGAGCTGGTGGCAATTATGGTCGAGGCCCTCGGCGACGATTCCGCGCTCCCGCAGCTCGCCATCCTGCCAGCTGTAATGCACCACCCGTCCCGACTGCGGCCCCTCGTCGCCGGAGGGGGGATCGTGGCGAAAGGCGAACACGTCTCCCTTGGCGCAGGCGATCCCGAAGAAGGCGCCGGCGGCGAGCAGGCGCCATTCGCTCCGCGTGGCGAGGTAGAGACCCTGACGCGACGCGACGAGATAGGTGCTCAGGCTCATTCCCCCTCGATTCCCTGATCTGGCCTGAGAAATCCGGCGAAGCAGGGTGGCGGAGACGGAGGGATTCGAACCCTCGGTAGGAGTAATCCCCCTACGGCGGTTTAGCAAACCGCTGGTTTCAGCCACTCACCCACGTCTCCGGGACCGGCCGGAAGCGGGCTATA
>DASQKE010000292.1:0-16431 GCA_035630675.1 Allosphingosinicella sp.
GCCGACGCGCTGGCCGGGCCCGTGATAGGTATAGCGCCCGCCGCGTCCCGCCTCGTAGACCGGGAGGCCGCCGGGGTTGAACAATTCGGCGGGATCGGCGCTGGTGCCCGCGGTGTAGAGCGGCGGGTGCTCGAGCAGCCAGACCAGCTCGCGGCCTTCGCCGGCCCGGATCGCCTCGGCGCGCGACTCCATCGCCGCGAGCGCGTCCGGGTAGGCGACGAGCGCGTCCGACTTGCGCCACTCAATCTCTTTGCCGCCGGTCATGGCCTGGCGTCTCGGCGATGAGGCGCCGCAGTTCAAGCCCCGCTTGAAAGCGGCGGCGCGGGCACGTTATGCGCCCTACAGCGAAGGGGACGACGATGCGGCTCGATTATGCCGGCCTTTGGAACGAGGCCCTCGGACTCATCCGGCGCAACCGCGCGGTCGTGATCGCGCTCGCCGGCGCCATGTTCTTCCTGCCGAATCTCCTCGTCGGCTATCTGGCGCCGCTGGAGCCGCGGGCGCCGGGGATCAGCTTTCTCGAGGCGATGATCGCCCATGTCCGCGAGCATTGGCCGATGATCCTCGCCGGCGGCCTGATCGAGATGCTGGGCATGCTGACGCTGCTGCGCCTGTTTCTGAAGGCCGACGGGCGCACGGTGGGTGCGACGATCGTCGCGTCGCTCGCCTTGCTGCCGACCATGTTCGCCTCCGGATTCCTGACGAACATGGCGGTGCTCGCGGGCCTCGTCCTGCTGATCGTGCCCGGCATCTACCTCCTCGGACGGCTCGGACTCGTCCCTGCCGCGATCGTCGCCGAGAATCGCAGGAACCCGATCGACGCGATCCGCCGCAGCGTCGCGCTCACCCGCAGCCGCGGATTCGCGATCGCCTGGGTGTTCGTCGCCTTGTTCGTCCTCGCCGCGATCGCCGACATGGCCGTGTCGGGATCGCTCGGATCGGTGGCGATCCTGCTCGCCGGCCGCGACCTGGGGCTCCTGATCGCGGAAGCCGCCGGCGCGATCGTCTGGGCGGCGGCGAGCGTGCTCCAGGCGGCACTGGCCACGGGCCTGTACCAGCGGCTCGCCGAGGCCACGACGAGACCCGCCTCAGCCTAGTGGAATCTGCGGCGCCGCGTCGCGCGGCAGCAGGCCGGCGAGGCGCGGATCGGGAAAGCTCTCGAATGCCCGCCGGACCGGCCGGAAGCCCGCCTTCAGGTAAGAGGGAAGGGCGGCCGGATGGTCGAGCGTGCAGGTGTTGACGCGGACGCGCGCCACGCCCGGACGCCAGGCGAGCGCCAGCGTCTGCGCGAACAGCCACTTGCCATGGCCCCTGCCGGCGAGCTCCGGCACCAGCCCGAGGAAGCGGATCAGGCACTTGCCTTCGGTGCGAAAGTCGAGCTCGACCATGCCGATTTCGATCCGCCGCCGGTCGACGACGGCGTGGACCTCCGCGACGTTGGCGAGCAGGGCCGCATCGTCCATGGCGAGCCGCGAGTACCACAGCCAGCGCGCGCCGACTCGCTCGAAGAGGATGCGATAGCGGCCGGGCTCGGGCTCGGGCCAGGGTTCGAGACGGAAGGGCGAGGCGGGGAGGGGGCGCGGCAAAGGGCGCTCGGTCATCTCGAGATAGGTGACGACGGCGCCAATATGGCCTTCGGGAATGGGCGTGAGGCTCATCTCATCGTCCCAGAGCCTGCGCGACGAGGAGCAGGCCGAGCAGCAGAAAGAGGGGGCTGTAGAGGCGCGTGTCGTAGCGCGCCCAGCGCGTCTCGCGCAGCGATTTGAAGAAACCGACATAGGGGTTGGGGACGAGCGCCCGGGCGATGAAGGCGGCGGCGGCCGCGAGCAGGGCCAAGCGTGCGAGTGCCGGCGTGAGCGGGAGGGGGAGATGCCCGGCGTGCGCCAGCAGCAGCAGTGCGAGCGCGACGAGTGCGAGCGCGACCGCCCCCGCCGCGGGTCGCCACCAGGCGAGCCGGTGCGCCATCACCGGCGTCCCGTCCGGCCGCTGCGGAAGCGACACCGAGAAGCCGAGCCGGCCGCCGAGCGCCCAGTAGAGATGAAACGAGGCGGCAAAGGCGATGATCACCAGAGCGAGCAGCAGCGGCATCGGGCCGGGCTAGCAGCTCGGTCGCGCCGGAGGAACTCGTGCCCGGCTGGGGACACCGTCAGCCGGTCGCTGCGCTGCCCGCGAACACCGCCAGTTGCGCCTCGAACGCGCGCTGGTACGCAGGCCGGGCTTCGCCGTGGGCGATGTAAGCGGTGAGGGTCGGATAGGTCTCGAGGATGCCCGATCCTTCCAGCCGGCGGAGGACCGTCACCATCAAAAGGTCGCCGGCACTGAACTCGCCGTCGAGCCAGTCGGACTCGCCGAGGTGGCTGGAGAGCTCGTCGAGGCGTCCGCGGACCCGGTCATCGAGGAGCGGCAGGCGCGCCTCGTACCAGCTCTTGTCCCGCTCCAGGATCGTGGCCATCGAAAGCTCGACGATCGGCGGCTCGACCGTGTTGAGGGCGGCGAACATCCAGGTGATGGCACGCGCCCGGGCCTTCGCATCGTCCGGCAGCAGGCCAGGATGACGCTCGGCGATATGGAAGACGATCGCGCCCGATTCGAACAAGGCGAGGTCGCCTTCCTCGTAGGTCGGAATCTGCCCGAAAGGATGAAGCCGGCGATGTGCGGGTTCCTTCATCGCAGCGAACGAAACCAGGCGCACGTCGTAGGGCTGGCCCGCCTCTTCGAGCGCCCAGCGAACGCGCATGTCCCGCGCCAGCCCCCGGCCGCGGTCGGGAGACCGTTCGAAGGCGGTGATGGTGACGGTCATGCTGTCGCTCCGGTGTGGGCCCTACGATGCGCCGTCACCCAATCGGGTTCCTCCCTGCCGGCACAGCCGGTGGGGAGGAACGTCTTCAGCCCCATGTTGCCACCGGGGGGAGGCTCATCAGGATCGCGTCGACATTGCCGCCGGTCCTGAGGCCGAACAGGGTGCCGCGGTCGTAGATCAGGTTGAACTCGGCGTAGCGGCCGCGATATTCGAGCTGCCGCGCCTTGTCGGCCGCGTCGAACGGGGTTCCCATCCGCCGCCGCACGATCCGCGGGAAGACATCGAGAAACGCCTCGCCGACGTCGCGGGTGAAGGCGAAGTTCGCCTCGAAGGTCGCGCCCCTTTCGTGGCATTCGAGATGGTCGTAGAAGATGCCGCCGACGCCGCGGTGAACGCCCCTGTGGGGGATGAAGAAATAATCCTCCGCCCATTTCGCGAAGCGCTCGTAATAGGTCTGGTCGTGGGCTGCGCAGGCGGCGCGCAGCCGCGAGTGGAAGTCGGCCGTGTCCTCCTCGTTCGGGATCGGGGGATTGAGGTCCGCCCCGCCGCCGAACCAGCGCTTCGTGGTGCTGAGGAAGCGCATGTTCATGTGGACCGCGGGCACGTGCGGATTGGCCATGTGGGCGACGAGGCTGATGCCGGTGGCGAAGAAATGCGGGTCCTCTTCCGCGCCCATGATCTGCGCCGCGAAATCCGGGCTGAACGCGCCGAATACGGTCGAGACGTTGACCCCGACCTTCTCGAACACCTCGCCCTTCATCAGCCCGCGCACGCCGCCGCCGCCCGGCCCGCCCTCATGGTCGGCGCGCTCCCAGGGAAGGAAATCGAACGTCGCCGCCTGGCCTGAGCCTGTCGGGGCCTCGCGCTCGATCGCCTCGAACTCGGCGCAGATCCGGTCGCGCAGCGCTTCGAACCAGTCGCGCGCCGCCTGCTGTTCGTGATCGAGCTCGTCCATCGCGGCCAGCCGATGCCAAGACAGGCGGCAGCTTGCAAGCGGTGGGGCTGGAACGGCCTGGCAGGATTGCGGTATCGTGCACTTATGCCGACGCAAGGGGAGCTGCCATGAAAGCAAGGATTCCGCGCCTGGCCGGCCTGTTCCTCGCGCTCTGCGCCGCCGCCGGCGCCTTGGCCCAGAGCCAGGAGGCCGATCCTTCCTTCGACCCGCGAGTGGAGCGCCCGGCCTATCGCGCAGGCGCCGGCCCACTCGTCACCATCGACGCCGCGCACCGCAACTTCCACACCGCCGACGGACGCTACCAGCCCTTCGCGCGCCTGATCGCCAGCGACGGCTATCGAATCGTCTCCGGCACCGGACCCTTCACCCGGCAAGGCCTCGCGCGGACCCGCATCCTGGTCATCGCCAATGCGGGCTCGCTTAATGCCGCGGCGACCGACCAGCCGGCCTTCACCGACGCGGAGTGCGACGCGGTGGCGGCCTGGGTGCGGCGCGGCGGGGCGCTGCTCCTGATTGCCGACCATAGCCCGTTCGGCCGCGCGGCCCAGAGCCTGGCGGCGCGCTTCGGGGTGCGGATGGGCGAAGGCTGGGTGTTCGAGCCGCAGCCCGCCGCCTCGTTCATGACCACGCAGCTCATCTACTCGCGCGAGAACGGGCGCCTCGGCACGCATCCGATCGTCCGGGGGCGCGACGCGAGCGAGCTCGTATCGACGGTCAAGGCCTTCACCGGGCAATCGCTGACGCTGCCGCGCGGCGCGACCGCGCTGATGAGGCTCGGCCCCGACGCCCACGAGGCGCGCGACGCCGCCGCTTTGGGCGCCGTCGCGGCGGCCCTGCGCGGCGGCTGGTCGGCCGAAGCGGCGCGCGCCACCGGGGCGACGCCGGTCGGCGGCCGCGTCCAGGGCCTGGCGATGCGCCACGGCCGCGGGCGGGTAGTGGTGCTCGGGGAAGCGGCGATGCTGTCGGCGCAGATCGTCCGCCTCCCCGGCGAAGGCGGCCGGACCTTCACCATGGGCATGAACCATCCCGGCATCGATAACCGCCGGTTCGCGCTCAACATCATGCACTGGCTCTCGGGGCGGCTCGACTGATCGCCGGCGGCGATGCCCCCCGACCGCGATTCGCCGCCTTGCCATCACGCTCCGCCGGGCTAGAAACCACCCCGCACCGAAGGAGCGTCGTGCCCGCACCGCCATCCGAAGAGGAAGTCGCCGGCTTCATCAGCGACACGTTCGGGTCGGTCTGGGCGCTCGAGCTGTTGCTTTTGTTGAAGCGCGAGGGCGCGCGCTCCTGGCCGCGGCCGGAGCTGGTGGCGGCCTTGCGCGCGAGCGATTCGGTGATCGACCGCGGCATCGCAAGCCTGCTCGCGGCCGGGCTCGTGGTCGTCGAGGAGGACGACTCCGCGCGCTACGCGCCGGCCGGGCCCGGCCTCGCGGCGCTGGTCGAGGCGGCCGAGGGGCTCTACCGCCAGAAGCCGGACGGCGTGCGGCGCTTGATCATCCTGCCGCGCCATGATGGACTGAGCGCCTTCTCGGACGCGTTCCGCTTGAGGAGGGACTGAGTGAGCGACATCTTCCCCTCCGCCGTCTATCTGCTCTGCTTCGCGACCAGCTCCGCCTGCGCGCTGCTGCTCGCCCGCAACTATCGCCGCACCCGGGCGCGGCTGTTGCTGTGGAGCGCGCTCTGCTTCCTGTTCCTCGCGCTCAACAATCTCGTCGTCATGATCGATCTGCTGCTGCTGCCCGACGTCGACCTGCAGATCCCGCGTCTCGCATTGTCGCTCGGCGCGGTTGGCCTTTTGCTGTTCGGCTGCATCTGGGATCTGGAGGAATGAGATGACCGGTCCCTTTTTCCACTTCCTCTCCGGCTGCGTCGCGGCGGGCTTCGCGGTCGCCGGCCTGTTCTTCCTGCGCTTCTGGCGGCGAACCGGCGACGGCCTGTTCCTCGCCTTCGCGATCGCCTTCTGGTTGCTCGGCATCGTCCAGGCCCTGCTCGCGCTCACCTTGTTCCCGGTCGAGGAGCGCAGCTTCATCTACCTCATTCGCCTCGCCGCCTTCGTCCTCATCCTGCTCGCGATCTGGCGCAAGAACGTCCACGCGCGGCGTTAGCGGCTGTGCGAATCCGGACAAACAGGGACAGTATACATTTTCCCGTCTGCGAAACGGGCACCTAGGTCCGGCGCGGGTCGAAAGTGTATACTGCATTGCCGGCCTGGTCCGGCTGGTAGAGAGCGATGCGCATCGAGTGGGGACAGTATAGATTTTCACGAAGTCGAAAATCTATACTGTCCCCGTTTCGCGCAGAGGCGCAGAGAGGCCGAGCGTTGGGACGGACCGCTTCGCCTAGCTTCCGCGGCGAAGCGGCTTCGACCGATCGCGCGGGTTTTTCGACTTCGCCGGGGCGAGGAGACAGCTGCGGCGCCTTTGCGCCTCCGCGTCTCTGCGCGCACCCTATCCGCGGCGTCGTGCTGCGAGGGGACAGTCACGAGTGACTGTCCCCTGTAACAGACCGGCCGGCCCGGAGGCCGGACCTTGCCTGATGCGAGGCGGCAGCCGATCGGGCGACACCTGTTACCTTCCGCTGGACCTGCGCGCCTCGCTCCCCGCTGCGCCCCGCTCGAAGCCTTGCTGCGTCCCTGCAGAAGGTGCAGGAATTGGCCGATGGCGAGCGATCTCTATCATGCGAGTTCCGGCCGCTGCCCCTCACGCTGGGCTTTCCCGTGAGATCAATGGAGCAATTTCCTCAGGATTACCCGGCGGCCTCGCCCTTTCCGCACGTGGTATTCGACGACTTCTTGCCTGAAGAACGGGTGAGGGCGATCGCCGGCGAAGTCGCGAACTTGACCGTACCGAGCGAACCACGTTTCTACGGCACGCGCCTCAAGGGGCGCCTCTCGGACATGGACGCCATGGGTCCGGCCACGCGAGAGCTCATCCTGGAGCTCAATGCGCCGCCGTTCGTCCAGTGGCTGGAGAAGCTGACCGGCATGAACGGACTGGTCGCGGACCCAGGCCTGCAGGGCGGCGGCGTCCACCAGATCGGCCGCGGCGGGTTCCTGAAGATCCACACCGACTTCAACTGGCACAAAGGGCTTCGACTCCACCGCCGGCTCAATCTCATCCTTTACTTGAACGAGCCCTGGCAGGAAGAATGGGGAGGATATTTGGAGCTATGGAAACGCGACATGAGCGCGTGCGTGCGCCGGATTGCTCCATTGCTCAATCGGATCGTGATCTTCTCCACCACGGATGAAAGCTATCACGGCCACCCGGAGGCGCTGGCGTGCCCCGAAGGCGTCACGCGCAACTCGATCGCCCTTTATTATTATTCGAAAGAACGCCCTGCCTCGGAAGTGAGATTCGGAGCGTCGGGAATCACCAATTATCGGCCGAGACATTCGGACTATTTCGGGCTGAAGCACAAGGTTCACCAGGCACTGATCAGGAACCCCATTCTGCGCCGGATCCTCGATGTCTGAGCGCCTCGAACTGTTGCAGGCGGGGCGGGCCGTGGCGGCTCTCAGCGTCGCGGTGTTTCACGCCACCCTTTATACGCACGCGATGCCCATCGAGGGGTTCGGCTTCATGGGCGTGCATTGGGGCGTTCACTTCTTCTTCCTGCTCTCGGGATTCATCATCTACCATGTGAATGCCGACCGTTCGTTCGCTCCGGGCGATTATGCCTTCAAGCGCTCGGTCCGAATTTTCATTCCCTATCTGCCGGTCGGCATTCTCGCCGCTTTCGGCTGGATCGCCATCGGCCGGGACTTCAGCTGGCTTTCCACTTTGTTCCTCGTTCCCGGACAGGCCGCATTGGGAGTGGCCTGGACGCTGCAGCATGAGGTCATGTTCTATTTGTTGGCCGGCCTGTTCTTCATGTGGGGTCGCCCGCTGACCGGCGCGGCAATCTGGGCGGTCCTGATCCTGCTGCGGAACGGCATCTCGATCCCGGTCAATCCTTTCGAACAGGTCGCCCTCGGCTTCATCAACCTGGAGTTCGTGGCAGGGATGTTCCTTGCAGCCTTCGTCAGTCTTCCCGACGTGAAGGTCGGCCGAGCGCTCAACCTTCTGGGCGATGCATCTTACGCGATCTATCTCGCTCACCTGCCTCTGATGGGCGTCCTGTTCCGCCTTGGCGGCGGGTTCTGGACGATGCTGGCACTCTCCGTAGCGGCCGGATTGATTTACCACCTATTGTTCGAAAAGCCCGCCCTTCGCTGGGTTCGATCAAGCCGATTTCGTGAGCGCCCAGCCATAGGTCGCGTTGTAGCGCGCGGTGATGAGGACATAGTTTCCGGTATGTAGATAGTCCGCTGCACTCTGGTTGATGTTGCCGACCGACTGGAAGGAGGCGGTCTTGCCGCCGATGTCCATCATCTGGAACTCGATCTTGGCATCGAGTGCACCCATCATTCCGGCCAGATTTGAGCCCGCCGTCGGGTCCGGAAGCTCAATGACGAAATTGGAGGCGCCGGTCGACTGCACGAAATCATACCGGACACCGCAGCGAACATCCGCGGCAGCCAGGGTCACGATATTGGTTTGCTGCGAGACGGCGCCGCAAAACGTAGCCCCCCGATAGCGAAACTCCACGCCCGAGGCTCTCAACCAGTCGAGGCAGCGGATAGCATTGAGATAAGGGTTGCTTGCGGTGCTGAGCTGAGCAGGCTCAAAAATGACCCCGGTGCAATTCTCTATAAGGAAGTCGGAAGAACCGCTTTCCTCGAAATAGCTTTGGAGCGACACAGTGCCCTCCATAACTGAAATTCCCGTCCCACCATTCATGCAGCCAATTGTATGGCCATATTCACAGTTCTCGAAGTAGTTGCCCCGGTCCTGTACGCCATAGAGCGCAAGGTTACGAATACCTGCTACCGCTGCACCTTGAAACTGGTTAAGCTCGATCTTCAGGCTAGAATTATCACCGTTGTTTGTGACGAGAACGGCTGAACCGATACGAATGTTACCAGCGCCCGCTGCCGTTGCATTCGCGATGGGCTGCGACACGGTGACCTGCGAGGCGGAGTCTACGGATCGGATGCTGTAACCAAATCCGCCGACCTCCACCATGTCATAGAAGGGACGAATGCCTCGGGTGGTCAGATCGCCCGCGCCGCTCACGGTAACGACGGTGCCGCCCGCTGAATTGGTGACAGTGCAGACGATCGAGGTACCCGCACCGCGGACGCAACAGCGCCGGACAACCGTATTTGAATTATTAACACCCATGGCAAAAAAAATGCCGTCCTTCTTTGAACTTTGAATGAGCACATCTTCAACAAGGCCGCCGTTGGTTCCGTTCATGTAGAGGCCGTGATCGGCCTTGGCATTTGCGCTGAGAAACATGCCCCGCACTTCAACATTTTGGCCGTTCACCTTCAGGAGGGAAGTCATCGGGGCGGTCGCTGTTATGGTGACAGCCTCCATGCCGTCGCCAACGGAATTGACGTTAATGGCGACAATCTCCGCGGAAGTTCGGTAGCTTCCACTGGGAAAGAAAACGGTTGCAGCGCCGGATGCGTAAGCCGCCGCGATCGCCGCGGTGTCGTCGGCAATGTCGTTGCCCACGGCACCAAAGTCTTTAACGGAGACCATCTCGCGCAGCTTATCCTCCACGGGACGTGCAACCGTGCCGTTGTATCCGACCGAATAATCCAGTCCGAGAACTTGCGCTTTCAATGTGAGTGCCTGAGCCATCTATTTCGCTCCAAAAGCTGTCGGGTTTTCGTCGCTGAAGAAATCGTTGTAGCGCGGATGATCGAAAGCGTGAAGAACCCAGATCTGATTCGCCCAACCGCCCAAGGCTTGCAGCGTACGTAAATAGAAAGACGTTCCCAAGTTCCGTTTTGCGTTGCTGAAGGCGAGCCTAGCTGACATGGTTGGCAGACTGCCGTGACCTGCGTTCTGGTGGTCAATGAGCAGCTGGACGCTCTCCGGGTTTCCGAGCTCCCCGAATACTACTCTCAGAGTCCGAAGCTTTTGAGGTGGCCCGTCGCCAAGCGTATCGTCATTCCAATGGGTCGCGAAGCTGCCGCCTTTGTAGCTTGGCGGCGGCAGTGTGAGCGGTCGCACTGGCAATCGAGTTCCGAGACGGTACGATACCTTTGTGGCCTTGCGTCTTTGAAAAACTACAACGCCCCAAAATCACGCTCCTCGCCTCCATAACCCCGCTTGACGCAGCACCTCTGCAAGCCCGATCCCCGCCGCCACCGCGAGGTTCAGCGAGCGCGTGCCCTCGACCTGCGGGATGCGCACCTTGAGCTCCGCCCGCTCATGCACCTCCGCCGGCACCCCGCGGCTTTCGGAGCCGAACAGCAGCACGTCGCCCGCTTCACACCGCGCCTCCGGCAGCCGCACCGCATCCGCCGCGGTGGTGAACAGCACCAGCCGCCCGGCCAGCTTCGCCTCGAACGCCGCCCAGTCCGCGTGGCGCGTCACCTGGGCCATCTCCGCATAGTCCATGCCGGCGCGCTTGAGGGCGCGGTCGGAGAAGGGAAAGCCGCAGGGCTCGATCAGGTCGACCGGGACGCCGAAGCAGGCGGCCGTGCGCAGGATCGTGCCGACATTGCCGGCCTGATCGGGCTGGTAGAGAGCGACGCGCATCGGGCTCTCTTATCCCGCCTGCGAAGCCGGGGGGAGGGCCCGTAGGCAGCCTAAGATCTCGCGCAGAGGCGCAGAGGCGCAGAGAGGCAGAGGGTTGACGGGCCGCTTCGCGCCACTTCCGCCGCGAAGCGGCCTCCACCCATCCCCCGGGGTTTTCGGCTTCGCCGGCAAGCGGAGACAGGCGCAGCCCCTCTGCGCCTCCGCGTCTCTGCGCGAACCCACTGCCTTCCTGGCACGCCGGGCTCCCTATGATCTCACGCGAAGGCGCGAAGGCGCGGAGGGAAGGGGAAGGGAGCGACCAGCACGAGCTCGCCTTCGTCTGCGGAGTAGCGGTTTCTCGGGATTGGCCTTCGGCCTCCTTCGCGCCTTCGCGCCTTCGCGTGAGACAGCCTTCCCTTCCGTCCGTACTTGCGGAAGACGCCGCGGCGCGGCCGCCAGAAAATCACGGTTGGCAAAGCGCGGCCTGCGCGGCTATCAGGCGCCGCGAGCCGCATCGGGGTTTCCCGCTGCGGCTTTGTGTGAGGCTCCGCGCCGTCCCGGCCGGAGCGGCGTTCGCACTTCCGCTGGGTTTCGTCGAAGGTCATCATGGCGACGGTTGAGCAGACAGAAGGTACGGCCGCCACGGCCCCGCACGGCCAGGGCGCAGACGGCGTCCGCCGCCGCGACTTCCTCAATATCGGCGCGGTGACCGCCGCCGGCGTCGGCGCCGCGGCCCTGGTCTATCCGCTGGTCAACCAGATGAACCCGACCGCCGACGTGCTGGCTTTGGCCTCGATCGATGTCGACGTCTCCGCGATCCAGCCGGGCCAGGCGATCAAGACGATCTGGCGCAAGCAGCCGATCTTCATCCGCCACCTGACGCCCGCCGAGATCCGCGACGCCAGCAATGTCGACGTGTCGGACCTGCGCGATCCCGAGACGCTCGCCGACCGCACCGCCGAGGGCAAGCCGCAATGGCTGATCACTTTGGGCGTGTGCACCCATCTCGGCTGCGTGCCGCTGGGCACGGCCGAGGGCGAGAACAGGGGCGAGTATCACGGCTATTTCTGCCCCTGCCACGGCTCGCATTACGACACCGCCGGGCGCATCCGCCGCGGCCCGGCGCCGCTCAATCTGGAAGTGCCGGAATATGTGTTCCTGAACGCCACCACCGTCCGGATCGGCTGAGGTAGAGATATGGGCTTTCCCTGGGCGCAAGAATATCAACCCAAATCCGGCTTCATGCGCTGGATCGACCAGCGCCTGCCGCTGCCGCGCCTGGTCTACGGCGCCGTCGGCGGCGGCTATCCGGTGCCGCGCAACCTCAACCATTTCTGGAATTTCGGCGTGCTCGCCGGAGTGGCCTTGGCCATCCAGATCGTCACCGGCATCGTGCTCGCCATGCATTACAATGCGAACGCCGACACCGCCTTCGCGTCGGTCGAGCACATCATGCGCAACGTCAACCAGGGCTGGTTCCTGCGCTATGCCCACGCCAACGGCGCCAGCTTCTTCTTCATCGTCACCTACATTCACATCTTCCGCGGCCTCTATTACGGCTCCTACAAGGCGCCGCGCGAGATGGTGTGGCTCTTGGGGCTGGTCATCTTCCTCCTGATGATGGCGACCGCCTTCATGGGCTATGTGCTGCCCTGGGGGCAGATGAGCTTCTGGGGCGCCAAGGTGATCACCGGCCTGTTCGGCGCGATCCCGCTCGTCGGCGAGGCGCTGCAGACCTGGCTGCTGGGAAGCTTCGCGCCCGACCAGTCGACTCTGACGCGCTTCTTCTCGCTCCACTATCTGCTGCCGTTCGTGATCGCGGGGGTGATCATCCTCCACATCTGGGCGTTGCACATTCCGGGCTCGAGCAACCCGACCGGGGTCGACGTCAAGGGGCCGCAGGACACGGTGCCCTTCCATCCTTATTACACCGCCAAGGACGGCTTCGCGCTCGCCATCTTCATGCTGCTGCTGGCCGCGGTCATCTTCTACGCGCCCAATTATCTCGGCCACGCGGACAATTACATTCCGGCCAACCCGCTGGCGACTCCCGCGGAGATCGTGCCCGAATGGTATTTCTGGCCCTTCTACGCGATCCTTCGGGCCTTCACCGTCGACTTCATTCTGCCCGCCAAGCTGTGGGGCGTGATCGCCATGTTCGGCTCGATCGTCCTCCTGTTCTTCCTCTCCTGGCTCGATCCGTCGCCGGTGCGCTCGGGCAATTACCGGCCGACCTTCAGGATCTTCTTCTGGATCCTGATCGTGGACGTGATCGTTTTGGGCTATTGCGGCGGCAAGCCGGCCGAGCAGCCCTATGTGATGATCAGCCAGCTCGCCACCATCTATTATTTCGCCCATTTCCTGATCATCCTTCCCATATTGTCGCATGTGGAGCGGACGCTGCCGCTGCCCAATTCGATCTCGGAAAGCGTCCTGCACGGCGAGGCGGAGGAAGCCGCGCCCTACGGGACGCCTTCGCGCGGCGCCCAGCCGCAGCCGCAGCCGCAGCCGGCTCATTAGGGGGTTCGATCGACCATGATTCGCTTGCTGGGCATCCTGATCGGGTTCGGCTTCGTGCTCGTCGCCACCATCTCGCTGGTGAACGACAGCTGGCTCTATTTCAGCGAGGAGCACGAAGAGAGCGCGGAGCATCGCTTCCACGAGCATCCGCGCAACTTCGCCTTCTCGACCGACGGGCCGTTCGGCGCGTTCGACCAGCAGCAGCTGCAGCGCGGCTTCCAGGTCTATCGCGAGGTCTGCGCCGGCTGCCACGGCATCAATTACGTCGCGTTCCGCAACCTCGACGAGCTCGGCTACAACGAGGCCGAAATCCGCAAGGTCGCGTCCGAATTCCAGGTGCCGGACATCAACCCGGAAACCGGCGAGCCGGCGACGCGCCCGGGCCTTCCCGCGGATCGCTTCCCGGCACCCTATCCGAACGAGGTCGCCGCCCGCGCCGCCAACAACAATGCGCTCCCGCCGGACCTGTCGCTGATCGTCAAGGCGCGCCACGGCGGCGACGATTATATCGCCTCGCTGCTGACCGGCTATCGCAACCCCGCGACCTACCGGAACCATGACGGCGAGGCGCTTCCCGCCGAGAACCGTCCGGGGCAGGGGCTGCACTTCAACCCCTATTTCCCGAACCTCAACCTCGCCATGCCGCCGCCGCTCACGGCCGGCCAGGTGCAATATGCCGACGGCACCCAGGCAAGCGTCGAGCAGATGGCGCAGGACGTCTCCGCCTTCCTCACCTGGACGGCCGAGCCGAACCTCCAGCGGCGGCACCGCGCGGGCCTGGCCGTGGTGCTTTTCCTGCTTTTTGCCTGCGTGCTCGCTTATTTCGCCTACAAGAACGTCTGGGCGGGCGCGAAGCGCGCGGTCAGGGCGACGGGTCCGCTCGACCCGGAGAACATGGCGAAGACCGACGCCGCCAAGCGCGACGCAGGGATCGAGGGCTGACCTCGGCTCCCCGCCGGCCCTGTCTCGCTCCATAGTCGTTTCGCCTCAGGAACTTGCGCGAAGCCCGCACGTTTTCAGCAGGTTGAGCGGTTCGGCCCGCGGCCGCTCTTGTTCGGGAGCCCGTCCATGTCAGTCCGCAGCCTGCGCCTGCCCGCCTTTGTCCTCGCCTCCACCCTCGGCCTCGGCGCCTGCGCCTATGACGGCTACGGCTACGGATACGGCTCCGTCGGCTATGGCGGCCACGGCTATTGCGATCCCTATTACGACAATTGCTACGGCGGCGGCTATCAGGGCGACCCGTGGTACGGCTGGTACGACAATTATTATTATCCGGGCTACGGCATCTTTGTCTACGACAGCTACCGCCGCCCGCATCGCTGGAACGACAGCCACCGCAATTATTGGGTGAGCCGGCGCAGCCAGTGGGGCGACCGCAACTGGAACGACCGGCGCTGGGAGCGCTGGGACGGCTGGGACGGCTGGGACCGCAACGACCGCCGCGAGTGGCGGCAGGATCGCGGAGAGTGGCGCGAGGACCGCCGCGAGATGCGCGGAAACCGGCGCGAGTATCGCCAGGAGCGGCGCGGCGACGCGCGCGAGTTCCGCGCGGAGCGGCGGGACGATCGCGAGGCGCTGCAGCGCGGCGACGTCACCCGCGACCAGTTCCGCCAGGACCGCCGCCAGGACCGGCGCGACTATCGCCGCGACCAGCGCCAGGATGGGCGCCAGCTGCGCAGAGAGAATCTCCGCGATCGCCGCGACTGAGGTACCGGACGGCCCGGCGGCAAGAGCTGCCGGGCCCCGGTTGGCGCCCGGACAGAGGCTCTCTGGCATTTGCCGGCGAAATGCCTATCTTCGCTGATCGAGCGGAGTGAGATCGTTTATGTTTCCGGGCGTGCTTGCCTATCTCGATTCCATCAAGGCCCGCGATCCGGCGCCGCGTTCGCGCTGGGAGATCCTGCTCTATCCGGGAATCTGGGCGGTGGCGTTCCACCGGCTCGCCCATTGGCTGTTCAGGGGCGAGCTCTATTTCCTCGCGCGCTTCGTCAACCATCTCGCGCGGCTGTTCACCGCCATCGACATCCATCCCGGCGCCGAGATCGGGCGCAACTTCTTCATCGACCACGGCTTCGTCGTGATCGGCGAGACCGCTTCCATCGGCGACGACGTCACCATGTACCAGCATGTGACGCTCGGAGGGACCAATCCGACTGACGGCGTCGGCGGCAAGCGCCACCCGACGATCGGCGACGGCGTCATCATCGGCTCGGGCGCGCAGGTGCTGGGCCCGGTGCTGGTCGGCGACCGTGCCCGCATCGGCGCCAATGCGGTGGTCACCCGGGACGTCCCCGAGGGCGCGACCATGACCGGCATCCCGGCCCGGCCGACCCTGCTGGGGGCAGAGCAATATGCCAAAGACTTCATGCCCTACGGCACGCCCTGCACAGAGACCTTCGATCCGCAATCGCAGAAGCTGGAAATCCTCCAGTGCGAGATCGAGCAGATGCGCAAGCGGCTGGCCCAATTGATGGAGGAACGCGACTCGGCGGTCGCGGCGGCCGAGGTCAAGCGAGATCGCGCCTGATGGGGACCGTGCTCCCTTTTCGGGCGTCGACATCGCCGGCCCCCCAGGTCGGCTTCGATCGCCTCGAGCTGAACCGCATCGTCGATCTCTACGGCCGCATGGTCGCCGCCGGCCTGTGGAAGGATTATGCGATCGAGCTCGGCCGCGAACATGCCGCCTTCTGGTGCTTCCGCCGCTCGGCCGAACGGCCCGAATACAGGATCGAGAAGCGCCCGGCGCTGCACGCCAGGCAGGGCATGTGGGCGTTGATCGGAGAGCACGGCACCGTGCTGCGTCGCGGGCCCGAGCTGGGACCGGTCCTGGCCCCGGTCGAGCGCCGTCTGCTCAAGCTGGTCGCGAACCGGTAGGAGCGGTCAGTCCCGCCGCGCGGCGGGCCCGAACGGCGACCAGCCGCTGCCGAGCGCGACCAGGCCGATGCTCGCGAGGATGATCAGCATCCAGCCGATGCCGATATGGGAGAGCATCTGAAGCACCGCGTCGGCGGGGTTCGGGATGTCGGGCCGCCTCGCGCCCTGGACCGGCGCGCTGGCGCGGACGATGAGGGTGCTGACGATTGCGGTGACGAACGGCATGGCGAGGCCGATCAGGCCGACGGCGAGGCTGAGACGCCGCGTCGCCGTGCCGCCGACCTCGCGGAAGATCAGCCAGCCGGCGGCGGCGGGGATGGT
This sequence comes from Allosphingosinicella sp., assembly GCA_035630675.1. Classification (GTDB taxonomy): domain Bacteria; phylum Pseudomonadota; class Alphaproteobacteria; order Sphingomonadales; family Sphingomonadaceae; genus Allosphingosinicella. Next base: position 16,052 of record DASQKE010000292.1, read on the forward strand.
GTAGAGCAGATAGAGCGACCAGGCGGCCGCCCGAGCGCCGCCCATCCCCGGCTGCGTGTTGGCGCCGAATGCGCCGGCGAGGTTGACGAAGAAGGAAAAGGTGCTCGGCAGGCTGAACAGAGTCATCGAGAAGAACGGGACCGAGAGGAAGGGGAGCAGGCAGCCGGCCAGCATCACCAGCCCGAGGATCATGGCCGGCCGCCGCTTGAAGTAAGCCCCGGCCTTCGCGCTGGGCGGAGCAGGCGCAGCCGCGCTCTGGGTTGCGGCGCGACGGACGACGTAGATCTCGGTCGCGCGATCCCCTGAGGGCACGAAGTCGACGCTGGCGCCGCTCTCCGGCGGTGCCGGCGACTTCCAATCCTCGCGGCCGAACTCGTAGC
>DASQKE010000293.1:0-3422 GCA_035630675.1 Allosphingosinicella sp.
CATGACGACGGCATAGTCGGCGAAGGAGGTGAGGCGCATATGTCCAATCGGATCGATTCGGTCCGATTGCGATGTGGGCGCCTGAGGCGAAGGAATCAACCTTTTGGTGGGTCATGAGAGGGACAGTCACTTTTCCGCTCCGCGGCACCAAGCCTCTCGCGGCGTGCGGAAAAGTGACTGTCCTGAACTGGTGCGGTCGAGAAGACTCGAACTTCCACGGCCTTTCGGCCACAGCGACCTCAACGCTGCGCGTCTACCAGTTCCGCCACGACCGCACGTGAAACCCGCCGGAAACGCTCCGGCGCTGGCAAGAGCGGGGCCTCTATCAAAGGCCCCCCCCGCGCGCAACCGTTGGGACAATCACTTTTCCGCACGCTCGACCCGAACTTGCTGCGCCGTGCGCAAAAGTGACTGTCCCCTCCGCCGCCCGGGGGGACAGTTACTTCCCTCCGCAGCCGCGACAGGTACGCGCGGGCCTGTGGGGGAAGTAACTGTCCCTAATACAGGAACATCGGCATGCCCTCGACGCGCATCAGGCGGGCGCGGTAGCCCTTCGGGTCGTAGAGCGCTTCGACGTCGACCGACTTGGTGCCCCCGAGCAGGGTATCGGCGGGGACATGGTCGTAGCGGCCGCTCTTCAGCGTCACCATCCGCGCTTTCTCGCCGCGCTGGAGCAATTGGACGGCGAGGCCGCCGAACGCGAAGCCGACCATCCGGTCCATCGCGTCGGGCTCGCCGGCGCGCATCAGATAAGCGAGCTCCTGGATGACGATTCCGCAGCCGAGCCGATCGGAGATCGCGGCGCCGAGCCGCTGGCCGATGCCGACCTCGCCGCGCTCCGAGGCCGGCCTCGCAATTTCGCCATCGCTCTCGCCGCCCTTGATGCGCGCGCCCTCGGAGACCACGCACATCGCATAGTTTGCGGGGTTGCTCGACCGGTCCTCGCCGAGCAGCGGCAGGAGCAGGTCGAGATCGGCGGGGACCTCGGCGATCACGGTGCGGTCGACCTGGGCGAGGAAGCCGGCGAGCAAGGCCGTCTCGCCGCTCCTGCGGCCGAACAATTCGACCACGCCGATCCGCTCATGGCTCTCGACCGTGGTCCTGAGCGAATTGATCGCCTCGACCGAGCGGCTGACCGCGGTCGAGAAGCCGATGCAATAGTCCGTGCCGTGGACGTCGTTGTCCATCGTCTTGGGGACCGAGATGACGGGCACGCCCTGGGCCGCGAGGTGGGCCGAGAAGCGCAGCGTGCCGTCGCCGCCCAATGTCACCATCGCGTCGACGCCGAGGCGTTCGAGCACATCGAGGACATGGGCGGTGCGGTCGCCGTCCCTGTGGGTGCGCGGATCGAGGCGGGAGGTGTGGAGGATGGTGCCGCCGGTGCGGTCGATGCCGCGGACGGTCTCGCGGCCGAGCTTCAGGCTGTGCGCGGCGACGCTGGCCGGATCGGCCGGGTCGATCGCCATCACCCCCTCCCAGCCGCGGCGGAAGCCGATCGTCTCCCAGCCGAGATCGTCGGCCGAGAGCGTGACCGAGCGGATGCAGGCGTTGAGGCCCGGCACGTCGCCGCCCCCGGTCAGGATGCCGATCCGCACGATGCTAGCCCGGCGGGCCGAAATTGAGCACGAGGTTGCGCCCCGAGGCGGGCGGATCGGCTTCGGCGCTGTTGAAGGTGACCGACTGGTGCGGCGCCAGCCGGCTCGTCGGCGAGAGGATCGACCAGACTCGGACGACGCGGCCGTCGCCGTCGCGAAGCTCGGCCCGGATCCGCGGCGGGACGTCCTGGGCGGCCTCGGTCGGGTTGGTGATCCGGCCGGTGACCATCAGCAGCACGTTGCCGCTGTCGAGCCGGCGCAGGCGCCCCTCGCCGGTGATGCCGAGCGAGGTCGCGCCGGCCGCGCCGGTGACGAGGCGCTCGCCGAAGCCGGGGAGGCCGAAATAATGGAGCGCGAGCGCGGCTCCGCTCATCGCGACGGCCGCCAAAGCCGCGAGCATGGTCCACATCCGCGCCGGATTGCGGCGGGCGCGGAAGGGCGGCGCCGACGCGAAGGCGTCGTAGGAATCGGGTTCCTGCTCGGGCGGCGGCGGCGGCGGCGGCGGCACCGGGCGGCGGGCGGGCGGCGCCTGCTCGTGGCGCGATTGGGGTGCGACGAAGGCCGGCGCGGCCACGGCGGCGGGGGCGGCGCCGGCCAGATCGAGCGCCGGCGGCTCCTGGTACCAGCTGCGCCGGCACTGGGCGCAGCGCACCTGCCGCCCGTTGGCGCCGATCGCGCTGTCGGGGACGACGTAGCGCGTCTGGCAGGCGGGACAGGAAAGGATCATGATACGCAAAGGCCCCGGGCGGGAAAGGCGCTGCGATTCTAAGCACGTGTCTCGCGGCCCATGCAAGCAAATGCCAGTCGCGGCAGGCGCGCGCTTGAAGGCGCGGCGCCGCTCGTGCCATGCAGGAGCCGCGTCCCAGTCGTCGGCGGAGCGGGGTTTTTGAGCATAGCGGGCAGCATCGTTCAGTTCGAGAATGTCGGCCTTCGCTATGGGACGGGCGCGGAGACGCTGTCGGACCTGAGCTTCTCGCTGCGCTCCGGCGGCTTTTATTTCCTGACCGGCCCGTCGGGCGCCGGCAAGACATCGCTGCTCAAGCTTCTCTACCTCGCGCAACGGCCGAGCCGCGGGCTGATCCGCCTGTTCGACGAGGACATCGTGACCATGCCGAGGAAGCGCCTGCCCGGCTTCCGGCGGCGGATCGGGGTCGTCTTCCAGGATTTCCGGCTGGTCCCCCACCTCTCCGCCTATGACAATATCGCGCTCCCGCTGCGCGTCGCCGGGGTCGAGGAACGGGACCTGGCGACGCCGGTGCAGGAGATGCTGGCCTGGGTCGGCCTCGCCGACCGCTCCAGCGCGCGGCCGGCGACCTTGTCCGGCGGCGAGCAGCAGCGCGTCGCCATCGCCCGCGCGGTGATCGCCCGGCCCGAGCTGCTCGTCGCCGACGAGCCGACCGGCAACGTCGATCCCGAAATGGCGCTGCGGCTGCTCCATCTGTTCGACGCGCTCAACAAATTGGGCACGACGGTGGTGGTGGCGACCCACGATCTGCATCTGCTGGCGCGGATCCAGCGGGCGGAGATGCTGCGGCTCGACCGCGGCCAGCTCGCCGACCCGACCGGCGCGCTCAGGAACCCGCCGCGCAGGATCGACGCATGAAGCTGATGGGCGACCATTTCGGAGCTGCCGGGCGGCGGCTGCTGCCCGAGGGGCGGATCGCCGGGCCGATGCCCTGGGTGATCGCGATCATGATGTTCCTGACCGTGCTCGCCGCCGCGTTCGGCCTCGGGCTGAACAGCGCCGCCGCACGGCTCGACGCCAATGTCGGCCACCGCATCACCGTCCAGGTGATCGAAGCCAATCCCGACGGGCGCGAACGCCAG
>DASQKE010000294.1:0-15742 GCA_035630675.1 Allosphingosinicella sp.
AGGATCCCGGCCGAGCCTATGAGCTCACCGCCAAGGGTAACCTTGTCGCTGTCATATCCAACGGCACCGCGATCCTGGGGTTGGGTAATCTCGGAGCGCTGGCGGCAAAGCCCGTGATGGAAGGCAAAGCGGTGCTGTTCAAGCGCTTCGCCGACGTCGATTCGATCGACATCGAAGTCGCGACCGAGGACTGTCAGAGATTCATCGATTGCGTCGAGTTGCTCGAGCCGAGTTTCGGCGGAATCAACCTCGAGGACATCGCCGCGCCCGATTGCTTCATCATCGAGCAGGAATTGAAGGCGCGGATGAAGATCCCGGTCTTCCACGACGACCAGCACGGGACCGCGATCATCACCGCCGCCGGCCTCATCAACGCCTGCTATCTCACCGGCCGCAGCCTCGCCGACATCCGCGTCGTCGTGAACGGCGCCGGCGCGGCGGCGATCGCCTGCACCGAGCTGATCAAGGCGATGGGCGTCCGCCACGACCATGTCATCATGTGCGACCGCAAGGGCGTGATCTGGCAGGGCCGCGAGGGGCTGGACCAGTGGAAGTCCGCCCATGCGGTGCCGACCGACCGGCGCACGCTCGAGGAGGCCCTGGTCGGCGCCGACGTGTTCCTCGGCCTGTCCGCCGCGGGCGCGCTCAAGCCCGAAATGGTGATGGAGATGGCGCCGAAGCCGATCATCTTCGCCATGGCCAATCCCGATCCGGAGATCATGCCGCCCGACGCGAAGGCGGCGCGGCCGGACGCGATCGTCGCCACCGGCCGCTCGGATTTCCCGAACCAGGTCAACAATGTGCTCGGATTCCCCTTCATCTTCCGCGGCGCCCTCGACGTACGGGCGACGACGATCAACGACGAGATGAAGATCGCCGCCGCCGAGGCGCTCGCCAGCCTGGCGCGCCAGCAGGTCCCGGAGGAGGTCGCCGCGGCCTATGGCGGCAAGGCGCACAGCTTCGGGGCCGATTACATCATCCCGGCGCCGTTCGACCCGCGGCTGATGGAGATCGTCCCCGCCGCGGTCGCGCAGGCGGCGATGGACACCGGAGTGGCCCGCCGCCGAATCGAGGACATGGACGCCTATCGGACCACTTTGCGCTCGCGGCTCAATCCGACCACCTCGGTCCTCACCCTCGCTTACGAGGCGGCGCGGACCAACCCGAAGCGAGTGCTGTTCGCCGAAGGCGAGGAGGATGTCGTGCTGCGCGCGGCGATCGCCTTCCGCGACGGCGGCTACGGCGTGCCGGTGCTGGTCGGGCGCGAGGACGTTTACGACCGGCTGCGCGCGCTCGGCGTCGACGAGCCCGAGAGCTTCGAAGTCTATAACAGCCGCAATTATCCCCGCGTCCCCGAGCTCGCCGAGCGGCTCTACAACCGGCTCCAGCGCCGCGGCTATCTCCAGCGCGAGGTCGAGCGGACGGTGAACCAGGACCGCAACATCTTCGCGGCCCTCCTGCTCGAGGCCGGCGAGGCCGACGTCATGATCACCGGCGTCACCCGCACCTACGCCCAGAGCCTGAGGCAGATCCTGCGGGTGATCGATCCGAAGCCCGGCGTGACGCCGTTCGGAGCCCACATCATGGTTGGTCAGAGCTATACCGTGTTCATCGCCGACACGACGGTGTCCGAGAGGCCGACCTCGGAGCAATTGGTCGAGATCGCGATCGAGACCGCCGGCGTCGCCCGCCGCATGGGCCACGAGCCGCGCGTCGCCTTCCTGTCCTACTCGATCTTCGGCAATCCCGAAGGCACCTATCTCGATCGGATTCGCGACGCGGTGAAGCTGCTCGACCGGCGCGACGACGTCGATTTCGCCTATGAGGGCGAGATGGCGCCCGACGTGGCGCTCAATCCGGCGCTGCAGCGCGTCTATCCGTTCAGCCGCCTGACCGGTCCGGCCAATGTGCTGGTCATGCCGGGCCTCCAGACCGCGAACATCTCGGCCAAGCTGCTGCGCGAGCTCAGCGGCGGTGCGGTGATCGGGCCGGTGCTGATCGGCATGCAGCACCAGGTCCAGATCGCCCCGATGACCGCGACCGCGTCGGACCTGGTCACGCTCGCGGTGCTGGGCGCGGGCGGGATCGTGCGCTGAGGAAGATCGCGCGCTGCATTTCGTCCTTCGACTGGCTCAGGACTAGCGGCGTTGTTAAACGGAACGCAGGTCTTGGCACCGCCGCTAGGGCTGAGCCTGTCGAACCCCGGTTCGATTACTGAGGATTGTCGGAAGTCTGGCCGCGCTGGCTTGGGGCGGTGGCGCCGATATTGCCGAAAATCTCCTCGAAGAAGCTGCGGCTGCGGCCCAAAGTCGGCGTCTCTTCGTTCGAAGGATCGATGTTCGCGACCAGCTCCATGCCGGTGCGCTCGACGCGCTCGACATTGCCGGCCTCGTCGAAGCGGATGTGGAGCACCTGGCTGTCGTGGGGACTCGGATGCTGGAAGGCGAGCTGCCGCGTCTGGCGCGACACATAATACCAGTCGCGCTGATCGAACTGGCCGACCAAAGTCGGGCGCCCGAGCGTCCGCTCGACCGAGTCCCGATTGTCGACGCCCGGCTGGACGGCGGCGACGAGCTGATCGTCGGAGAGATAGCCCTGATGGTCGCGGATCGAGGCGCAGCCCGCGCTGAGGAACGAGGCGCCGAGCGCCGCCGCGGCGAGGACGGCACGAGGTGAAAGGCGAACGCTCATTGCTGCAGAGTCTCCCGAAGGGCGCACGCGCCGCGCCACTTGCCCGGTGCCTAGGCTCTCCAATATGAACAGAACCCAACCGGCGCAACCCCGGGCTGGTCACGAGCGGAACCCGCAAATGTCTTTCCTCACTCGCATTTTCGGCGACCGGCGGGAGCGCTTTGCGCTCGATCCGCTCTATCGCGCAATCGTCGCCGCCGGCCGCGACCCCTCCTGGTACCGGGAGGAGGGCCAGGTCCCTGACACGCTCGACGGTCGCTTCGACGTCATCGCCTCCCTGCTCGCGCTCGTCCTGCTGCGGATCGAGCGCGAGGGCGGGGACGATTCCAGGCGCGCCGCCGTGCTCCTCACCGAGGTCTTCATCGACGACATGGACGGGACGGTCCGCCAGATGGGGATCGGCGACCAGGTCGTCGGCAAGCATGTCGGCCGGATGATGAGCGCGCTGGGCGGACGCCTCGCCGCCTATCGCGAGGCGCAAGGCGACGAGGCTGCGTTCGCGGCGGCGGTACGGCGCAACGTCTTCCGCGATTCGCCGGCTTCGGAAGAGGCTGCGGCGTTGGTCGCGGGCCGGATCGCCTCGTTCCGCGATGCGCTCGACCGCGCAGCCTGTCCCGATCTCCTCGCCGGGAGGCTGCCGCAGCGATGAGCACGCCCGAGTTCAGCCGCACCGTGCGGGTCGACACGCTCGGCGAGGCGCCGCGCACCCTGTCGATCGAAGCCGACGAGCGCGAGCGCGCGGCCCTGGCGGAGCGCTTCGGCTATGTCGCAATCGCCGGTCTCTCCGCCGACGTGGCGCTCACGCGAACGGGCGAGACCGTAACGGCGCGCGGCAGGCTGCGCGCCGCGCTCGAGCAAAGCTGCGTCGCGACAGGCGAGCCGCTCGGCGAGGCGCTGGAGGAGTCGTTCGCCGTCGAGTTCCGCCCGCATCCCGCTGCGGGGGCGGATGAGGAGATCGAGATCAGCGAAAGCGAGCTCGATGTCGTCTTTTACGACGGGGCGACGATCGATGTCGGCGAAGCCGTCGCCGAGACGCTGTCGCTGGCAGTCGAGCCCTACCCGCGCTCCCACGAGGCCGAGCGCGCGCTGCGCGAGGCCGGCGTCAGGAGCGAGGAGGAGGCGAGAGCCGAATCGAGCCCCTTCGCCGCCCTCAAGGACAGGCTGGGCGGGTAAGCGGGAACGATCAAGGTATCACCCGCTAGGGCTGAGCCTGTCGAAGCCCGGGTCCGCGCCCTGGAGTCCCGTCCCGCTCCGTCAGAACGGCACGTCGTCGTCCAAATCGCTGTCGAACGCCGGCGCGGGGCGCGACTGCGGGCGCGAGCCGGCGCCGGAAGTGCCGCTCCCCGCCGAGTCGCCATAATCGTCGCCGCCGCCATAACTGCCGCCGCCTCCGCCGCCGCCGCGGCTGTCGAGGAGGACCAGCTCGCCTCGGAAGCGCTGCAGCACGACCTCCGTCGAATATTTGTCCTGGCCCGAATTGTCGGTCCATTTGCGGGTCTGGAGCTGGCCCTCGAGATAGACCTTCGAGCCCTTCTTCAGATAGGATTTGGCGACCCGGCCGAGATTCTCGTTGAAGATGACGACCCGGTGCCATTCGGTCCGCTCCTGGCGGTTGCCGTCGCGGTCCTTCCAGCTCTCGGACGTCGCGACGCGCAGGTTCACGACCTCGCCGCCGCTGGACATGCTGCGCGCCTCCGGATCGTCGCCGAGATTGCCGACCAGAATGACCTTGTTGACGCCGACCATGCTCATTCTCTCCCGATTTGAAGCTTGGCGCGATCTTTAAGCCCGCGCGCGCGGAATCCAAGCGCTACTCGGCCGGTGCAAGTGCGGTCGTGCGACGCCGGTTGCGGCCGAAACCGAGAATCAGGATCAGCAGCACGAGAAGCTGCGCGCCCAGCGCCTCGGCGGTCGGCGCGATGCCGAGCACCGGTATGGACGGCGCCGCCGCGACCGGCGTCACCCCGATCACGCCCGCCTCCTGGATCGCGGCGACGCCCTTGCCGGTCAGCACCACCGCCAGCACCGCGATCAAGGCCGCGCTCCAGCTGAAGAATTGCGCGATCGGCAGCCGCCGGCTGTATTTCAGCATCGCCCAGGCGACGATGGCGAGCAGGAAGGCGGCCGCGGCGGCGCCCGAGAGCAAGGCGAGGCCGTTCCCCTGCGCCGAGAGCGCCGCGTAGAACAGGATCGTCTCGAATACCTCGCGATAGACCGCGACGAACGCCAGCAGGAACAGGAACCAGGCCGAGCCGCGCGACAGAGCGCGGCCGAGCTTCTCGCGGATGTAACGCTGCCATTCGTCGGCCTGCGCCTTGCCGTGCATCCAGATGCCGACGAAGATCAGGACGAGCGCGGCGAACAGCGAGCCGGCGCCTTCGGTCATCTCGCGGCTGGCGCCGCTGATCGTGATGATGTGGGTCGCCGCCCACCAGGTGGCGAGGCCGGCGACGAGCGCCGCGATCCAGCCGCCATGGACGTAGGGCAGGACCTCGCGCCGCTCCGCGCGCTGCAGGAAGACGATCATCGCGATCACGATCAGCAGCGCCTCCAGTCCCTCCCGGGCGAGGATGACGAAGCCGCCGATGAAGCTCGAGGCGGCGCTGGCGCGTCCCGGCGCGATCACGGCCTCGGTCTCGTCGAACAGGCGGTTCAGCTCCGTGGCGCGCGCTTCCACCTCGCCGGACGGCCGCGCCGAGGCGATCGCCGAGCGCAGCTCGGCCATCGCCGCCTCGACCCGGCGCAGCAGGTCGCCGTTTCGCGTCGCCAGCATCGGCTCGACCGGCTCGAACCCGTCGAGATAGGCGGCGAGCGCAAGCTCGCGGGCGCGGTCGCTGTCTCCCGCGCGATAGGCGGCGAGGCTCTCGGCGAGCCGGGCGCGGGCGATGTCGAGCGGCCCGCCCGCAGCCGCCGCGGTCGCCGTTTCAGGGTTGGCGCGCAGGAAAGCGGTCAGCGCCGCCGCTTGCTCCGGCCCCACCTGCGCCGCAAGCGCTGCCGGGGTGATCGCCGCCAGCGCCTCGAGGTTCGGCACGATCCGGCGCACCGCCGCATCCTCGCGCCAGATCCTTTCGCCTTCCGCCGCGAGCGCCTGCGGATAAGCGTAGCGGCCGAGGTGAAAGGCCAGGGCCCAGCGGTCCTCGGCGCTGAGCTGGGCGAAGCCGGGCATGGCGGTGCCTTCGAGTCCCTGGTCGATAACCTGGTAGAGCGCGAACGGGCTGCGCTCGGCGGCGCGGGCGCGATCGGTGAAGTCGATCGGCGCCGGCTCCATGCCGCGGGCCATCGGCCCGTTCCCGGCGCCGGCCTCGCCGTGGCAGCTCGCGCAATTCTGCTGGTAGAGCGCGGCCCCGCGCGCGACGTCCGGCACCGTCCGCGGCGCCAGCGGCACCGGATAGGCCCCGAGCAGCTCGCGCCCGAGCCGGCGCGCGGTCTGGGCGATCTGCTCCGGCGGCGCCTTTGCCGCGATCGCCTGCCGCAGCCGGTCAGCCTGGCCAGTCAGGCCCGCCTGCGCATCATGCGCCGGCAGCCGCCCGATCCGCTCCCGGACCGAGCCGGAGAATTCGATCATTTCGGCATATTCGGCCTCATTGACCACTCTGCCGCCCTGCACCGCCTCGGGATAGTCGACCGCGACATAATCGAGCAGTCGCCACGTCGTCTGCACCTCCGCCTGCTGAGCGGAGGCGGGGGCGGCGAAGGCACCAACTAGGAGGAAAAGCAGCGAAAAGAGGCGGAACAGGGTGATCATTTGCGAGTGATTATCATTAACAAGAAGAGAGTGGAAGTCGTCTTGAACGATGGCTAACCGGGCTTCGACAGGCTCAGCCCTAGCGGGGGTCTGTCACCAATGAGCTTTCCACAACCGCTAGCCCTGAGCCTGTCGAAGGGCGGGTTTGCAGGGCACGGGCCTCCCGCTAAACACGTCGGAAAAGGAGGGGCTATGGCGACGCGCGCCGAGGGTGGATCGGGATTGAGCTGGGCGCCATGGGCGTTGGTCGCCTTGCTCGGCGCGGTCGCGCTGGGCGTGGTGGCGCTGAGCCGGGGCGAGACGATCAACGCCTTGTGGCTGGTCGTCGCCGCTCTCTGCACCTATCTCACCGCCTACCGCTTCTACGGCCTGTTCATCGCGCGGCGCGTGCTGCGCATCGATCCGGCGCGGCCGACGCCCGCCGTCCGCCGCAACGACGGGCTCGATTACGTGCCCACCAACCGAACCGTCCTCTTCGGCCACCATTTCGCGGCGATCGCCGGGGCGGGGCCTTTGGTCGGGCCGGTGCTCGCCGCGCAGATGGGCTACCTCCCGGGCACCCTCTGGATCCTGGTCGGCGTCGTCTTCGCGGGCGCGGTCCAGGACATGATCATGCTGTTCATCTCGACGCGGCGCGACGGCCGCTCGCTCGGCGAGATCATCCGCGCGGAGATGGGGCATGTCCCCGGAATCATCGCGATGGTGGGCATCCTCGCGATCATGATCATTCTGCTCGCGGTGCTGGCCCTGATCATCGTCAAGGCGCTGGCGGACAGCCCGTGGGGAACCTTCACCGTCTTCGCGACCATGCCGGTGGCAGTCCTGATGGGCCTTTACGGCCGCTATTTCCGGCCGGGCCGGATCGGCGAGGTGTCGGCGATCGGCTTCGTCGGGCTGATGGGCTCGATCCTGCTCGGCGAGCAGGTCGCCTCGAGCCCGGTCTGGGGCCCCGCTTTCACCTTCTCCGGCGAGGCGCTCGCCTTGATGCTGATCGCCTACGGCTTCATCGCCTCGGTGCTGCCGGTCTGGCTGCTGCTCGCGCCGCGCGACTATCTCTCGACCTTCCTCAAGATCGGCACCATCCTCGGCCTCGCCATCGGCATCCTGATCGTCCGGCCCGAGCTGCAGATGCCGGCGGTCACCCGCTTCGTCGACGGAACCGGCCCGGTGTTCGCGGGCAGCCTCTTCCCCTTCCTGTTCATCACCATCGCCTGCGGCGCCGTCTCCGGCTTCCACGCTCTGGTCGCGTCCGGGACGACGCCCAAGATGATCGAGAGCGAAGCGCACATCCCTTTGATCGGCTACGGCGCGATGCTGATGGAGAGCTTCGTCGCGGTGATGGCGATGGTCGCCGCCTCCGTGCTCGATCCCGCCGTCTATTTCGCCCTGAACAGCCCCGGCGCGCTGATCGGGACGACGACCGCCGAGGCCGCCGCGGCAGTGTCGGGCTGGGGCTTTGCGATCACCCCGGCGATGCTCGACGAGGTCGCGCGCCAGGTCGGCGAGGCGAGCATCCTCTCGCGCACCGGCGGCGCGCCGACGCTTGCCGTCGGCATGGCCCAGATCCTCTCGGACGTGATCGGCGGGCCGGGCATGATGGCCTTCTGGTATCATTTCGCGATCCTGTTCGAGGCGCTCTTCATCCTGACCACGGTCGATGCCGGCACCCGCGTCGCCCGCTTCATGATCCAGGATCTCGCCGGCACTGTCTCGCCGCGCCTCAGGGACACCAGCAACTGGACCGCCAATCTGCTCGCCACCGCCCTCGCCGTCGGCGGCTGGGGCTGGTTCCTCTACCAGGGCGTGACGGACCCCCTGGGGGGCATCAACACGCTCTGGCCTTTGTTCGGAATCGCCAACCAGATGCTGGCCGCGATCGCGCTCACCGCCTGCACGATCGTCCTCTACAAGATGAAGCGCGAGCGCTTCGCCTGGGTGACCCTCGTGCCGCTGGCCTGGCTGCTGGTCTGCACGCTCACTGCCGGCTGGCAGAAGATCTTCCACGCCGATCCGCGCATCGGCTTCCTCGCCCATGCGGAGCGTTATTCGGCCGCGCTGAGCCGCGGCGAGGTGCTGGCGCCGGCGAGCGGCGTGGGCCAGATGCGACAGGTGATCTTCAACGATTATGTCAATTCCTCGCTCGCCGCGCTCTTCATCGCGGTGGTGCTGGCGATGGTGTTTTACGGGCTCAGGGCGGTCGCCGCCGCGCGCCGCTCCGAGGCTCCGACCGCGCTGGAGACCGTCGATGCCGCTGCGTGACGTCATGAAGCGCGCCGCCGAGACGGCGCGGCTGATGGTCGGCCTCCCCGATTACGAGGCCTATGCCGCGCACCGCCGCTCTGCCCATCCCGGCGAGCCGGTCATGTCCCGCGAGGATTTCCACCGCGAGCGTACCGAACGCCGTTACGCCGCCGGCGCCACCGGCCGCTGCTGCTGAGAAGGAGGAGAACAGGATGCCCCAGTTCGTGATCGAGAGGGAAATGCCCGGCGCCGGCCGGCTCAGCCCGGAAGAGCTCAAGGGCGCCTCGCAGGGCTCGTGCAGCGTGCTGCGCGAGCTCGGGCCGGAGATCCAGTGGGTCCATTCCTACGTCACCGACGACAAGATCTACTGCGTCTACCGCGCGCCGAGCGAGGAGCTGATCCGCCGGCACGCCGAGACCGCCGGCTTCCCCGCCAACAGCATCGCGCAGGTGAGGGCGACGATCGACCCCACCACCGCCGACTAGGGTCCGTAGCGGCGCATTTCAGCCATAGGTTCGGCTCAGCACCCAGGCGGTGAGCAGGACGGCGATCAGCGAAAGCGGCGCGCCGACCTTGGGATAGTCGCGGAATCGGTAGTTTCCGGGGCGCATGACCAGCATGTTGTTCTGGTGGCCGATCGGCGTGAGGAAATCGCAGGACGAGCCGATCAGCACCGCCAGCAAGGCGGCGTCGGGGCTAATGCCGAGGCGCAGTGCCGCCTCGACCCCGACCTGCGCCATGATCAATGCTGTCGCGACATTGTTGAGGAAGATCGAGAGCAGCATGGTGACGCCGCAGATCGCCGCCAGCATGACGAACAAAGGCGTGCCGGTCAGCGCCCATTGCATGAAATCGGCGATCCGGTCGCTGCCGCCCGATTCCTCGAACGCGCGGCCGACCGGGATCATCGCCGCGATCAGCACGATCACCGGCAGGTCGACGGCGCGATAGGCCTCCTCGGCCGGCAGCAGCCGTAAGAGGCAGATGGCGAGCGCGGCGGCGATGAACGTAGCGGTCGTGGGCAGGCCGAAAAGGGTCGAGAGCAAAACCGCGGCCGTATAGATGCCGACCACGAGCGCGGCCGCCTTGCCGGCCTGTACGGGGGCATTCTGGCGGCCGATCTCGAGCAGGCGGGCGTGGCGGATCAGCCTCGCAAGCGCCTCCGGCGTCCCGCGCAGGAACAGTTGGTCGCCGGCCTCGATCAAATTGTTGGCGAGGGGCTGCTTTACCCGGGCGGCGCGCGGGCCCGCGGCGATGAAATCGACGTCGCCACCGGTGCGGGCGGTGATCGCGCCATAATCCTCGCCGATCAGCGACGAGCCGTGGATCACCGAGACGTGGGCGGTGACGGTGCCGGGCGGGTCGGCGGAAGACTCTGCGAACAGCCTGGAGCGGGCGGCCACCTCCCAGGGCTTGTCGCGGCTCATCACCAGCAGGCGGTCGTCGTGGTACAACATGGCGTCGCCCTCGATCCGCGCCCGGTCGCCGCCCCGCAGCACGGCGAGCAGCACGGCGCCGGCGGCGCGTACGGTGCGGCGGATCTCCGCCAGCCGGGTGCGCCCCTGCGCCGCCGCGATAGGCAGCGCGAGCTCGAAGACGAGGACGCGCTGCGACTCGCCCTCCTTCGCTCCTCCGCCGCGCCGCGGCGCGAGGCGCCAGCCGATGACCAGCAGATAGAGCAGGCCCGCGGCGGTGACGGCGGCGCCGACCGGCGTCATGTCGAACATGCCGAACGGCTCGCCGACCCGGTCCTCCCGCACCGACGAGACGATCAGATTGGCGGGCGTACCGATCAAGGTTGTCATGCCGCCGAGGATGGTGGCGAACGAAAGCGGCATCAGTACCGCGCCCGGCGGCAGCTTGTGCTCGCGCGCGACGGCGAGGCCGATCGGCATGGTGATGGCGAGCGCGGCGATGTTGTTCATCCAGGCGGAGAGCGCCGCGCCCATCAGCAGCACGCCGCCGATCCGCACCGAGGCGAACCGCACCTTCGGCACGAACAGCTGCGTCATCGCCTGCGCGGCGCCGGTGAACTCGACCGCCCGGCCGACGACCAGCACCGCGGCGACGATCACCACGGCCTGCGACCCGAAGCCCGACAGCGCCTCGTCGAGGCTGAGGAGTCCGCTCGCCCAGGCGAGAATGAGGATGAGGAGGGCGACCGCGTCGGGCCGGATCTTGTCGACGATGAACAGGGTCAGCGCCAGCACCATGATCGCCGTGCTGAGAAGTTCGTCGCTCATGCGCCCCGGCTAACTGGAGTGGCGGCCCAAGATCAAACGGCCGGGTAGCGCAGGCGTCCGAGGAAGCGGCTGAGGCTGGGCAGGCGCTCGCGCCCGCCGCGCCAGCTCGCCTTGACCTTCTCGATGCGCATCACGTCGTCGATGCGGCGTCCGAGGAAGGCGCGGGTGTCGGCGAAATCGTCCGAAGCGTCGTCGATGAAGACCAGGGAGGTCGAGCCGTAGACGCCGGTCAGCAGCGCCCGCTTGCTGTAATGGTTGAAGTCGGTCGCCTTGTCGCCCGCGACGCGCCACATCCGGTCGGCCGCCCGCCAGGCGAGCTTCGCCGCCGCCCTGACGTTCTGGGGCTGCGCCAGGATCGCGAAGGCGCGGCGCAGCGCCTCGCGGTGCGGCGCCATCGCGGCGAGGCGAAACAGGACCAGCTCACGGATCCGCTCGCGAATCTTCATCGCCGCGATCCGCTCGGGCGGGAAGGCGGCCAGCATCGCCACGTCGATCGAGTCGAACCATGAATCGATCATCTGCACGGCGCCGCCCGGGAAGGCGATGCGGGCCCGCGCCGCCGGCACGCCCAGATCGGCCGCCGCCATGGCAAGCGCAGCCTCGCTCCAGCCGTCGAACGCGGCATGCTGCGGGACCAGCGGCGCGAGCGCGATGCGAAGCTCGTCGAGAGTCATCTCCTGCGGGGCGATCATAAGAGGCTAATGATCCTCGGGCGCCTCGGTTGCAAGCGAGGGCGTAGGCAGCCGGATCAGCACCATCGCCGCCGCGATCAGCAGCGCGCCGAACGCGTCGGTGAGGGTGAAGGCCTCGCGATAGATGAGCCAGCCGAGCGCGGAGGCCGCCACGGGCTGGGTGAGCAGGCCGATGCCGACGACCACCGGCGAGAGGTGCCCGATCGCGTAGACCAGGAGGCCCTGGCCGATCACCTGGCTGCCGAGCGCGAGCAAGAGCACCGGCGTCCACGCCTCCGGCATCACCGCCTGGCCGAGCGCCAGCGCCAGAGCAAGCAGCGGCAGCGCACCGGCGGCGGTCGCGATCGCGAGCACCGGCATCGGCGCCATCGTCCGCCGCGCCTGGTCGACGACCATCAGATAGAGGCCGTAGAACAAGGCGGCGAGGATCGCGAGCAGGTCGCCGGCGAAGTTGCGCTCAGAAAGCTCGTAGCTGCCGCCGAGCAGCAGCGCCGCCCCGAACGCGGCCAGCGCCAGCGCGCCCGCCTGCAGCGGCGGCGGCAGCCGGCGGGCGAGGATGAAGCCGTAGGCGGCGAACAGGAAGCTCGACATGTTGCCGAACAGGGTCGCGTTTGCGAGCTTGGTGCGCACGATCCCCTCGTGCCAGGCGGCGAGGTCGGCCGCGAACAGCAGCCCGCCGACAGCCACGAAGGCGATCAGCTTCCAGCTCGCGCCGGTCCCGCGCCCTCCGACGCTCCACAGCGCCAGCGCCGCGAGAAAGGGCACCGCCAACGCCATCCGCCAGAAGCCGGACGCGACCGGCCCGACGTCGGCGATCCGCACCATCCACGGGCCGACCGCGAGGAAAAGATTGGCCACGACGACCGCCGCAAAGGCGAAGCGGCCGGTGCCTGATCGTGATCTCGGCTGGTGCATAAAGCTGCCCGCGCCGCTAGGGCCCGCCGCTCCCGCCCGTCAAGGAGCCGCGATGCCGTCTTTGTTCGATCCGATCGCCGTCGGCGCAATGCTGTGCCCGAACCGAATGTTCATGGCGCCGCTCACCCGCGGCCGAGCCACCCGGGAGCACGTCCCGACGGAATTGATGGCGACCTATTACAGCCAGCGCGCCGGCGCCGGCCTGATCATCACCGAGGCGACCGGCATCTCGCGGCAGGGCCTCGGCTGGCCCTATGCTCCCGGCATCTGGACGGCGGAGCAGATGCGGGCTTGGCAGCCGATCGTCGAAGCGGTGCACGAGGCCGGCGGCCGGATCTTCTGCCAGCTCTGGCACATGGGCCGGGTCGTCCATCCGAGCTTCCTCGGCGGCGCGGCGCCCGTCTCCGCCTCGGCGACCACCGCGCCGTTCAAGGCGCACACCTATGACGGCCGCCGGCCTTATGCCGAGGCGCGGCCGTTGCGCGCCGACGAGATTCCCGCGCTGCTCGCCGATTACAGCCGCGCGGCCGGCCTCGCGATCGCGGCGGGCTTCGACGGCGTCCAGCTCCACGCCGCCAACGGCTATCTGATCGACCAATTCCTGCGCAGCTCGACCAATTTGCGCGACGACGATTATGGCGGCCCGATCGGGAACAGGGTGCGCCTGCTTCGCGAGGCCGCACAGGCGATCGCCGACACGGTGGGCGCGGAGCGCACCGCGGTGCGCCTGTCGCCCAACAGCGAGACCCAGGGCTGCGAGGACGTGGATCCCGAGGCCTTGTTCACCGCCGCCGCCGCCGTCCTCCAGGAGATCGGCATCGCCTTCCTCGAGCTGCGCGAGCCGGGCCCGGAAGGCACGTTCGGCACCTCCGACGTGCCCCCGGTCTCGCCCGCGATCCGCAAGGCGTTCAAGGGCCCGCTGGTGCTGAACTCGGACTATGTGGGGGAGACTGCCGAGGCCGCCTTGGCCGACGAGCGCTGCGACGCGATCAGCTTCGGCCGCGCCTTCCTCGCCAATCCGGACTTGCCGCACCGGCTGGCGAAGGGGATCGAGCTGAGTCCGGACGACCGCACGACCTGGTACAGTCAGGGGGCGGAGGGCTATATCGATTATCCGGAGGCGGGGCGTGAGCGAACCGGGCTTCGACAGGCTCAGCCCTAGCGGAAATCGTATCCTGAGAGTGGTCGGCAGCGAAGACCGCTAGTCCTGAGCCTGTCGAAGGACGGGATCGCCCGCTCAGGCGAACTTTTCCTTCAGCCGCAGCATCGCCAGCGCCGCCTTCGCTGCCTCGCCGCCTTTGTCCTTCTCGTCCGGCCGAGCGCGGGCGAGGGCCTGGGCCTCGTTCTCGACGGTCACGATGCCATTGCCGATGGCGAGGCCGTCGAGGGTCAGCGCCATGATGCCGCGCGCGCTCTCGCCGGCCACGATCTCGAAATGCCAGGTCTCGCCCCGGATCACGACGCCGAGCGCCACGAACGCGCCGTAGCGCCCCGTCTCCGCCGCCAGCGCGATCGCCGCGGGGATTTCGAGCGCGCCGGGGACGGTCACCGTCTCGTGCGCATGGCCCGCCGCCTCGATCGCGGCGCGCGCCCCCTGGAGCAGCAAATCGCCGAGATGGTCGTAGAAGCGCGCCTCGACGATCAGCAGCTTCGCCATGCTCAGTCCTCCACGCCTGGGATCGGCCGCTCGCCGACGATGGCGAGGCCGTAGCCGCCCAGAGCGACCGGCGTGTGGCGGCTGTTGGTCAAGAGCACCATGTCGTGGACGCCGAGCGCCATCAGGATCTGGGCGCCGACGCCATAGTCGCGGATCTGCTCCATATCGCGCGGCTCGGCTTCCCCGGCACGGACCTTGAGCGACTGGGTGAGCGCGTCCGGGACCGGCCGGTTGATGACAACGATCACGCCCGAGCCCTCCTCGGCGATCGCCCGCATCGCGCCTTCGAGCAGCGCTCCGCGCGGCCCGGCCTCGGCGAAGGCGTCGGAGAAGAGCGACAGCGCGTGCATCCGCACCAGGGTCGGCTTGTGCGGGTCGACCCGTCCCTTCACCAAAGCGATCTGCTCGATGCCGGACGCCTTGTTGACGAAGGTCCTGGCCGTCCAGGTTCCGCCCCAGCGGCTCTCGAACTGTGCCTCGGCGGTCTCCACGACCAGCCGGTCCTTTTCGAGGCGGTAGGCGATGAGGTCGCGGATGGTGCCGATTCGGAGGCGGTGGAGCTGGGCGAACTCGACGAGGTCGTCGAAGCGCGCCATCGTCCCGTCCTCCTTCATGATCTCGCAGATCACGCCGGAAGGGTTGAGGCCGGCCAAGCGGGCGACGTCGACCGCCGCCTCGGTATGGCCGGCGCGGACCAGCACGCCGCCGTCGCGCGCGACCAGGGGAAAGACGTGGCCCGGGCTGACGAGCTGGTCGGCCCCGTTGGCGGCATCGATCGCGACCGCGACGGTGCGCGCCCGGTCGGCGGCCGAGATGCCGGTGGTGACGCCCTCCCTGGCCTCGATCGAGACGGTGAAGGCGGTCTCGTGGCGGGTGCCGTTCTGCCGCGACATCAAGGGCAAACCGAGCCGGTCGACCCGCTCCCTGGTCAGCGCCAGGCAGACCAGGCCGCGGCCGTGGCGCGCCATGAAGTTGATCGCGTCGGGGGTCGCCATCTGCGCCGGAATGACAAGATCGCCCTCATTCTCGCGGCCTTCGTCGTCGACGAGGATGAACATGCGGCCGTTGCGCGCCTCGTCGATGATCCGCTCGGGACCGGCGAGGACCTCGCGGCTGCCCGAGGCGAGGAACCTTTCGATCTTGAGCAGGGTGTCGGCGGTCGGGTTCCAGTCGACGTCGCCGAGCTTGCGCAGCGAGTTCGGATGGAGCCCGGCGGCGCGGGCGAGGCCGGAGCGGGACATGTCGCCGGCATTGACGAGTCTGGAGACCCGTTCGATCAGCATCGTGCTCATGCGCCGCCGCTATCACATCGCAATGTGATCGGGAAGTCTGCCGCTCACAGGCTACACTCCGCTAGGGCTAGCGGCAGTTACGTAGCGCGTACTTCCATCAGGCGGCCGATATAGCGGGCGAGGATGTCGATCTCGATGTTGAGCTTCCGGCCGGGCTCGACGCTCTCGAAGCTGGTCTGGGCCGCGGTGTGCGGGATGAGGTTGATCGAGAAGATGACGCCGCCGTCCGCGCCCTCCTCGACCTCGTTGACGGTGAGCGACACGCC
>DASQKE010000295.1:0-3621 GCA_035630675.1 Allosphingosinicella sp.
TCGAGACCGGTCTCGGCCGCGCGGGCGGTGCGCCAGCCGTCGCCGAGCCGGGGGGGCCGCGCATAGACGTAAGGCGGAGCGTCGGGCGGGCGCGGGAAGAAGGCGGCGGCCTCGGCGGGCGTTCGGCGGCTGAGCTCGATCGTCCGGCCGAGATCTGGCCAGCTCATCCGGATCCGGTCCGGCGCGCGAAGCAAGGTGCCGTCCTGGGCGACCTCTCCGCCTTCGTGGCGGAGGCGGAAGCGAATTGCGTCGCCCTGGCGCGAAACGTTGAAGCGAGAGGCGCCACCGTTCGAGTTCATTTCCGGATTGCGGAACGCGGCCATCAGCGCGCCGTCGGGACCGCGGAAAATGCTGAGCCAGAGCGTGAAGCGGCCGTCCAGCGGGACGATCGTGCCGCGCCACGTGCCGGGCCCGGCGGGGCGCAGAATCAGCGGCGTCGCGAAGGGCTGGCCGGAGCCGCCGGGATCGCGCCTGTCTTCGATCTCGCCGGGGGGCTGAAGCCAGAAACCGGTCAGGCCGGCGGCGGTAAGGCGGCCGCGAAAGCCGCCGCGGCCGGCGAAGTCGAAGCGGAGGTTGCCGCTCGAGGGCGAGAAGCCGGTGCCGGCATCGCCGATCGCTGCGGTCCAGCCGCGGCCGGTGCGGCGGACGACGAGATCGCCGCGAAGCTCCGGGCCGAAATCGAGCTGCGCGCCCCACAGGCCGACCAGGGGGTCCGTTTCCTGCGCGGCCGCAGGCGATGCGGCGAGCAGGCAGAAAAGCGCAAGAAGGAACCTCATGGCGACACCTCCTCGCGGGCCGCGAGCCAGGCACGGATCGGCGCGAAGCCGGTGCTGAGGTTGAGGCGCAGGCCGGCGACGGCGCCTTCGAGGTCGCGGCGGCGCAGCGCGGCGATGATGGCGCGATGATTGTCGGTGGCCACCGCGACGTTCGCGCTATCGCGCATCAAGGCGAGCTCGTAGCGGCGGGTGCGCCTGATGAAGTCGCGGACCAGCTCGAGCAGCACCCTGTTGGAGCAGTGGCCGATCAGCAGAAGGTGCCATTCGTCGTCGAGCGCGATGGTCTCGTCGGCATCCGTCGCCGCAGCGATGCGCGCGTTGAGGCGCTCGAGCCGCTCGACCGTCTCCGGCGGCGGCAGGCCGGCGAGGCGGAGCGCCTCCGGATCGAGCATCGACCGGATCGGATAGACCTGATCGAACTCCTCGAGGGTCAACGGCTTCACGAACCAGCCGATGCGCGCGACGCTGGTCAGCGTGCCCTCGCGGCCGAGCCGGGTCAGCGCCTCGCGCAACGGAGTGCGGCTGACGCCGAGCGCGCGCGCGAGGTGCACCTCGTTGATCCGCTCGCCGGCCGCCAAGCTTCCGTCAACGATCATATTGCGCAGCACCTTGACCACCTCGTCCGAGATATTACCGCGCGGAAGCGCGATGGAGAGGCTCTGCATACTGTATACAATAGCTGCGGACGGATCCGCGTGCAAGAGCATCCTTCGCCTGCGGCGGCGTTTCGCTTTTCAAGCGGCGGCGACTTGTGCTTAAGGCCCCGCGTCCCTTAGTCTTGCGAGGAATGCTCCGGCAGCGATGAACATCCACGAATATCAGGCCAAGGAGCTGCTCGCGAAATTCGGCGTGCCGGTGCCCGCGGGCCATGCCGCGCTGAGCGTCGAGGAAGCGGTCGCGGCGGCGCGAACGCTGCCCGGGCCGCTCTATGTCGTCAAGTCGCAGATCCATGCCGGCGGGCGCGGCAAGGGCAGGTTCAAGGAGCTGGGACCCGACGCGAAGGGCGGCGTCCGGCTCGCGCATAGTCTCGACGAGGTGCAGGCGGCGGCGGAGGAGATGCTCGGCAAGACCTTGGTGACGGTGCAGACCGGGCCGGACGGCAAGCAGGTCAATCGGCTCTACGTCACCGACGGCGTCGACATCGCGCAGGAATTCTACCTCGCACTTCTGGTCGACCGCGCGACCGGGCGGATCGCGATGGTCGTCTCGACCGAGGGCGGGGTTAACATCGAGGACGTCGCCCACGAAACGCCGGAAAAGATCCACACCATCGCGATCGATCCGGCGACCGGCTTCATGCCGCATCACGGCCGCGCCGTCGCGCACGCGCTCCGGCTGGAGGGCGATCTGGCCAAGCAGGCGCAGAAGGTCGCCAAGCTGCTCTTCGACGCCTTCACCGGCACCGACGCCAGCCAGATCGAGATCAACCCGCTCGCGGTCACGGACGACGGCAAGCTCCTCGTCCTCGACGCCAAGGTGGGCTTCGATTCCAACGCCTTGTTCCGCCATCCCGATCTCGAGGCGCTTCGCGACGAGAGCGAGGAGGACCCGATCGAGCTCGAGGCGTCCCGGCACGACCTCGCCTACATCAAGCTGGACGGCAATATCGGCTGCATGGTGAACGGCGCCGGCCTCGCCATGGCGACGATGGACATCATCAAGCTGAACGGCGCCTTCCCCGCCAACTTCCTCGACGTCGGCGGCGGCGCGTCCAAGGAGAAGGTGACGGCGGCGTTCAAGATCATCCTCTCCGACCCGTCGGTGAAGGGCATCCTGGTCAACATCTTCGGCGGCATCATGCGCTGCGACATCATCGCCGACGGCATCGTCGCCGCGGTGCGCGAGGTCGATCTGAAGGTGCCCCTGGTCGTCCGGCTGGAAGGGACCAATGTCGAGCAGGGCAAGGCGATCCTCGCCGATTCCGGCCTCGCCATCACCCCCGCCAACGACCTCGGCGACGCCGCCAGGAAGATCGTCGCCGCGGTGAAGGACGCGGCCTAAACGTTCCCCGGCGAAAGCCGGGGTCCAGACTGGGTCCCGGCCTGCGCCGGGACACGAGAGAAGGAACGAGCATGAAGCTGCTGGTGCCGGCCAAGCGCACGCCTATGCGATGTTCGGCCCTCGCGAAGCTTGTCCTGACAGCGACTTTCGCCTGCATTGCATCGGCAGCGCCCGCGCAGACGGTCGACGCCCCGGCGGGCGGCGCCTGCGAGGTGCACGTCTTCAGTTCCGCGCGCGCCTCCGGTCCCGTCGTCAAGTCGACGTTCGTTCGAACGCTGGCGCCGAGCACCGACCCCTTTTCCATCGTCAATATTCTCGATCCGACCGCGCGCTTGTCGGATCTTACCGACGATGAAATTCGCCAGGCCCTCGGGCTCGGCGCCGACTATTCCGTCATGCGGCATTCCGACCGGATCATCACCCGCGCCACTCGCAAGACTCCGGGGCCGCTTCTGGAACCGAGCCCATCCTGCTACGCCGAACTGATGGCCTATGAAGCGGCGCTCATGCCCGCAGCCCGAACCGCCAGCGGCCGCGACAAGCTTTGGATAAGCTTCCTGTATCGCGAATTTGCGGGCAGCGCGCAGCCGCGCTTTCGGTTCAACGGCTCGGGCGAAGCCAATTTGAAGCCGGTAAAGAAGACGGCCAAGGACAATTACGACCTCGCCATGGCCGACCTTCGGGACGGCTCGCGGGAGTTGCTCGCCGATTTCGGAAAAAAGCTCGCGCGCAAGCGTGGTACAGGCACATCGGATTAGCTCGGAAGGATCCCAAATGAAGCTGCTGGTGCCGGTCAAGCGCGTGATCGATTTCAACGTCAAGCCGCGGGTCAAGGCCGACGGCA
>DASQKE010000296.1:0-10220 GCA_035630675.1 Allosphingosinicella sp.
GCGACGACGGCTTCGGACACGCTGAGAATTTCGCGCCGGTGCGGGTCGTCGACGACCGTTCGTCCCGAGCGAAGTCGAGGGGCGCGTCGCAGGAGCCTTTGCAGCGCACCTCGACTTCGCTCGGCACGAACGAAGTGGGAAAGATTCGAACCGTTGTTATCACCGGCGTCGAAGCCCACACCCTGATCGGGGTCCCGGGATGAGCGAGACGTGGCTCGACCGGCTGCGGGCGGGGTTCCAGAAGACGTCGGACCGGCTCGGGGAGAATCTCACCGGGCTGATCACGACCGCGCGCCTCGACGAACAGGTGCTCGACGAGATCGAGGAGGCCCTGATCGCGTCCGACCTCGGGCCGCAGACCGCTGCGCGGGTTCGCGAGCGGCTGCGCGGCGAGCGCTACGAAGGCGATCTCACCGAGGCCATCGTGCGCGGCATCGTCGCCGAGGAGCTGGAGGAGATCCTCGCGCCGGTCGCCGAGCCGCTCGAGATCGACGCCTTCCCGCGGCCCCAGGTGATCCTCGTCGTCGGCGTCAACGGATCGGGCAAGACGACGACGATCGCCAAGCTCGCCCATCTCTTCCTCGAGCAGGACTATTCGGTGTTGCTCGCCGCCGGCGACACCTTCCGCGCCGCGGCGATCGAGCAGCTCAAGGTCTGGGCGGACCGGATCGGCGTCCCGGTCATCGCCGGGCCGGAAGGCAGCGACAGCTCCGCGATCGTCTTCGACGGCGTGCGGAGAGCGACGGCGGAGGGAATCGACGTGCTCATCGTCGACACCGCCGGGCGGCTCCAGAACAAGAAAGGGCTGATGGACGAGCTCGCCAAGATCCGCCGCGTGCTCGGCCGCCTCAACCCGGACGCCCCGCACGACGTCGTGCTGGTGCTCGACGCCACGACCGGGCAGAACGCGCTCGGCCAGATCGAGGTGTTCAGCGAAGTGGCGGGCGTGACGGGGCTGGTGATGACCAAGCTCGACGGAACCGCGCGCGGCGGAGTCCTCGCCGCGGCCGCCGAGCGCTACAAGCTGCCGATCCATGCGATCGGCGTCGGCGAACGGATCGACGATCTGCGCCCGTTCGATCCGCGCGAGGCGGCGCGCGCGATTGCCGGTTCGGGCGCCGGCGCGACAGGAGACCATTGATGAATGCCGAAGCGCCCGCCGCCCCACGCGGGCTCGCCAATTTCGCGCTCGATTTCGGGCCGTTGTTCGTCTTCTTCGTCGCCTACAAGGTGGCTTCCGGCTGGTATGGCGGCCTGATCGGGACGTTGATCGGCACCGGCATCTTCATGGCGGCGGTCCTGATCGCCATGGCATGCTCGCTCTATTTCTACCGGCGGGTGTCGCCGATGATGTGGATCTCGGCGGTCCTCGTGGTCGGATTCGGCGGCCTCACCATCTATTTTCGCGACCCCGCCTTCATCCAGGTCAAGCCGACGCTCATCTATGCCGGCTTCGCGACCGTGCTCCTCGCCGGCCTCGCCGCCGGCAAGGCGCTGCTCAAATATGTCTTCGGCCCGATCTTCCCCGGGCTCGACGAAAAGGGCTGGCGCAACATCTCGCGCAACTGGGCCTTGTTCTTCCTGGCCATGGCCGTCGCCAACGAGGTGTTGCGCGCCACTGTCTCGTTCGACACCTGGCTGACGGTGAAAGTCTGGGGATTCACCGTCGCGGCCTTCCTCTTTGCACTCGCCAACATCCCGATGCTGCTTCGCCACGGCTTCCAGATCGAGGAGCCGGCGAAGGACGTGACGGCGCCGCCGACGCAATGACCCATCCCGTCATTTCGATCGCGGGTCTCTCCAAGACCTACAAAGGCGGCCACGAGGCGCTGAAGAGCGTCGACCTCGACATCGCCAAGGGCGAGATCTTCGCGCTGCTCGGCCCGAACGGCGCCGGCAAGACGACTTTGATCAGCATTGTCTGCGGGATCGTGACGCCGAGCGGCGGGACGGTGTCGGTCGACGGCCACGACCACCTGCGCGAATATCGCGCGGCGCGGCAGAAGATCGGCCTCGTCCCGCAGGAGCTCCATACCGATGCGTTCGAGACGGTCTGGGCGACGGTCAATTTCAGCCGCGGCCTGTTCGGCTGCCCGCCCTCCCCCGCTTTTGTCGAGAAAGTGCTGAAGGACCTGTCGCTGTGGGACAAGCGCAAGTCGAAGATCATGGAGCTGTCGGGCGGCATGAAGCGCCGGGTGATGATCGCCAAGGCGCTGAGCCACGAGCCCGAAATCCTGTTCCTCGACGAGCCCACCGCCGGCGTCGACGTCGAGCTGCGCCGCGACATGTGGCAGCTCGTCCGCGACCTTCGCGACACCGGCGTCACCATCATCCTCACCACCCATTATATCGAGGAGGCCGAGGAGATGGCCGACCGAGTGGGCGTGATCAGCAAGGGCGAGCTGATCGTGGTCGAGGAGAAGGCCGCGCTGATGAAAAAGCTCGGCAAGAAGGAGCTCACCCTCAACCTTTCGGAGGTGATGGACGCCATTCCTGGCGAGCTCGCCGAATGGAATCTGACCCTCAAGGCGGACGGCCATGAGCTGCTCTATGTGTTCGACGCCAATGCCGAGCGCACGGGCGTCCCCTCTTTGCTGCGGCAGCTGAGCGACCTCGGCATCGGCTTCAAGGATTTGAACACGCGCCAGAGCTCGCTCGAAGATATCTTCGTGAGCCTGGTCCATCAGGGAAATGCGGGATGAACGTCTACGGCGTCTGGGCGATCTACCGATTCGAGATGGCGCGGGCGCTGCGCACCCTCTGGCAGAGCCTGGTGACGCCGGTCATCACCACCTCGCTCTATTTCGTCGTGTTCGGCGCGGCGATCGGCGGCAACATCACGGCGGAGGCGACCGGCGGCGTACCCTACGGCGCGTTCATCGTGCCGGGGCTGATCATGCTCTCATTGTTCACCCAGAGCATCTTCAACGCGAGCTTCGGCATCTTCTTCCCCAAGTTCACCGGCACGATCTACGAATTGCTGTCGGCGCCGATCTCGCCGTTCGAGACGGTGATCGGTTATGTCGGCGCCGCGGCGACCAAATCGATCGTGCTCGGCCTCATCATCCTCGCCACCGCCGCTTTGTTCGTGCCGATCCGCATCGATCATCCGGGGTGGATGATCGCCTTTCTGGTGCTGATCGCGGTGACCTTCTGCCTGTTCGGCTTCATCATCGGCATCTGGGGCCAGAATTTCGAGCAGATCCAGTTCATTCCGATGCTGATCGTGACCCCGCTCACCTTCCTCGGCGGCGCCTTCTACTCGGTGACGATGCTGCCCGAGCCCTGGCAGACGATCACCCACTTCAACCCGGTCGTCTATCTGATCGAGGGCTTTCGATGGAGCTTCTACGGCACCGAGGATATCGGCGTCTGGATCAGCCTCGGCGCGACCTTGGGCTTCCTCTTTGCCTGCCTCGCCATCGTCTGGTGGATGTTCAGGACAGGCTACCGGCTGAAGACGTAGCGCGGGGGGACAGTCACTTTCGCGCTTCGGCGCTCAAATCGGAGGCGTGGTCTCCTGAAAGTGACTGTCCCTTCCCTTCACCCCTCCTGGTCCGCGCGGCTCACCCCTTCGCCGTCGAGGTTCCGCGCGACGAACTCCCAGTGGATGATGTTGGCCAGCACCGCCGCCGCATAATCCGGCCGGCGATTGCGATAATCGACATAATAAGCATGCTCCCAGACATCGAGCGTGAGCAGAGGTTTCATGCCGCCGTGAACCACGGGCGTATCGGCGTCGTGGAGCGAGGCGATGCGCAGCCGCCCGCCGTCGAGCACCAGCCAAGCCCAGCCGTTGGAAAAATGGCCGGCCGCCTCCTCTTGGAGCGCCTCCAGCATCGCCTCGTTCGTCCCGAACGAGTCCTCGATCAAGGCGGCGAGCCGGCCGGCCGGCCGCTGGCCCTCGGCCGGCGCCAGGCACTGCCAGAAGAAAGCGTGGTTCCAGATCTGGGCGGCGTTGTTGAACAGAGGCGCGTCGTTCCGCTCCTTCGCCTCCCTGATCACGCGGCTGAGCGCTGCCCCCCCGAGGCCCTTCTCGGACAGCATCTCATTGACCTTATCCACATAGGCCTTGTGGTGCTTGCCGTGGTGGAGCTCGAGCGTTTCCGCCGACATGTGCGGCGCGAGCGCGTCGATCGGAAAGGGCAGATCGGGGAGGCGGAAGGCCATCGCAGCGACTCCTTGGGGAAGCGGATGCGCGGCATGGGCGCGCGCACTGTCAAAGCGCGCGGGCGCTGCCGGTTCCCACGGAGAAGGCGCATGGGGACAGTTACTTTCACGCGCTGGCGGCCATGCCGGAGGCGCTGCCGCGTGAAAGTAACTGTCCCCCTTTCTAATTCACGACGCCCGGCAAGCGCACCTGAAATCGCCGCAGCTCGCTGCGCGGGCGGTCCCAGTCGGGGTCGAGCTCGCTTGCGCGGCGATAGTCCGCATAAGCGGCGCGCATGTTGCCAAGCGCCTCGTTGGCAACGGCACGGCCGAAATAAGCCAGCGCCGGGCGGTTGGTCGAACGCTCGACCGCGCCCTCGAACGAGGGCATCGCCTCTTCCGGGCTGCCCAAGCGCATCAAGGCGACGCCGCGGTTGAACCAGGCCTCGGCGACGGTCGGATCGCGCTCGATGGCGCGGTTGAAGTCGGCGATGCCGTCGCCAGTGCGGCCGACGCGGACGCGCAAGATGCCGCGATTGATATAGGTCGCGACGAGATCGCGGTCGGTGAGGGGCTCGGCCGTGATGGCGAGGTCGCAGACGTCGAGCGTCTCGGTCGAGGGCGACATCGGCGACTCGGCGGCCTGGAAGCATTGGCGGGCGGCGCTGCCGCCGAGCACCGAGACCGATGCGGCGGCCGAAGCTGCGGCGAGCGCGGCGGCTCCCAAGGCGGCAGTGAGGACAAGGGCGGTACGAACGGTCATGGCGCGCTACCTCCTGATGGAGCCTCCATAGCGCAAATTCGCCTGCAACGCGACGCGTCTTCGACGGAGCGCGCAGGTCTTCGACGAATTGCCGCGCCTATTGCAGCTCGTGGCGTCGCAGAGCGTGGCGGAGCTGGTCGTAGCTGAGCTGCAGCGCCGCGGCCGCCGCGCGCTGGTTCCAGCGGCATTTCTCGAGCGCGGCGGCGAGAATCGCCTTCTCATATTCGGCGACCGCGACCCGGAAGTCGGCGCAGCCTTCCGGATCGAACCGGGATGCGAGAACGGCCGGCGCATTGGCCGGCACGGTCAGGGCCGGCAGCGTTTCGGCTGGGCGCTTGTCCTCGGTAGGGATCACCCGCCACGGCGATTCGAAAGGATCGAACTGGACGGTGTCGATCGGCCGGCTCGCATCCTCCCAGCGATAAACGGCACGCTCAACGACGTTCCTGAGCTCGCGGACGTTGCCGGGCCAGGGATAGGCCAGCATCCTCTCCATCGCCGCCTCGCTGAAGCCGGGCCAGCGGTCCCATTCGAGCTCGAGCGCCATACGGCGGGCGAAATGGTCGGCGAGGACCGGAATGTCGCTGTCGCGGTTGCGCAGCGGCGGCAAGGTGATGACTTCAAAGCACAGCCGGTCGAGCAGATCGGCGCGGAAGCGGCCTTCCTCGACGAGCCGCGGGAGATGCTCGTTGGTCGCGGCGACGATGCGGACGTCGACGATGATCGGCTTGGAGGCGCCGATGCGGGTGATTTCGCCATATTCGACGGCGCGCAGCAGCCGGTCCTGCGCGCCCGACGACAGGGTCGCCAGTTCGTCGAGAAACAAGGTGCCGCCATCCGCTTCCTCGAAGCGCCCGGCGCGCGACTTGCTGGCGCCGGTGAAGGAGCCGGCCTCGTGGCCGAACAATTCGGCCTCGATCAGGGTCTCCGGCAGCGCGGCGCAATTCATCACCACCAGCGGCCCATCCCAGCGCGAGCCGAGATGGTGGAGGCGCTCGGCGACCAGCTCCTTGCCGGTGCCGCGCTCGCCGATCACCAACACCGGCCGGTCGAGCGGCGCGGCGCGGCTGGCGCGCTCGATCGCGTCGAGAAAGGCCGAGGACTGGCCGACCAGATGGGTGTTACGTTCCACGCCACGAATTGGGACTATTTCCCACCATTTGGCAACCCCTGTCCGCCCAAGTGCATGGCTTGCCGGCCTGTTTTCCTCAGATTTCCGCCATTTCCGGCACTTGGCACAAGGTTTGTAACGCTTTCGGCAACCCCGCCGCATCGGTGGGTCGACAGGATTTCGAGGGAGGCAAGAATGTTCACCAATTTCACCAGGATCGCCGCTGCGGCTTGCTCGCTGATGCTGACCACCGTCGCAGTCGGCGCCGCGGTCGACGGCCACGCTGCGGCCGCCGCCGTCGGCGCCGTGGCTTATGCTTCGGCCGATACCGGCGAGACCGGCAATGGCTGATAAGGGCGGCAAGGGCGCGGCTGACGGAGGGTCGGTGACGCCGATCCCGCCGATGCCGCCCCTCCCCGCTCTTTCTGGGCTCGCCCTTGCGCCTCTTGCGCGGCGGGCCGACGAAGCGCCAAGATCGAACACGCCAAGATCGAACACGACAGCGTTCTCACTGCAGGAGCTCCTCCCGATGGGTATTTTTTCCAGGACGCGCGACATCATCGCCGCCAACGTCACCGACCTTCTCGACAAGGCCGAGGACCCGGCCAAGATGATCCGGATGATCATCATGGAGATGGAGGAGACGTTGGTCGAAGTCCGCGCCTCCGCCGCCCGGACCATCGCCGACCAGAAGGAGATGCGCCGCCAGATCGCCAAGCTCGAATCGCTCCAGGAGAGCTGGACCGAAAAGGCCGAGCTCGCCCTCTCCAAGGACCGCGAGGATCTCGCCAAGGCGGCTTTGGTCGAGAAGCAGAAGGCGGGCGACATGTCCGATCAGCTTCGCGCCGAGATTTCCGTGCTCGACGACGCGCTGCGCGCTTCGGAGGGCGACATCGCCAAGCTCCAGACCAAGCTGCGCGAGGCCCGCGCCCGCCAGAGCGCGATCATGAACCGGCTCGAAAGCGCGCAGAACCGGATCAAGCTGCGCGAAATGTATGCCGGCACCAAGGTCGACGAGGCCTTCTCGCGCTTCGACGTGCTCGAGCGCCGCGCCGATCTCGCCGAGGGCCGAGCCGACGCGCTCAGCCTCGGCGCGCCCGGCAAGACGCTCGAGGAGGAGATTTCCGAGCTCCGCAGCTCGGAGAAGGTCGATGCCGAGCTGGCCGCCCTGAAGGCGAAGCGCAGCAACGCCCCCACCGGCGAGGAGGGCTGATCCCATGAACGGCCCCGAGATTCTGATCCCTCTGATCGTCGTCCCGATCCTGTTCATCGGCCTGCCGTGGCTGATCTTCCACTACATCACGCGCTGGAAGACTG
Organism: Allosphingosinicella sp.; assembly: GCA_035630675.1. Taxonomy (GTDB): domain Bacteria; phylum Pseudomonadota; class Alphaproteobacteria; order Sphingomonadales; family Sphingomonadaceae; genus Allosphingosinicella. The sequence continues at coordinate 7,341 of DASQKE010000296.1, forward strand.
CGGCGACCCTGACCCGCGAGGACGAGAGCCTCCTCGACGAGCTGCACGAGGTCGCCCGCCGGCTCGACGAGCGCATGTGCACGATCGAGCGCATCATGCAGGCCGAGAATCCGAACTGGCGCCAGGTCGCCTGCGACCCGGTGGAGCTCAGCATCGAGGATCGCGGCGCCCGCGCCGGCCTCGCCCGCGAGCGCTCCAATCTGCCGGGCGGGAGGCTGTGATGGACGGACCGAGCCGCACCAAATTCTATCTCGACAAGAAGAACGCCAAGTGGCTCGGAGTCTGCGCCGGGGTCTCGGATTATACCGGCGTCGACGTCACCCTGGTCCGGATCGGCATCCTGCTGCTCACCGTCCTGGGTTCCGGGGCCGGGCTGATCGCCTATTTCGTGACCGCCTGGATGGCGCCGGTAAAGCCGACCGAGCTCAGCTTCGACACCAAGGAGGACGCCAAGTTCTGGCAGGGCGTGCGGACCAATCCGCGCCGCACCGCCCGGCTGGTGCGCTCCCGCATCCGCGACATCGACCGCCGCCTCGCCGACGTCGAGGCCTATGTCACCAGCTCGCACGGCCGCCTGTCGCGCGAGATCGAGAACCTGCGCTAGGCGCGCCCACAAGGGGGAATGGACATGGATTTCGGCGAGCTCATTCCGATCATCTCGATCCTCGCGACCGCCTGGGTGATCGTTTCGATCCTCCACTACAAGCAGGGCAAGCGACTGGCCCGGCCGCTCGACTGCGGATCGGGAGTCGAGGACGCCCGCGAGAATGCCCGCCTCGCCCATGAGAACGAGGTGCTGCGGCGCACCGTCGAGCGGCTCGAGCAGCGCACCGCCGTGCTCGAGCGGATCGCGACCGATCCGGCCGAGCGCACCGCGCGGGAAATCGAAAGACTGCGCTGAGCGGAAAAAGGGGTGAAGAGATGACGTGGCAAGGTCCTGAATTCGTCTTGGCAATCATCGCGATCAGCACGTTCGGTTGGCTGGTCAGCAGCTGGATCCGCGCGAAGCATGGCTATGCGGTGGAAAATGAGTGGTCGGGGGTGACCCACAAGGAAGACAGCCCTGAGGCGACCCGCAGGATCGAGCTGCTCACCAGCGAGAATGCCCGGCTGATTTCCCAGATCGGCCAGATGGAAGAACGAATCGTCGTGCTCGAAAGGATCGCCACGGATCCCGCCGAGCGGACCGCACGGAAAATCGAAGAATTGCGCTGAGCGGCGCGCAAGCAAGGGGAGTATGAAGGCATGGACTTGACGTTCGGACAGGCCGCACCTTTGGTCGGCATCATCGCGATACTGGCAATCGGCGGCTGGATCTTCACCACCTGGCTCCGGATCAAGCACGGCTATCCGCTCGAGAACAGCTGGGGCAAGGCGATCTATCCGAAGAACAGCGACGAGGCGATGGAGCGCATCAAATTGCTCTCCGGCGAAAACGCGCAGCTCCGCGCCGAACTGGGCTCGGTCAAGGACCGGCTGGCCAACGTCGAGCGCATCGTCACCGACGACAGCCACCGGCTGACGCAGGAAATCGACGCCCTGCGCCTGCCGAAGAACTGAGGAGCGCACGGCATGCACGATCTCGCCAAGGTTCTGGTTGTCTTCATCGTCATCGGGCTTCCCTGCGTGCTGATCTTCGGCCAGCCGCTGATCCGCCGGATGCTCGATCACCGCGAAAAGAGGATGGAGCTGGAGGCGCGGATGACCGCGGAGAAAGCGGCGCAATATGCCGCCCACACCGAGCGGCTGGAGCAGAGGGTGCGAGTGCTGGAGCGGATCGCCACCGACAGGGGCATCGACGTCGCCGACGAGATCGAGCAGCTTCGCGACAAGCCGCTCAACTGAACCAGGGGGAGATTGAAATGGCTAGCTGGATATGGGTGCTGATCCCGATCGTCGCGATCCTGGCGGGCGTGATGAAGCAGTGGATCGGCCTCAAGGAAAAAGCGATCGAGGCGCTGCAGCGCGACGCGGTCGAGAAAAGGGAGCGCTATGCGGCGCAGACTGAGCGTCTCGAGCAGCGCGTACGCGTCCTGGAGCGGATCGCGACCGACAAGGGCATCGACGTCGCCGAGGAAATCGAGCGGCTGCGCGACGCCCGCTGAACGCGCCGAGGAGAAGCCGCGATGGGACCGTTCGAAATGGTGGTGGCGATCGTCGTCGTGACGATGATCGCCAACGTGATCATGGTGCGGATGAAGCACCGCCACGAGCGCGAGAAGAATGCGGCGAGCCCCGAGGCGGACCGGCTCCGCGCCGAGGTGAGCGAGCTCAAAGAGCGCCTCGCCGTGCTCGAGCGGATCGCGGTGGACAAGGAAAGCAGCCTCGAGCGCGAGATCGAACGCCTCCGCGACCGCTAGCGCCGCCGCCGCCGATACGCTTAAGGGAGGCCATGGCTTTCCAGTCTCTCGACCAGGTTTACGACGATTACGAGCTGCTGGACGCCGACGAGCGCTACCGGCTGCTGATCGATCTCGGCCGCGACCTGGAGCCGATGCCGGATGCGTTGAAGACGGACGCCACCCTGGTGCGCGGCTGCTCGGCCTCGGTCTGGGTCTATCCGACCCGCCTGGCCGACGGCCGGCTCCATTTCCTCGCCGACAGCAATGCCGCGATCACCAAGGGAATCGTCGCGCTCATCCTGCTCGCCGTGCAGGACCGGACCCCGGCCGAGATCCTGGCCCAGGAGATCGAGGGCGAGCTGGCCCGCTTCGACCTGTCCAGGCAGCTCAGCTCCAACCGCACCCAGGGCATCCCCAACATGATCGCTTTGATCCGCGAGACCGCCGGACGGCTGGCGGCATGAATTTCGATCCGGAAAAGTTCATGGCCTATGCCTCGCGGAGCGGTGCCGGCCATGGCGCGGCTATCGGCATCGTC
>DASQKE010000297.1:0-5017 GCA_035630675.1 Allosphingosinicella sp.
AAACGTCGGTCGCCAACCCTCTCTCCCCACAGCAAGTCTCAGGGGAGAGGGAAGCAAAAAGGAGCACCCGGGCACCAGCCTCGATCATCTCAGGAGTTGGCTCGACAAGCCAAGAGGGCACGCAAGGCAGCTCAGCGCCGCCAAGCGCGGGATCAGAGAAACAAGAAGTAGCACCGGCCTGTCCCTGCGAATCATGCACCGCTGAAAGTCCCTACGTCAAGTATATAATTGCCCAATCCGCTTGACTTGATTGAACGTTCAATCAACAATGCGTCGATGATGGCTCCGGGACGCGACACACGGGCGAGGATCGTCGAGGCGGCGATGGAGCTGTTCTGGCTCAAGGGCTACGGCTCGACCTCGATCGCCGACATATTGAGCCGATCGCAAGTCAATTCCGGCAGCCTCTATCATTATTTTCCGGGCAAGCAGGACCTGCTCGTCGCGGTGCTCGAAAGCTATCGCGACGGCATCGGGCCGATGCTGCTCGAGCCTGCCTGGGCCGGAATCGACGACCCGATCGAGCGCATCTTCGCTTTGCTCGCCAAGTACCGCCAGCTGATCGTCGACACCGACTGCAGCTACGGCTGTCCGATCGGCAGCCTCGCGCTCGAGCTGCACGAGCCCGACCCGGTGGTGCGCGAGCGGATGGTGCAGAATTTCGACGGCTGGACGGCGGCGATCCGCGATTGCCTCGAGCAGGCGAAGGGACGGCTGCCGCGCGCGCTCGACCTCCAGGCGGCGGCGGAGTTCGTCCTGACCGTGATGGAGGGCGCGGTGATGCAGGCGCGCACCTATCGCGACGTCGCATTCTTCGACCGCGCGGTGGCGCAGCTGCGCACCTATTTCGAAGCGCTGACGGTGCGCGAAACCGTCGGTGCGTAAGCGAGGGGAGGGAATGATATGCCGGACGTGAACTGGCTCGCCGTATTGCTGTGCGGCCTGAGCTCGATGATCCTGGGCGGACTGTGGTACTCGCCCTTGCTGTTCGCCAAGGCGTGGCAGCGCGGGGCCGGCCTCTCGAGCGAGGATCTGGCCGGTGCCAACATGGCTTTGACCTTCGGGCTCGCCTTCCTGCTGAGCCTCGCCGCCGCCGCCGTCTTCGCCATGTTCCTCGGGCGCGACATGGGTCTGTGGCCGTCGGTCGCGGCGGGCGCGGCTGCCGGTGTGTTCTGGGTCGGGGCGTCGTTCGGGATCAGCTATTTGTTCGAGCGCCGGACGGTCTCCTACTGGCTGATCAACGCCGGCTATCACAGCGTCCAGTTCACCTTGTTCGGCCTGATCCTCGGCCTGCTCGGCTAAGAGAAAGTGGCCCCGATGCTGTCATTCCTGATCGCCGCCGCCCTCCAGGCCGCTCCCGCCGCGCCCGCGCCGGCGCTCCGCCAGGGGCTGGAGCCGCTCGCCTTCCTCGTCGGCCATTGCTGGCGCGGCCAATTTCCCGGCGGCGAGCAGGACATGCATTGCTTCGAGAGCGTCTATGGCGGCCAGCATGTCCGCGACCGCCACGAAGTGACCGGCGGCGCGCGCGCCTATCGCGGCGAGACGCTCTACAGCTGGGACGGCCGCGCCGGAATCGTCACCTACACCTACTGGAACTCGTCGGGCGGGGTCAGCCGCGGCACGATGCGCCCCGCCGCCGGCCGGCTCGACTTCGGCGACGAAACCTACACCGACCCGCAGGGCCGCCGCATCACCCTCTCCACCCACTGGCGGCGCGACGGCGACGCCTATCTCGCGGCGACCGCCTCGCCGCAGGCGCCGTCGATGAACCGAACCGTCCGCTACGCGCGAGTCGACGCGCCGGTCGCGGTGGCGACGACGCGCGGCGGCGACGGCCGCCACAACCTCACCCACGAGAGCATCGTCGACGCGCCTCCGGCCGACGTCTGGCGCGCGATCTCCACCGCCGAGGGCTGGCGCACCTGGGCGGTGCCGGTTGCCTGGGCGCCGGAGCCGGACGTGATCGAGACCAGCTACACGCCGACCGCGCAACCGGGCGATCCCTCGACCATCCGCCAGCGCATCCTCGCCGCCGTCCCCGAGCGCCTGCTCCTGTTCCGCACCATCCGCGCCCCCGCGGGCTTCCCCAACTTCGACACTTTTGCCGCGGTCACCAGCGCGTTCGAGCTGGAGCCGCTCGGCGAGACCCGCACCCGCGTCCGCCTCACCGGCGCAGGTTTTGCCGACACCGAGGCGGGGCGCCAGCTCCTCGGCTTCTTCCGCGAGGGCAATCGCGTCTCGCTCGAGCGCCTGCGCCGGCGCTTCGCTACCGGTCCGCTCGATTGGACCGCGGTGCTGAGGCAAGACTAAGGCCGCGTTCTGCAATCCGGGCTTCGACAGGCTCAGCCCTAGCGGGGGGATCTTACTCAGCCGCTAGCCCTGAGGCTGTCGAAGGGCGGGTCGCGGCGCCGACAGTCGCGGACTAAGGCTCCCACACTTCCGCGAAGGGCTTCGGCTCGGTCGGCGGCACTGTCGCCGGCGCGAGCGGGCGCTGCCAGAGGCCGACATCGAGCCAGCGGCCGCATTTCCAGCCGACTTGTCTGTAGACGCCGGCCCGGGCGAAGCCGAGCGCCTCGTGGAGGCGGACGCTCGCCTCGTTGGGCAGGCTGATCGCGCCGATCGCCTGGGCGAAGCCCTGCCGTTCGAGCAGGCCGAGCAGGCGTTCGTACAAAGACCGGCCGAGGCCGCGGCCGTGCTGCGCCGGATCGAGATAGACCGAGGTCTCGACCGCGAAACGGTAAGCGGCGCGCGGGCGGAAGGGCGAGGCCGAGGCGAAACCGGCGATGCGGCCGTCCGCTTCGGCCACCAGCCAGGGGTGGAGCGCGCCGCCGCTCTCGATCCGGCGCCGCATCTCCGCTTGGTCCGGCGCCTCCGCCTCGAACGAGACGAAGGTGTCGGTCACGTAGGGCGCGTAGATCGCCGCGATCGCGGCGGCATCGTCCGGCGTGGCGAGGCGGTGGATCACATGCCGGCGAGCGCCAGCATCCGGCGCGCGAAGGGAACCGACTGGCGCCGCTCGGCGCGCGGCGCCGGCGGGCATTCGAGGCAGCGCGCCTGCAGCGCCGGGCCCGAGACCAGCCTCTCGGCTTCGTCGATCGCGCGGGCGAGCAGGGCCTCGGGCCGCCGCGCGAGCCGGCTGAACGCGTCGCGCCCGCCGGCCGGCGCCCCGGCGCTCCCGGCCATGCTGCGCAGGAATTGCTGCCAGAAGTCCGGCTCCTTCTCGAGCCAGACCACGCCGGCGTCGGCGCGATCGAGATTGGCCCGGCGCGCGGCTTCGTTGATTGCGTCGTCGAGCGAGCCGAAGCGGTCCACGAGGCCGAGCTGGCGGGCGATGCCGCCCGCCCAGACCCGGCCCTGGCCGATCTCGTTCACGCGCTCGACCGGGATGTTGCGCGCCCGCGAGACGAGGCCGAGGAAGCGGCGGTAGGTGCCTTCGACGCCGAGCTGCAGCAGCCGGTCCATCTCCGGGCCCGGGCCGCGCAGCAGATCGGGCTCGCCCGAAAGCGGCGTGGTGCGCACGCCGTCGGCGCCGATGCCGAGCCGCTGGAGCGAGCCTTCGAAGCTCGGCAGGATGCCGAACACGCCGATCGAGCCGGTGATGGTCGACGGCTCGGCGAAGATGGTGTCGCCCGCGGTCGCGATCCAATAGCCGCCGCTCGCCGCGACCGAGCCGAACGAGACGACGACCGGGATCCTGCGCTCGCGGACCGACTGGATGGCGCGCCGGATCTGTTCGGAGGCCGTCACCGAGCCGCCGGGCGAATCGACGCGCACGACCAAGGCGGCGAGATCCTGCTCGCGCAGGCCCGCTTCGAGCGTCTCGACGAAGCTCTGCGAGCCGGCGCTGCCGCCGCCGCCCTCGCCATCGACGATCTCCCCCGCGACCGTGATCACGCCGATGCGGCCGCCGCCGGGCGCCGGCGGGTTGTCGGCGAGCCAGGCGTCGAGCTGGACGGTGCGGAAGCTGCCGGGCACTTCCTCCTCGTCGGTGCCGACCAGAGCGGCGAGGCGGCGGCCGAATTCGATGCGGTCGCCGATCCGGTCGACCAGGCCTGCGTCGCGCGCGGCGCGGGCCATGTCGCCGTTGGCGGCTGCGATCCGGTCGGCCGTCGCCCCGGCATAAGCGGCGATCTGGGCGCCCGGGCGGGCGCGCGACACGTCCTGCAGCCAGTCCTGCCAGAGCGCGTCGGCGAGCGCCTGCGAGGCCTCGCGCGCCTCGGGCGACATGTCGCTGCGCGTATAGGGCTCGACCGCCGACTTGTAGGTGCCGACCCGATAGACGTTGGCGGTGACTCCGAGCCGCTCGAGCAGGCCGGCATAATAAAGGTTGCTTCCGCCGCGGCCGGCGACGAGCACCGCGCCGAGCGGGTTCAGCCACACCTCGCTCGCGTGCGAGGCGAGCTGGTAGGCGTCGTCGCTATAGCCCGTCGCGTAGGCGAGCACCGGCTTTCGCGCCCTTTTCACCCGTTCGATCGCGTCGGCGACGTCGCCGATCGTGGTCTGGCCGCCGCCGACCAGCAGATCGAGGTCGAGCGCGACCGCGCGTATGCGGTCGTCGCCGGCGGCGGCGTCGAGCGCGTGGATGAGGTCCCGCGCGCGATGCTCGCTGATCGCGCCGCCGGTGAGGATGTCGGTGGCGCCCTGCTCGGTCGGCTGCTCGACGATCGGGCCGGAGAGCTCGACCAGCAAGGCGCCCTCGGGTGCGCTGTCGCCATAGGGGCTGGCGGAGAGGCCCGCGAACAGCAGGCCGAAGAAGACGAGCAGCAGGAGCAGGACGAGCCCGTCCTTGATGCCGACCAGCACTTTCCAGATCTTGCGCGCCACGTCGTTTCTCCGCTGCCCTCGGCGTGGGGCTAGACGAGCGCCGAGCGGCTGTAAATGAGCGGCATTTCCGGAGGCGCGCGGCCGGCCGATCGGCCCGCCCGAACCCTTGACGCAGGATGAATAGCTCCTAAATGGAGGGCGTTGGCACTCGTCCACGATGAGTGCTAACAACAGTTCAACCGGCAGCCGGCCG
>DASQKE010000298.1:0-3943 GCA_035630675.1 Allosphingosinicella sp.
CGCCGAGCCGGTGACGTTGGTCCGCTCGCCGATATTGACGAACGTCGCGGACGTCTGCGGTCTACCATCCGCTAGCCCTGAGCCTGTCGAAAGGCGGTCGTTCGCGGTGGTGGGGCGGGCTTCGACAAGCTCAGCCCTAGCGGGGTCCATCATGTCTCAGGCTGCCAAAGTCATCGGTTCGATCCCGGCGAGGAGGGTTCGGGTCTGGCGTGACGGAATCGCCCGAGGCGGGAAATCGACGACGGTGCGGGCGATGGCGGCAATGTGCGCCGGGGTGGTGCCGCAGCAGCCGCCGACGATGTTGACGATGCCCTGCTCGCACCACACGCGGACCTGCGCCGCGGTGGCCTCGGCGCCCTCGTCATAGTCGCCGAGCTCGTTGGGCAGGCCGGCGTTCGGATAGGCCATGATCAGGGTGTCGGCGATGCCGGAGAGAGCGGCGACGTGGGAGCGGAGCTGCGAAGCGCCGAACGAGCAGTTGAGCCCGATCGATAGTGGCCGCGCATGCCGCACCGACGCCCAGAAGGCCTCGATCGAATGGCCCGACAAATTGCGCCCCGAAAGGTCGGTGATCGTCATCGACAGCATGATCGGCAGGTCGCGGTCGACGCGATGGGCGGCGTGGATCGCCGCCTTGGCGTTCAGCGTATCGAACACCGTTTCGATCAGCACGATCTCGGCGCCGCCCTCGACCAGCCCCTCGATCTGCTCGACATAGACGTCGGAGAGAGTGTCGAAATCCACCTCGCGATAACCCGGATCGTTGACGTTGGGCGACAGCGACAGCGTCTTGTTGGTCGGGCCGAGCGCGCCGGCGACGAAGCGCTTGCGGCCGTCCTTCTGGGCCTCGGCGTCGGCGACTTCGGCGATGATCCGCGCCGCCGCTTTATTGATCTCGCGAACGAGATGCTCGGCGCCGTAATCGGCCTGGCTGATCCTCGTGGCGTTGAAGCTGTTGGTGGCGAGGATGTCGGCGCCCGCGTCGGCGAAGCTGCGCGCGATGTCGCGCACGAGATCGGGGCGGGTCAGGTTCAGGAGATCGTTATTGCCCTTCTGGTCGCGCTCGAGGTCGTAGGCGCCGCGATAATCGGGCTCCTGCAGTCTGCGCGCCTGGATCTGCGTCCCGTAGGCGCCGTCCTTGACGAGGATGCGGCGCGCGGCGGCGTCCCTAAGCTGCTGGGCGACGTTCACTGGCATGATCCTTCGGCCGGAGTCCGAGCAGGTGGCAGATCGCATAAGCGAGCTCGGCCCGGTTCAACGTGTAGAAATGGAAGTGGCGGACGCCGCCGGCATAGAGCTGGCCGCAAAGCTCGGCGGCGACCGTCGCCGCGACGAGCTGGCGCGCCGCCGGGAGGTCGTCGAGCCCCTCGAACAAGGCGTCCATCCAGCCCGGGATCGTGGCGCCGCACGAGGCCGCGAACTTGCGGGTCTGCGCGACGTTCGAGACCGGCAATATGCCGGGCACGAGCTCGGCATTTATGCCGGCGGCCGCCGCTTCGTCGCGGAAGCGGAAGAAGGCCTCGGGCGAAAAGAAGAATTGGGTGATGGCGCGGTCGGCGCCGGCGTCGATTTTGCGCCTGAGATTGTCGAGATCGGCCGTCTTGGTCGGCGAATCGGGGTGGATTTCGGGGTAGGCTGCGACCGAGATCTCGAACGGCGCCACCCGCTTGAGGCCGGCGACGAGCTCGGCGGCGTTGGCATAGCCGTCCGGCCGGGCGACGAACCCGCGGGCGGGATCGGGCGGATCGCCACGCAAGGCGACGACGTGGCGGATGCCGGCTTCCCAATAAGCACGGGCCACAGCATCGATCTCGTCCCGGCTCGCCTCCACGCAGGTCAGATGGGCGGCGGCGTGGAGCGACGTCTCCTGCTGGATACGCGCCACCGTGTTGTGCGTGCGCTCGCGGGTCGAGCCGCCGGCGCCGTAGGTGACCGAGACGAAGCGCGGGGCCAAGGGCTCGAGCGTCTTCACGCTCTCCCACAAGGTCTGCTCCATTTTCTCCGTCTTGGGCGGAAAGAATTCGAACGAGACCTGGACGTCGCCGGCGACGTCGGCGAACAAGGGCTCGCGGCGGTGGCCGATCATCGCGCTCATGCGACTACCTTCAGCCGGGCTTCGGGACGCTCGCCCGCCCAGATCGTGACGGTGAGCTCGCCGCCCTCGAGCCGCTCGACGACCCGGCCCTCGAGCCCCGCTTCCTGGAGAAAAGCGAGCACCGATTCGTCGGCGAAGCCGAGCCGGGCGTGGGCGTCGCGGATCCTCAGCTCTTCCCGCTCGTGCGCCGCAAAGTCAACGATCAGGAGGCGGCCGCGCGACGCGAGAAGGCGTGCGGCCTCCAAAACCGCGGCAGCGGGCTGCTGCGCGTAATGAAGCACCTGGTGAATGATCACCGTGTCCGCCGAACCCGCCGGCAGCGCGAGCGCGTACATGTCGCCCTGGCGCAGCTCCGCCTCGAGGCCCGCCTGCGCCAGCTTGACCCGGGCGAGGCGCAGCATTTCGGGCGAGCGGTCGACGCCGAGGGAATGGACGGCGTCGCGGCCGAACAATTCGATCATCCGGCCGGTGCCGGTGCCGATGTCGATCAGGCGGCCGACCGGACGGCCCGCAAGCGCCCGCGCGATCGCGGCCTCGACCTCCGATTCGGCGATGTGGAGCGACCTTATCTCGTCCCAGTCCTTGGCATGGGCCGCGAAATAGCGCTCCGCCGCCGCCGCCCGGTCGGCGCGGACCGCGGCCAGCCGGGCGGCATCGGCGATCGCCCAGGGATCCTCGCCGTCGACCCCGGCCCAGCGGTCGAGGAGATCGAACAACGGCTCGACCCGCGCGCGGCCGCCGAGGCTGAGGAACACCCAGCTCCCTTCCTTGCGCCGCTCGGCGAGGCCGCATTCGATCAGGATGCGGACGTGTCGCGACACGCGCGGCTGGCTCTGGCCGAGCACCTGCGCGAGCTCGCCCACGGACAGCTCCATGGCGCGCAGCAGCGTCAGGATCCGCAGCCGGGTCGGATCGGCGAGCGAACGGAAGATTTCCGAGGCGGGCGACATATATGCGGACATAAAGATATCTTTATATCCGTCAACAGCCAATGCCTTTTCCCCAATGCGACGAATTGTTGACTAAACCAGTAGACATTAGGTTGAGGCTGGCATATCCTGCAATCGCTGGAACGCCGGAACGGGAACCTTCGGCACCTCGCCCAGCGCTTGCAATCGGTTCTCCTCGCAACCTTTTGAAGGAACATGCCGTGAAGAAGATCGCTCTCGCCCTGGTCGCCGTCGCGACCCTCGGCCTCGCCGCCTGCCAGTCCGACACCGAGGCCAACAACAGCGCCGCCAACGAGTCGGAGACCACCGAAGAGGCCTCCAGCGACGTCGGCAACGCGACCGACGCCGAGAATGCCGCTGCGAACGCGCTCGACGTCGTCGTCAACACCGGCTCGGACGCCGCCAATACGGTCGGCAACGCCGCCGACGACGCCGGCAACGCGATCGGCAACGCCACGCGCTAAGCTGCGCTGCAGCTCGGCTGAACGGGGGCCGCGCGGCAACGCGCGGCCCTTTTTCTTTGCGCGGGATCGGCTAGTCTGGAGCGAACGCCGCTCGAGGAGGACCGCCGATGAAGACCTTCGTGAAGCTCGCCGCCTGCGCCGCGGCGCTGGCCGCAGTCGCCGCCTGCGGCGACGATCGCGGCACCGACGGCCTCAGCGCCGACGAACGCGAGCGGCTCAACGCGCTGGCCGAGAGCCAGGATCTCAACAATGCCGACCTCGTCGACACCTCCCCCGACAGCCTCGTCCCCGAGGAAGAATCGAACGCGGCCGAGGGCGACGATGCCGCGGCGGTGGGGAACGCGGCGGAGAACGGCGCGCAATAGTTCGTCAGCGCTCGCCGCCCCGCGCAGTAAATGCGGTTCAGGACTGGGAATTGTCCGCGCTAGAAGGGG
>DASQKE010000299.1:0-12770 GCA_035630675.1 Allosphingosinicella sp.
GTCGCGTTTCCCCTGGGCTCCGACGATCGCCGGCCCCACCGTGCCGGTGAGCTTCCCGTTTTCGATGTGAAGCTCGTTCGCGACCACCGCATCGAAGCCGATGGCGCGGCCCACTTCGTCCGCAAAGGCGGTGAAGCCGCCCGAGACGAGCACGGTGCGGGCCCCTTCGCGCTTCATCGTGCGGACGAGGGGGATCGCGCCGGGGGTGATCCCTACCCTCTCGTCGAGGCAGCGCGCAATCGCGGCTTCGTCGAGCCCTTTGAGAAGCGCGACCCGCTCCCTCAGCGCGGTCGCGAAATCGATGTCGCCGCTCATCGCCCGCTCGGTGATCGCTGCGATCTCCGCCTTGATCCCCGCATAATCGGCGAGCTCGTCGATGCATTCGACATTGATCATCGTCGAATCCATGTCGGCGACGAGAAGGCGGCGGCGGCGGGGCTGATCCTCGCGCTGCACCACCACGTCGACGCCGGGTCGCTTGCCCTCGATCGCGGCGCGGATTCGAGGGCCTTCGTGGGCGAAGGCCTTGCAGGAGATGTCGGCGGCGCTCCCCTCATCGAGCCAATGCCAGGCATGCGCCCGCATGCCGGCGTCCTCGATGAGGTCGGCGACCGCGAAAACGTCGTCCTTCGAGAGCCGATCCGCTGCTATCAGGGTCGCGATGAACATGAAGCCTTCTCTGCCGCCGCTGGCGGTCATCGCAGGGCCGACGGCGAGCGGCAAGTCGGCGCTGGCGCTCGCGCTCGCCGAGCGGCACGGCGGCGTCGTCGTCAACGCCGACAGCGCCCAGGTCTATCGCGACCTCAGGATCGTCACCGCCCGCCCCTCGCCCGCGGAGGAAGCGCATGCGGAGCATCGCCTCTACGGCTATCGCGACGGCGCCGAGCCCTGCTCGGCGGCCGACTGGGCCGCCGACGCACGGCTGGAGATCGAGGCGGCCCACGCGGCGGCGCGACTGCCGATTCTGGCCGGTGGGACCGGCCTCTACCTCCGCACACTGCTCGACGGCATCGCGCCGGTGCCGGCGATCGACGCTGACGTGCGTGCAAAAGTCCGGGGCTTGCCGGTGAAGGATGCCTATGATGCGCTCGTTCGCGAGGATCCGGCTGCCGCGGGGCGGCTCCGGGCGGGCGACACGATTCGGGTGGCGCGCGCGCTCGAGGTGATCCTCTCGACCGGGCGGACGCTCGCTTCGTGGCAGGAAGAAAGGCGCGGCGGCATCGGAGGCCACGTTCGGGTCGTCCCGCTGATCCTGCTGCCGCCACGCGACTGGCTTTCTGCACGCTGCGACGAGCGCTTCGAGAAAATGATGACAGATGAAGGCTTTGACGAGGTTCGCTCACTCGTTGCGCGAGGACTCGACCCGGCCCTGCCGGTGATGAGGGCGATCGGTGTCGCGGAGATCTGGGCTCATCTGCGAGGGGAGCTGACCCGCGACGAGGCGCTCGAACAGGGCCGCATCGCCACCCGCCAATATGCCAAGCGCCAATATACCTGGTTCCGCCGACAGCCTCCTGCCGCCTGGCCGCGCTTCGAGGCGCCGCTCGATGGACGGGGCCTCGCAAATGCCCTAGCCGATTTCGATGCGCGTCTATCGTAATGAGGATGCCGATCCGGCGCTGATCCGCGGCCGGCGGGTGGCGGTGATCGGCTACGGCAATCAGGGCCGCGCCCAGGCGCTGAACCTGCGCGACAGCGGCGTTTCCGTCACAATCGCCCTTCCCCAAGCCTCGGACAGCCGCGCCCGCGCCGCAGACGACGGGTTCGACGTCATGACGGCAGCCGAGGCCGCGCACGAAGCAGACCTCGCGGTCATGCTCGCCACCGACGAGGACCAGGCGCGCATCTATGCGGACGAGATCGCGCCGAACCTTCGCACGGGCGCCGCTCTGTCCTTCGCGCACGGGCTCAACATCCATTTCGGGCTGATCGAGCCGCGGCAGGACCTGGACGTCTTCCTGGTCGCGCCCAAGGGGCCGGGGACCGCGCTTCGGGCCGACTTCCTCAAGGGAAGCGGCCTGATCGCCTTGTTCGCCGTTGCCCGTGATGCCAGTGGGGAAGCGGAGGCGCTCGCTCTGTCCTACGCCGCCGCGATCGGCAGCGGGCGGGTCGGCATCCTCAAGACCAGCTTCGCCGAGGAATGCGAGGCCGACCTGTTCAACGAGCAGGCGGTGCTCTGGGGCGCGATCCCCGAACTCATCCATGCCGGCTTCGAGACCTTGGTCGAGGCCGGCTTCTCTCCGGAAATCGCATATTTCGAATGCCTTACCGAGGTGAAGCTGATCGCGGACCTGATCTACGAACGCGGCATCGCAGGCATGCGCGAGGCGATCTCCAACACCGCCGAGTTCGGGGCACTGAAGGGCGGCCGGCGCATCGTCGACGCCGATACGCGCACCGAGATGCGGCGGATCCTGCGCGAGGTGAAGAGCGGCAGCTTCGTCAAGGAGCTGATCGCCGACGCCGAGGCGGGCTATCCCCGTCTCGGCGCGAGCCGTGCAGCCGCCGCTTCCCATCCGATCGAAGAGGTCGGGCGCAAGCTACGACAATTGAAACAATAGGAGGGCAAGATGGCCAAGGTCCTTTGCGTACTCTACGCCGATCCGGTCAACGGGTACCCGAGCTCATACCCCCGCGACGGCCTGCCCGCGCTCGGCGGCTATCCGGACGGCCAGACCCTCCCCTCTCCCGAAGCGATCGACTTCGAGCCCGGCACCTTGCTCGGCAGCGTCTCGGGCGAGCTCGGGCTCAGGCCCTATCTCGAGCGGCTCGGCCACACGCTCGTCGTCACCGCCGACAAGGACGGCGACGATTGCGCGTTCGAGCGCGAGCTGGCCGATGCCGAGATCGTCATCTCCCAGCCCTTCTGGCCGGCCTATCTGACCGAAGAGCGGATCGCCCGGGCGCCGAAGCTACGCGTGGCGATCACCGCCGGCATCGGCTCGGACCATGTGGACCTCCAGGCGGCGATCGACCGCGGCATCACCGTCGCCGAAGTGACCTATTGCAACTCGATCAGCGTTGCCGAGCATGTCGTGATGATGATCCTCTCCCTGGTCCGCAACTATCTCCCGTCGCACGATTGGGTGCGCCGCGGCGGCTGGAACATCGCCGATTGCGCGGCGCGCTCCTACGATCTCGAGGGAATGCATGTCGGCACCGTCGCCGCCGGCCGGATCGGGCTCGCCGTGCTCCGGCGGCTGAAGTCGTTCGATGTCCACCTTCATTATCACGACCGCCACCGGCTGCCCGCCGATGTGGAAAGCGAGCTCGGCCTCATCTGGCACGACCGGGTCGAGGACATGCTGCCGCTGTGCGACGTCGTCACGATCAATTGCCCGCTCCATCCCGAGACCGAGAATCTGTTCGACGAGGCGATGATCGCGCGGATGAAGCGCGGCGCCTATCTGGTGAACACCGCGCGGGGCAAGATCTGCGACCGCGACGCGGTGGCGCGGGCGCTCGAGAGCGGCCGGCTCGCCGGCTATGCGGGCGACGTCTGGTTCCCGCAACCGGCGCCCCAGGACCATGTCTGGCGGACGATGCCGCACCACGGCATGACGCCGCACATATCGGGCACCTCGCTCTCGGCCCAGGCGCGCTACGCCGCGGGCGTGCGCGAAATCCTCGAATGCTGGCTCGAAGGTCGGCCGATCCGCGACGAATATCTGATCGTCCAGGGAGGCCGCCTCGCCGGCGCGGGCGCCCACAGCTACAGCGAGGGCGATGCGACGGGCGGCTCCGGCGAAGCGGCCCGGTTCAAGGGCTGATGGAGGGCGCCGAGATCTTCGCTGAGAGCGAGCGCCTGATCCTGCGCCGCGCGCAGCCCGAGGATCTGGAGCCGCTCGTCTTCAGCTGGTCGGACCCGGAGATGAGCCGCTGGACCCCCGACCGCGAGGACAAGCGCGGCTTTCTGACGCAGATGATCGCGGACATGCAGGTCAAGCGGCCGGGCGACTCGGGGCCCGGCGGCCCCTGGTACCAGTTCATCGTCGAGCGGCGCGACGACGGCGCACTGATCGGCGATCTCGGCGTCGGCTTCGAAGTGCCGGGCGAGCGCCAGGTCGAGATCGGCTACCGCATCCTGCCCGCCTTCCACCGCCAGGGCTATGCGAAGGAAGCCGCCGGCGTATTGATCGACTATCTGATCGCGGCGCACCGCATCCACCGCTTCGTCGGCCTCGTCGCCACGCCCAATGAAGCCTCCAAGGCGGTGCTGCGCTCGCTCGGTTTCCGCCAGGAGGGCCATTTCCGCGAGAGCTTCTGGTGCAACGGCGAGTGGATCGACGACGATTATTTCGCCTTGCTGGCGAGCGAGTGGATCACTCGCTGAGCGAGCCGCGCGGCGAGCGTCAGCCGCCGGCGAAATCCTCGATCGCGGCGGCGATCTTGCGCTGGACGACCGGATCGCCGGGCGCGCCGTCGAGCGCTTCGTCGGCGAGAGCGAGCAGGCCGAGAGCGCCGAAGCTCGCCGCGACGCTCTTGAGCCGCGAGGCGGCGTTGGTCCAATTGGCGTCGCAACGGGCGCGGCCCATCAGATCGAGCTGGCGCGCGGCGCTCTCGACGAAGGCTCCGCGCAGCTCCGCCATCAGCAGCGGATCGGCGCCGACGGCGGCGGCAAGCGAGGCGTTGAGGGCTCCGGGATCGTAGGCCATGGACTGCGGATAACCGAAGGCCGTTAACGCGGCGTTTCACGGGGTGCGCCCGGCGGCGCTTTCATGGCCTGCGAAACATGGTAAACAATGTCCATGAGCATGGGGGCAGAGCGCGCCGAAGCGCAGCCGGACGAGGGGCCGGCCTTCGCGATCCGCAGGGACGGCAGCGTCCATTACGACGATTTCATCGGCGCGCCCGACGAGCCCGAGCCGTTCGCGGAGCCTGCGGCCGAGGCTCGGCCGCCACGCTCGCTCGGCAAGACCTTGCTCGCCGTCCTGCTGATCCTGCTCACTTTGGGCTGGCTGGGCGCGGCGGGCTGGGCGATTCGCGAATCGGGCGTGGCGCCGACCCTGCAGGCGATGGTGAGCTGGATCGCCACGCTCTCCGTCCCGCTGATCCTGCTCGCAATCGTCTGGACGATGTTCGGCCGCACCTCGCGGCGGGAGAGCGAGCGCTTCACCCGCGCCGTCGCCGAGATGCGCCGGGAAAGCGCCGCGCTCGAAGGCGTGCTGGCGGTCGTCGCTAGCCGGCTCGACGAGAACGAGGCGCGGCTCACCGACGAGGCGGCACGGCTGATGTCGCTGGGCGACGAGGCCTCGGACCGGCTCGGCCGGGTCACCCATTATCTCGCCCGGCAGAGCGCCGAGCTCGACCGGCGCTCGCACGCGCTCGAGGCGGCTGCGGAAAATGCCCGCGTCGATATCGGCGTCTTGCTCCACGACCTCCCCCGCGCCGAGGAGCAGGCGCGCGCGGTAGCGGCGGCGATGCGCGACGCCGGGCTCGGCGCGCACGAGCAGGCCGGCGCGCTCGAAGGACAGCTGGCGGCGCTCGCCGCGCGCGGCCGCGAGGCGGACGAGACGGTCGGCGGCGCCGCCCAGCGGCTCGGCGCCCATGTCGCCCGCATCGAAAGCAGCGCCGGCAGCGCCAGCGAGCGGATCGAGCAGGCGTCGGGCGCGCTCGGAGCGACCGTCGACGCGGCGCTGGCCCGGGCGTCGGAGGCGGTCGAGGCGACCCGTGCCGGCCTCGAAACCCAAAGCCAGGCGATGCTCGCCGGCATCGAGCAGAGCCGAGCCGCCTTCGAGGAAGCGGGCGCGGAGGCGAGCCGGCGGTTGGGGGAACGGCTCGAGCTTGTCGGCGGCCGGCTCGAGGCGCTGGCGGCGACGCTGGCCGCGCAGGACGCCGCCAGCCACGCTCTGGTCACCGGCCTCTCGCGCGAGCTCGGCGAGCTCGAAACCCGCTTCGCCGAATTGGACCGCAGCGGCGGAGAGAGCCACCAGCGCCTGTCCTCGTCGATGGAGGCGGTGCGCGGCTCGGTCGAGCGGCTCCACACCGAGCTCGGCGAGGGCGAGGCCCATGCCGGCGCGCTGTCGGCCCGGACCCGCGAGATCAATGAGGCGCTCGACGGCCTCTCGACCCAGCTCCGGATCGAAATCCCCGACGCGCTCGGCAAGATCGAAACGCAGGCGGGCTCGACCCGCGCGGCGGCCGAGTCGATCGCTCCTTCGGTCGAGGCGGCGCGCGCGCTCGCCGAAAACGTCTATGCCGCCGGCAGCAGGCTCGAGGCGCTGTCCGGAGCGCTGGCCGGCCAGGAGCAGGCGAGCCGGGCGCTGCTCGAGGGTGTCGCGCGCGAGCTCGAAGCGCTCGACGGCCGCTTCGCCCAGCTTCGCGAGACCGGCGAATTCAACGCCGGGCGCCTCACCGGCGCGATGGGAGAGGTCGGCGCGGCGCTGACCGCGCTCCATGCCGAGGTCCGCGAGGGCCACGAGGCCACCGGCCTCAGCGTCGAACGGACACAGGCGCTCGCCCAGACCATCGCCGCCATCTCGGCGCAGCTGACCGGCGACGTTCCGGCGGCGCTGAACGCGGTCGAGGAGCATGCCGCCCGCACCGGCGACGCGGCCCGCGCGATCCTGCCCGCGGTCGAGACCGTGCAGGCCGCCGCCGGCGCCGCGGCGGCCAGTCTCGCCGAGGGCGAAGGCTCGGTCCGGCGCCAGCAGGAGGAGCTCGGCGCATTGCTCGCGACGATCGCCGAATCGGTCGCCAGGACCGAAGAGCATGTGCGCTCGCTCGGCGCCTTCGCCGGCGAGGCCGACAGCGAGGCGCAGCGGCTGATCTCCGGCACGGCGCCCGAGCTGATCGACGCCTTGGTGCGGGTCCGCGAGGCCGCGAACCAGGCCGCCAACCACGCCCGCGAGGCGATCGGCGCCGTCATTCCCGAGAGCCTCGCTGCCCTGAGCGAAGCGAGCCGCGACGCGATCAGCGAGGCGGTGACCGAGCCCGTCCAGGAGAAACTAAGTCAGCTCGGCGTGATGTCGGACGCGGCAGTCGCGGCGGCGCGGCGCGCGTCGGAGCGCCTGACCCGCCAGCTCGTCACCATGGGCGAGACCGCCGCGGCGATCGAGGCGCGGATCGACGACGAGCGCCGCGATCGCGAAGAGAAGGACGCCGAGAGCCTCAGCCGCCGCGTCGCCCTGCTGATCGAATCGCTCAACTCGACCGCGATCGACGTCACGAAGATCCTTTCCAACGACGTCACCGACACCGCCTGGGCGGCCTATCTGAAGGGCGATCGCGGCGTCTTCACCCGCCGCGCGGTGCGCCTGCTGGACAGCGGCGAGGCGCGCGAGATCCTGCGCCATTACGAGGAGGAGCCGGAGTTCCGCGAGCAGGTCAATCGCTACATCCACGATTTCGAGGGGATGCTGCGCCGCGTGCTCGCCGACCGCGACGGCTCGCCGCTCTCGATCGCCTTGCTCTCGTCCGACATGGGCAAGCTCTACGTGGCGCTGGCCCAGGCGATCGAGCGCCTGCGGAGCTGACCGGCTAACCCTGACGCCGCGGCGCCCAGTCGAGCGTGTCGACGCCGACCCACCCGTAGATCCAATTGGCGTAGAACAAGGCGAACAGCAAAGCCGAGAGGATCGTCGCCCTGAGCGCGACGCGGCCGAAGCGGAAGCCGTGCGGCGCGCTTTCCGCATGGCCGGGCATGCGCTGGACGCCGGCTTCCTCGTCGGTGCGCACGCCGAACGGGAGGACGAGGAAGAGGCACATCGTCCAGAACAGGAGATAGAGGGCGGCGGCCGAGACCGGGTGCATGTCAGGTGCGGACGATCAGCACGTCGACCACCGGCTTCTTGCCCGTCCATTCGGTTGCGCAGCGGCGGACCGCGAGGCGCACCCCCTCCTTGAGCTTGTCCTCATTGCCGGAATTCTTGCGCGCCGCCGCAGTCGCCGCCGCGCAAGCCTCCGCGAGGAACGCCTCGCGGTCCTCCTCGACCGGAATGCCCTGCATGGCGATCTGCGCCTGGGCCAGCGGCCGGTCGGCGCCATCGAGCGCGACCGCGACCGAGATGATGCCGGCGAGCGAGATTTTGCGCCGCTCGTTCATCGTCGATCCGCCGGCATTGAGGATGACGTCGCCGTCGAGGATCAGCCGCCCCACCCGCTCCTCGCCGATTTTCTCCGGGCCGTTTGGCGCGAGACGGACGAGGTCGCCATTGGTCTGGACGATGCCGTGCGGCACGCCGCGGCTGCGGGCGAAGCGGGCATGCTCCATCAGATGGCGCATCTCGCCGTGGACCGGGACGATCGTATCGGGCCGGATCCAGTCGTACATCGCGGCAAGCTCGGGCCGGCCGGGATGGCCCGAGACGTGGACCGGCGCCTGGCGGTCGGTGATCATGCACACGCCCTTTTCGGCGAGCATGTTCTGGATGCGGCCGATCGCGATCTCGTTGCCCGGGATCTGCTTGGACGAAAAGACGACGAGGTCGTCCTTGTCGAGCGAGAGCTTGTGCTGGTCGAAGGCGATCCGGGCAAGCGCGGCGCGCGCCTCGCCCTGGCCGCCGGTGGCGATGATCATGACCTCGCGCCGCGGCAGCTTCATCGCCGTCTCGAAGTCGATCGTCTCAGGAAAATCAGTGAGATAGCCGACGCTCTTGGCAACCCGCAGGATGCGGTCGAGCGAGCGGCCGGCGACGCAGACCTGCCGTCCTGTGTCCTGCGCGACATGGCCGAGCGTCTTGAGACGCGCGGCGTTGGAGGCGAAGGTGGTGACGAGCACGCGGCCCTCCGCTTCCGCGACGACCGTGTCGAGCCCTTCGCGCACCGTCGCCTCGGAGCCAGAGGCATGCTCCTGGAAGACGTTGGTCGAATCGCAGACCAGAGCGAGCACGCCCGAGTCGCCGATCACGCGCAGCTCCGCCTCGGTCGAGGGATCGCCGAGCTGCGGCGCCTCGTCGAGCTTCCAGTCTCCGGTATGGAAGACTCGCCCGTAAGGCGTTGAAATGAGGAGCGCATTGCCCTCTGGAATCGAGTGGGCGAGCGGCACGTAGCGCAAGCCGAACGGACCGAGTCGGAACTCGCCTTCCATCTCGACGACCTCGAGCCTGACCTCGTCGAGCAGCCCCTCCTCCTCGAGCTTGCCCGCGATCAGGCCGGCGGTGAACGGGGTCGCATAGAGCGGCACGCCGAGATCGGCGGCGAGATAGGGAATGGCGCCGATATGGTCCTCATGGCCGTGGGTGAGGACGATGCCGAGCAGATCGCCGCGCCGTTCTTCGATGAAGGACAGATCGGGCAGCACCAGCTCGACGCCGGGATAGGCCGGATCGGCGAAGGTCATGCCGAGATCGACCATGATCCATTTGCCTTCGCAGCCGTAGAGATTGACGTTCATGCCGATCTCGCCCGAGCCGCCGAGCGCGAGGAAGAGGAGTTCGTCGCCGGGTTTCATGTCGTTCCTTTGTAGAGCCTTCCCATCTCAAGATGGAGAGGAACTCCGCTTCCAAAGCAATCCCAGCCCCTGGATGGTCAGATCGGGCTCGATCGCGTCGAAGATCGCGCTGTGCTCGTCGAACAGGATCGCCAGCCCGCCAGTCGAGACGATCGTCACCGGCCGCCCGATCTCCGCCTTGAGCCGCGCGACCAGCCCCTCGATCATCGCGACATAGCCCCAGTAAATGCCGATATGCATCTGGTCCTCGGTTGTGCGCCCGATGACGGTGTCGGTCGTCGGCGCCTCGATCGCGATCCGCGGCAGCTTCGCCGCGGCGGCGACCAGAGCGTCGAGAGAGAGGTTGATCCCCGGCGCGATGATGCCGCCCTTATAGGCTCCCGAGAAATCGACCACGTCGAAGGTCGTCGCGGTCCCGAAATCGATGACGATGAGATCGCCCTCGTGGAGGGCATGGGCTGCGATCGCGTTAAGAACGCGGTCCGCGCCGACCGTGCGCGGATCGGCGACATCGAGCTCGATCCCCCATTCCGCGGCGCCCTGCCCCGCGATCAGCGGCTCAACCCCGAAATATTTGCCGGCGAGCACCTCGAGATTGTGGGTCGCGCGCGGCACCACCGTCCCGATGATCACCGCATCGACCGCATCGCGCGCATAGCCTTCGAGCTCGAGGAGCTGGTGCAGCCACACCGCATATTGATCCGCGGTCCGCCGCGGATCGGTCGCGATCCGCCAGCGCGCGCGGATCACCCCGTCCTCGAGCAAGGCGAAGACGATATTGGTATTCCCTGCATCGATGGCGAGCAGCATGGCGGTGACCTAGCTCCTGAAAATTGGGTGATGGCAAGTCCGGGCGGTCATTTCCTGTCGCCGACGTTGCTGTCGCGCCCAGGCTTCCGCAATCAGCTTTGCACGTCCTTGAACAGTGCTTGGACAACGATCACACAGAGGCCCGCAATCTGAGCGAGATTCTGCACGAGCAGCGCGGGGAGAAGCCAGTCATACTCGGCGAAGGTCCATTGAGCAGCCCCGACCTTGAACAAGAGGAAAGACTGAAAGCCGATCATCCCCAGCATCATAGCCATCAGGAAATAGGACCATTGTGACTTGTGGCTATAGTGCTGCTGCAGGCCGACCAGATGAGCGTAGCTCCTTTGCCGATCGATGTCGGATTCGATCAGCTGCGGCGGCAAGCTGACATCGGGAGCCGGGCCGTCGGAAAGTGCTTCGAGCACCTCCGCCGTGCTCGGGTTGCCGCTTGCGCCTGGCGCCGTATCAGCCATTCTCGAGCCGCCGCTCGATGATTTCGAGCGGGACGCCGAAGATACGTGCAAGATCGACCGGCGGCGCCTTTCGGACGGGAGCGAGCAGCCGCCGCGGAACCAGAAGATGGTCGGCAAAGTGCCGAGCCTCGTCCTCGAGCGCAGACGGCGGGGGGTCCTCCACCCGCGGGAGGAAGCTGTAAAGTTCCGGCCTCTTCAGAAAGAGCGCACGGTGAAGCATCCAATGTCCCAGCTCGTGGGCAATGGTGTACGACTGTCGGGCTGGAGGATCGGCGGCATTCACATGTATCCGGGAACTGTCGAACTGACAGATGCCTGCCACCTTCTCGCTGAGGCGGTTGAACGTTTCCGGGACGACGATCACCTTGTGACGGCGGGCGACTTCGACGACCGGAATGGGGGGTCGCGTGTAAAGAGCTCCTGCCTTTTCGGCCACCGACCTCGCGTGATCGAGATCCGCGGATCGGTCTTCTTCCGGAGCTGCGCTCGCCATGATTTCCTTTCCAGCGTCGCCACCGCCATGAACCTGCGTCAGCTTAGCAGAAAGTCGTGCGCGGAACAGGGGCCTAGATCAGGAAGACGTCCCCGGCGTGAATGATCTGCACCGCCCCGTCGGCCAGCCGCAGGCGGAGCGCGCCGCTCTCGTCGAGGCCGTCGAACAGGCCCTCGATCAAGCCGCCGCTGGCGGTGTGGGTCGACAAAGCCGTGCCCGACGGATGGGCTGCGGAGAGCCAGGCCGCGCGGATCGGTGTCAGGCCTTCGCTCCGCCACCGGCCGAGCCAGCGCGCGAAGCTCCCGGCCAGCGCGTCGAGAAACTGCGCCGGATCGGGCGCGCCGGCGCCGAGCGCGGCGAGGCTGGTCGCGGGCCGCGCCGTCGCATCGGGATGCGCGGCGAGGTTGACGCCGAACCCGACTGCAATCTCGTCGCCGAGCCGCTCGAGCAATATGCCCGAGAGCTTGGCGCCGAATGCGGTGAGGTCGTTCGGCCATTTGATCGCGATCTCGACGCCCCCGGCGAAGGCGCAGACCGTCTCGTGCAGCGCGACCGCGGCGACCAAAGCCAAGGTCGGAGCGGGCGGGTCGCCGGGCCGCAGCCGTACGAGCGTGCTCGCATAGAGGTTCCCGGGAGGCGATTCCCACTCCCTCCCCTGCCGCCCCTTGCCCCCGGTCTGGCGGTCGGCGCGCAGCCACAGCCCTTCCGCCGCACCGTCGCGGGCGAGCGCGACGACGTCGTCATTGGTGGACCCGGTCGCCTCGACGGTCTGGAACACGGCGCCTGCCTAAGGTCCGAAATCGATACTCGCAATGGCAGCTTGCGGCCGTCTCTTGCGGTGCTTGCGGCTAGGTGCGGGCCAAGGCGATCTGCTGGCGGACGCGGATCGGCGGACCGCTGTCCGGGTCGCCCCCGGACCGGCGGTACGGCACGGTGAAACGGTCGATCGCGCTCGGCTGGAAGACCAGGGCCATTGCCGATCCTCCGTAGCTGAACCGGCCGAGCGGGCCCCCTTTCTCGACCCTGTCGCCTTCCTTAACCTCGATCTGGACCGACGAGACTTCGGTGATCAATTGCGATTTCGCCATGGACTTCTCGTCAAAACAAAGATCCCGCAGCGTTTCGGGACAGCATTTCCATGGCAGGAATTGCGAGATAGCCGAGGGGGCTGACGAACAATGCGGCGGCGGCGATGAGCAGGGTGCCGACCGGGTCGCGGGTGCGCTCATAGGCCGGGGCGGCCTCGTCGAAATACATGATCTTGACGATCTTGATGTAATAGAAGGCGCCGATCACGGAGGTGGCGATCGCCACCGCGGCGAGCCAGGTGAGGTCGGCGCGGACCGCCGCCTCGAACACCAGGAATTTCGGCCAGAAGCCGAACAGAGGCGGGATGCCGGCGAGGCTGAACATGAAGAATGCCATCGCCAGCGCCAGCCACGGCCGCGTCCGCGACAGGCCGGAGAGCGAGGCGATCGACAGCCTCGCCGGCCTGTCGCGCACCCGCCCCGGCCTCGCGGTGGCGATGGCGGTGTTCATGCTCAGCCTTGCCGGCATCCCGCCTCTGTTCGGCTTCTGGCCGAAATTCCTGGTGTTCGAGGCG
>DASQKE010000300.1:0-8738 GCA_035630675.1 Allosphingosinicella sp.
CTCGCCCGGCGAGATGAAGAGGATGCCGCGCTCCTCCAGCATGTTGAGCGCATAAGCGACGGCCTCGCCTTTCTCCATCGAGATCAGCACGCCGTTCTGCCGGCCCTGGATCGGGCCCTTGTACGGCCCGTAGCGGTCGAACAGCCGGTTCATGATGCCGGTGCCGCGCGTGTCCGACAGGAACTCGCCATGGTAGCCGATCAGGCCGCGCGAAGGCGCGCTGAAGGTCAGACGCGTCTTGCCGCCGCCGGAGGGGCGCATGTCGGTCATCTCGCCCTTGCGCTGCGCCATCTTCTCGACGACCGTGCCGCTATGCTCGTCGTCGACGTCGATGACGACGGTCTCATAAGGCTCCTCCCGCCCGCCTGGGCCGTCCTGGAACAGCACGCGGGGGCGGCTGATCGACAGCTCGAAGCCTTCGCGCCGCATGGTCTCGATGAGGACGCCGAGCTGCAGCTCGCCGCGGCCGGCGACTTCGAACGCGTCGCGTTCCTGGCTTTCGGTGAGGCGGATGGCGACGTTGGTCTCGGCCTCGCGCTCGAGCCGGTCGCGGATGACGCGGCTCTGCACCTTGTCGCCGTCGCGCCCGGCATAGGGGCTGTCGTTGACGGCGAAGCTCATCGCCAGCGTCGGCGGGTCGATCGGGCGCGCGTGGAGCGGCTCGGTGACCGAGGGCTCGGCGATGGTGTTGGACACGGTCGCCTTGGTGAGGCCGGCGATCGCGACGATGTCGCCCGCTTCGGCGGTCTCGACGGCCACGCGCTCCAGGCCGCGGAAGGCGAAGACCTTGGTGGCGCGGCCTTCCTCGACCACCTTGCCGTCCACGTCGATCGCCTTGATCATCGTGTTGACGTTGAGGCGGCCGCTCTCGATCCGGCCGGTGAGGATGCGGCCGAGGAACGGGTCGCGGTCGAGCAGGGTGGCGAGCATCGCGAACTGCCCTTCCGGATCGAGGCCGGGCGCGGGGACGTGGGCGAGGATGGTCTCGAACATCGCGGTCAGATCGCCCGAGCGGACATCGTCGGTGCGGCCGGCATAGCCGGCGCGGCCGGACGCGTAGAGGGTCGGGAAATCGAGCTGCTCGTCGCTGGCGTCGAGGCTCAGGAAGAGCTCGAAACACTCGTCGAGCACTTCGGCGGGACGCGCGTCGGGGCGGTCGATCTTGTTGACGACGACGATTGGCCTCAGGCCCAGAGCGAGCGCCTTGCCGGTGACGAACTTGGTCTGCGGCATCGGCCCTTCGGCGGCGTCGACGAGCAGGATGACGCCGTCGACCATCGACAAGATGCGCTCGACCTCCGCGCCGAAATCGGCGTGGCCGGGCGTGTCGACGATGTTGATATGCGTGGTCTCGCCGTCATGCTCCCATTCGACGGACGTGCACTTGGCGAGGATGGTGATGCCGCGCTCTTTTTCGAGGTCGTTCGAATCCATCGCCCGCTCCTCGACGCGCTGGTTGTCGCGGAAGGTGCCGGACTGGCGGAACAGCTGGTCGACCAGGGTGGTCTTGCCGTGATCGACGTGCGCGATGATGGCCACGTTGCGCAGGCTCATGAAGGCATAACTCTTCTGTACGGGGAATATGTTCCCGAGCCTGTAGCGATCATGCTGCACCGCAGCAAGAGCGGTGCCGCCGACTCGAGGCCGGTCGCTTGCCGCGGCGTCGAAATCGTTCTAATCTTAAGGGGATAGCGGTTGCAACGACGCCCGCTGACGGGGCCGGGGAATCGTAGTTGCCGCAGATCATCACATTGCCCGGCGCGCGCGACGGGGCCGACACCGTTTTTTCGATGCAGGCGCTGGCGGTGGGCGAGGTCCGCCAGGTGGCGGCCGGCAGCAGAATCTATTCGTCGCTCCAGACGCTGTACTGGGCCGACCACAACTACGCTTCGGTCATCAATGCGGGCCGGATCTGGAATATCTCCCCGAGCAATATCGGCGGCGCGATCAGCGGCTTCTATGTGCCCGAAGTCCGGAATTCGGGCCTGATCGTTTCCGAAGCGCCGAGCGGCAACGCCTATGGCATCAGCGTCGGCACCGGAGGCTCCCTCGTCGACAATAGCGGGCAGATCTTCGCCATCGGCAACGGCGTCGCTCAAGGGGTGGTGCACTGGGATCGCAACGTCTGGGTCGAGAATAGCGGCCTGATCGCGGCCTATGCCCCGACCGGGACCGCCGGCGGGGTCGGGGATGCGGTCGGCGTCGCCATGTTCAATGGCGGACATCTGGAAAACCGCGCGGGCGCCGCGATTCTCGCCGAAGGCCTTTTCGCCAAGGCCGTGATCTTTTCCCGCGGCGGCGAGATTCGCAATGCTGGCCGGATCGAAGCCCATGCGATCGATCCGAACAACGATTCTGTCGCGATCCTCACCGGGGCGCTGACGGCCACGACAATACGGGTGGAGAATTCGGGGATCATCCGCGCCGAAATCGCCTATCGCAGCGACTCCGAGTACGGCTTCTCGCCGCCGCAGCAGCCCAGCGACGAGATTTACAATCTCGCCGGCGGCGAGATTTACGGCCTGATCGACACGCGGCTCGGGCCGGACAGCCTGATCAATCGCGGCCTTGTGCGCGGTGACGTCAGGATGGGCGAGGGCGACGATCTCGTCGACACGGTCGGCGGGATATTGGACGGCATCGCCGATTTGGGAGGGGGCGACGACCGCTTTTTCGGTGGGGCGGCCGACGAAGAGGTTCTCGGCGGACGCGGCGCCGACTGGCTGGATGGCGGCGGCGGCAACGATTTGCTGCTCGGCGGCCTGGGCGACGACACCGTCGCCGGCGGCGCCGGCAATGACGGTATTTACGGTGAATATGGCGACGACCGGATCATTCTCGCCGGTGGCGACCGGGCGGATGCCGGTCCCGGCGACGACGTCATCACCGCCGGAGATCTGAGCTTCGCCGCACTCGACGGCGGCGGCGGCGTGGATCGCCTCGTCCTTGCGACGGGCGCGATCGGCCTCGACCTCGCCGCCGTGCGGGCGAGCGGACGCGTGAAGGATATCGAGGAGATCGAGACACGCGGACAACAAAGGCTGGTCGTGCGAGCCGGCGACGCGGCCGGTCTCAGCGGCGAGAACGCCCTGCGGTTCCTGACGACGGCGACCGATGCGATCGAGCTGATCGGCGCCTGGGCGGAAGCGGCGGGAGTCAGTGTCGGCGGCACGGCCTTCCGTCGTTTCGACCTCGGCGGCGAGTCCGTCTATGTGGCCGGCCCCGGCAGCATCGTCGTCGCGACGTCCCCTTCCGCGCCCGCCAACGGCCTCGATGCCATCGCGGCAGGACCCGCGGCTCCTCTCGTCGGCTCCGTGCCGGGCGTCGAGCTGAGTGGGGTGACGACGATACGGTCTTATTTCAATCCTCAGGACACGGTGACAGTCGAGTCGTACGAAATTTGGCGTTCGACCGGCGGCGACCCGCTGTTCGCGCCGCAAATCATCGAACATTCCATCGTCAATTACGGGCTGATGGAGAGCTCCGGACCCGGCAATGGCGGGGCCAAGGTGGTGATGGCCTGGAACGTCGCCCGGATCGACAATCACGGCACGATGCGCGCGACGGCGGGCGGCACGGACCACGCCCATGTCATCTACACGGTCGGTTGGGCCGCGCTCACCAATGGAGGACTGATCGAAGCCGTGGTCGAAGCCGGCTACGCGACCGGCGCCGCGCTCGGCGGCTCGTGGTACGACGACATGATCCTGATCAACCGCGGCACGATCTCGGCCGTTTCCAACGCCTCCGGCCGCGCCTTCGGCGTCGTCCTCATGAACGACGTCGCGGGCCTCAACGACGGCACGATATCGGCTTTGGGCGGTGATGGGAGCATGGCCGTCCGGATCAGCGGCCTGAGGCAATTCACGAACACCGGCGACGTCACGGCCGACCTTGCCGCCGGCGCGAGCGGCACCACGACCGGGATCGAGTTCATTGCCAGTCCCTGGGGATCCACCCTCATCAACGACGGCCTGATCCGTGGCGCGATCGCGATCGACAGCCGCCTCGGACGCGGCCTGACGGTGCAAAATCTCGATCGCATCGAAGGCGCCGTGAAGCTCGACGATGGCGACAATCGTTTCGAGAATAAAGGCCGCGTCACCGGCGCGATCGACCTCGGCCAGGGCAATGACGACTATGACGGCGCGCAGGGAATTGTCATCGGCGGCGTGTCGGGGGGAATGGGCAACGACCGGCTGCGAGGCGGCGGCGCCAGCGACAGCCTCGCCGGCGGGCGCGGGATCGACAGCCTGAGCGGCGGCGGCGGCGCGGATGTCTTCGTCTTCACCGACCTGCGCGACAGCCATGGTTACCAGCATCGCTCGGACGGCAAGAAATATGTGCCGGACGTGATCACCGACTTCCGCTCGGGCGAGGACCGGATCGACCTCTCTGCGATCGACGCCGTCTGGGGGACGCCCGCCAACGAAACCTTCACCTTCATCGGCAGCGCCGCTTTCAGCAATAGCCCCGGCGAACTGCGCTTCGAGGGCGCTCGCGGCAGCATTCACCTTTTCGCCGACGTCAACGGAGACGGGGTCGCCGACCTTCACATCATCGTCATGACCGACAGCCTCGCGGCCGCCGATCTCATTCTTTAGCAGCGGCGCGGACAGAGGGCTCGGCGAACTCCGGGCCTGATCGGGGTCGCTCCAGCGAGTGTCGGTCGAGAAGCGGCTGCTCGGAGCCGCCAGCAGATCTGACTATCGCGTGAGGCGCTCGAGCAATTCGACGCCGCGTTCGAAGGCGCGGCGCTCGCTTTCGGCCAGGCGGGAGAGCCGCTCGGTGATCGCGCGGACGCGGCGGCGGCGGCCTGCGTCGAGGAGGGAACGGCCGGCGTCGGTCGCCGAGATGCGCACCATGCGGCGGTCGCGCGGGTCGGTCTCGCGGGTGATCAGGCCGGCCTGGACGAGCGCCTCGACGATGCGCGTCATGGTCGGTGCGCGAACCTGCTCCTCAGCGGCCAGCTCGGCGAGCGACAGCGGCCCCGCGAACACCACCACCGACAGCGCCGACAGCCGCGGCGCGCTGAGGCCGCTCGCATCGTCCTGCCGCCGCACCATGCGCAGCAGGCGGATCGCCGCCGAGTGCAGCCGCGCCGCGAGCTCCTCCGTCCGCCGATCCGTCATTCGTTAGCTTTACTAATGATTTTCATATGCTAATTATTAGCCTCGAATCGGAAAAGCGCAAGGGAGGAAGAAGCATGACCGACACCGCCCCCACCAAGATTACCCAGATCGCAGTCGCGGTCCGCGACCTCGAGCGGGCGAAGACCTTCTATCGCGACGTGCTCGGCCTCGAGTGGATCGCCGATGCGCCGCCCGGCCTGTCCTTCTTCCAGTGCGGCGAGGTGCGGCTGATGCTGAGCCAGCCCGAGGGGCCGGAGACCGCCGGCAACTCGATCCTCTATTACGGCGTTGAGGACGCGGCCGCCACGCACGACGCGCTGGTCGCCAGGGGCGTCGTCTTCGAGCAGCCCCCGCACGTCATCGGCCGCCTCGGCGACACCGAGGTCACGCTCGGCGTCTGCCGCGACAGCGAAGGCAATCTCTTGGGCGTGATGAGCGAGCGATCCGTCTGAGGAGGCGACTCGCCGAACCTTTGCCGCGCATATTCGTTGCCGCCCCGGAAGGGAGATCCGGCATGCCGCAGGGCGACAAAGGCAGTTATACCGACAAGCAGAAGCGCAAGGCCGAGCATATCGCGGAAGGCTATGAGGATCGCGGCGTCGGCAAGAAGGAAGCCGAAAGCCGGGCTTGGGCTACGGTAAACGCGGATTCGGGCGGGGGCAACAAGTCCGGCTCGGGTCGCGGCAAGAAGGATACGAACGCTTCCGCGCGCAAGGGCGGCGCGACAACGTCCAGCCGCAGCGCCTCCGCCAGGAAGGGCTGGGAGACCCGCCGCAGGAACGCCAAGGCCTGAAGCCCGGCGTTGCCGTCATTGCGCGCGCGGACTAACGCCGCGGCCATCCCTCATCGGAGAGACTCGCCATGTTCGACCGCCGCACCTTTCTCCTGAGCTCCGCCGCCCTTGGCTTTCTCGGCGCGTCGGGATGCGCGACCAGCGGGCCGCGACAGAGCGCGACCGATCGCGACCGATCGCTCGACTTCATGCTCTCGACCTGGTTCCAGGAAGATCTGCGCGAGAACCCGACCTTCGCGACCAATCTCGGCCTCGACACGGGCGAGCTTTCTTTCTTGCGCGGTCAGCTCGGCGATGCTTCGCGCGAGCGCCTTGCCCGCGAGCGTGAGAAAGCGGCGGCGCGGCACCGCCAGCTTTCGCAGTTCGGACGTAGCGGGCTCAGCAATGCCGGCCAGCTCAATTACGACATCGCTATGTTCCGCCAGGCGCTCGGCGCCGAGGGCACGCGCTATCATTACGGCAATTTCGGCGGCCGCCCCGCCCCCTATACGGTGAGCCAGCTCGGCGGCGCTTATTATTCGGTGCCGGACTTCCTCGATTCGCAGCATCCCGTCCGCACCCGCGAAGACGCCGATTTCTATCTCTCGCGGCTCGAGGCGTTCGCGCGCAACCTCGGCCAGGAGACCGAGCGGGTCGAGCACGACGCGTCGGTCGGCGTGGTCGCGCCCGCCTTCATCCTCGACAAGGCGATCGCGAACGTCGAGCGGCTGCGCGGCACCCAAGCGGCGCAAACGACCCTGGTGCGATCGCTGGCGCGGCGCGCGGCGGCGGCCAGTCTCGGCGGCGATTATGAGGCGCGAGCCGCGGCCCTGGTTTCAGGCCCGATCGCGGCGGCGCTCGACCGGCAGATCGCGGCCTTGCGCACGGTCCGCCGGCGCGCGACGAACGACGCCGGCGTCTGGAAGCTGCCGGCCGGCGAGAGCTATTACGCTTATGCGCTCAAGGCCAACAACACGACGACGATGACTCCCGACGATGTTCACACCATGGGCCTCGACCAGGTACGCGACCTCCATTCGCAGCTCGACACCTTGCTGCGCGGCCAGGGTTACACGCGGGGCACGGTCGGCGAGCGGATCAACGCGCTCAATCGCGAGGAGCGCTTCCTCTTCCCGAACAGCGACGCGGGCCGGGCCGAATTGCTCGCTTCGTTGAACCGGCAGACCGCCGAGATCACGCCTTTGCTGCCGCGCGTCTTCAACACCCTGCCCCGCGCCGCGCTCGAGATCAGGCGCGTGCCGGTCGACATAGAGGCGGGGGCGCCGGGCGGCTATTATCAGGGCGCGCCGCTCGATAATTCGCGGCCGGGCGTCTATTATATCAACCTCAAGGATACCCACGAATGGCCGAAGCTCGGCCTGCCGACCTTGACCTGGCACGAGGGCGTCCCCGGCCATCATTTCCAGATCTCGATCGCGCGCGAGGCGGGCGAACTGCCGATCTACCGCCGCACCGGCGGCTTCCCGGCTTATTCGGAAGGATGGGCGCTCTATGCGGAGCGGGTGGCGGACGAACTCGGCGTCTATGAGGGCGATCCGTTCGGGCGGATCGGCTATCTCCAATCCTATCTGTTCCGCGCCACCCGGCTGGTGGTCGACAGCGGCCTCCACCACAAGAGATGGACCCGCGAGCAGGCGATCCGCTGGATGGTCGACAATGCGGCGGAGCCCGAAGGTTCGGCGGTGCGCGAGATCGAGCGCTACATCGTCTGGCCCGGGCAGGCGACCGCCTACAAGATCGGCCAGACCGTGATCGCGGGGCTGCGCGGCGAGGCCGAGCGGCGGATGGGCGCGCGCTTCGACATCAAGGCCTTCCACGACAACGTCCTGCTCGGCGGCGCGATGCCGCTGACCGTGCTGGAACGGCGCGTGCGCGAGTGGATGGCGGCCTAGTCGAAAGGGGACAGTTTCCGCGACCGTCCCCTTGCCGGGATCAGCGCTCAGGGATCTCCCGCTTGAAATAGTGGAAGGGGTACCAGCTCGACACATAGGTCCAGCCGTCCTTCTCCATCGGACCGCGCGCCGTTGCCGCGAAGGGTGAAACAATGCGCTGATATTCCCAGCACGTGTCGGTCGGGCGAAACGCCAGAGTGAGCAGGCCCGTGCCGATCAGCTCGCGGCCGGCACGGCCCTCCTCCTCCAGGATCCGCAGCTCGTTCAGCGCGGTTGCACCGTTGCGGACGATCAGGCTGTCGTCCTGCGCGCCGTCGAGGCCGGTCCCGCGCTCCTGCCCACCGCCGAAGCGTTGCTGGGCGGCCTGCTTGCTGGTCCCGATCAGCCGACCAATGTCGGCCCAGCTGAGCCCGGCGCGCCGGCCGGCGTCGACCCAGCGGTGGAGCGCGAGACGGCTCTCGTCGGCGGCGACGTGCGCCGCGGCGACGAGCGCCGAATATTCATCCACGTCGCTGCCCCGGAACTCGCCCCGCTGCTCGTTGTGCCAGGCGAGCGCGAGGTTTCCCGCGCGGGCCCTGATCTCCTGCTCCAATTCAAGATTCACTGTCGGCTCCATTTCCGTCAAGGGCGTCTTGACGATGAGTCAATATGTAGTTGACGATGGTGCGTCAAGAGAACCTTGACGCCTTGTGAAAGTGCGTGTCGCCCCGGGCAGGCCCGCACCGGCGCGGCTGTTTCCCGGCGGCCGATATGCTAGAGGGCGCCCCTCGGGCGCCGGCTGCCGCTGGATTGTTGGCGGTGTGAAACAAACGCGCCGGGCACTGGTTTCGGTCGTATCGAGCCGAGAAAGACGCGGAGGGAAAGACGAATGCGGGTTCTGATCGTCGAGGACGAACCGAATCTCGGCCGCCAGCTGCGCGC
>DASQKE010000301.1:0-2229 GCA_035630675.1 Allosphingosinicella sp.
GCCGAGGCGCGCCGCTCGCGCGTATTGCTCATCGGGACGGATGTGTAGCCGTCGCGGAAATCGCCGTTCATGTCAGCGATGGTCGGCAGCTGCACGCTCTCGGCATATGCTTGGCCGGCCCGCGCCAGCGGCGTCCAGTCCGCTCGCGGCACGCGCCGAATCGGGATTGGTCCATCACGGCCGTGCAGCGCGCCGTCGCAGTCGAGATCGGTCTCGAGCTTGCAGAAGTAAGGCAGCACGTCGCGCCACGCCCAGCCGCGCGCGCCGAGCGCGTCCCACTCATCGTAATCTTCGGGCGTCCCACGCAGGGCCACCATGCCCATAACGGAGGAGCCGCCACCCATGATACGGCCCTGGTCAAGCGTGATCGCCGGCGAGGTCTCGCGCGTGCGCCAATGCGCCCGCAAGCCCGGCCACATATAGGCTTTGTTGTAATACGAGGTCGGATAGACATCGAGCACGTCGGCCGGCTCGGCGCCCGGCGGCGTGTCGCGCCCCGCCTCGAGCAGCAGCACCGTATGCCGCGACGCCGCCGACAGGCGATTGGCGAGCACGCAGCCCGCCGCCCCGCCGCCGACGATGATGAAATCGTAGTCGCCGCTCACGAGGGAGCATTGACACCATATTCGATCGTCGCTCAAGGCTTGCCCGCGCCCGACAGAAAGCAATTGGACGACATCATGGATAGCGTCGCATTCGATGCGCTCGAGGAGGAGGCGCAGAGCCGCGTCTCGCCGGGCGCCTTCGCGTTCTGCGCCTGCGGGGCCGACGACGAGATCTCGGTCGCCGAGAACGTCGCCGCCTGGCGCGGCCTGCGTCTGCGCCCGCGCGTCCTGCGCGACGTGCGCGCGATCGACACGGCGCTGACGCTGCTCGGCGCGCCCGCGCGCATGCCGATCATGCTGGCGCCGACCGGCCGGCACCGCCTCTACCATGCCGAGGGCGAGCGGGCGACGGCACGGGCCGCGGCGCGCGCCGGGGCGGCCTATGTGCTCTCAACCAACTCGACCGTGTCGATCGAGGAGGTGGCGGCGGAGCGGCGCGAGGCGCCGCAATGGTTCCAGCTGTACATGACGCCGGAGCGGGACGTGACGGAGGCCCTCATCGACCGTCTGGCTGCGGCCGGCTTCACAGGCGTCGCCCTCACGGTCGACACACCCGTCCCCGGCTACAGCCCGCGCGCCGCGCGTATGCCGGTCGAGGCCGATCCCGCCATCCGCCACGTCAACCTGCCCGGCGCGCCAATCGCGCGGACGGCCTACGACCCCGCTTTCAGCGGCGTCGTCGCTTATCCGACGACGTTCCGCGATCTCGAATGGCTGGCGCGGCGCTCGCCGATGGACGTGCTCGTCAAGGGCGTGTTGCGCGGCGATGACGCGGCGCGCTGCGTCGAGGCTGGCGCCAAGGCCGTGATCGTATCTAATCACGGCGGCCGCCATCTCGACACGACCGTGACGACCGCCGACGCGCTGCCTGAGGTCGTCGGAGCGGTCGGTGGTCATGCGGAGGTCTATGTGGACGGCGGCATCCGGCGCGGCACCGACATCCTCAAGGCGCTGGCGCTCGGCGCGCGCGCCGTGCTGATCGGCCGGCCGATGCTGTGGGGCCTGTCGGTCAACGGCGCGGACGGCGTGCACGACGTGCTCGCCCATCTGCAAGCGGAGCTGGTGCGCGCCATGACCCTGAGCGGCACCGCCTCCCTGGCCGAGATCGGCGCCGACCTCATCGCGCCCGCTCGCATTCCCCTCCCCCTTGCGGGGAGGGGTTAGGGGTGGGGGTCGGCGTGTCCCCCTCGACGGTCCGAGCGCAGCGCAAGCGGCTCTACAATTTGCTCCTCCGCGCCGCGCTTTACGCCGTCGCCCCCCAGCCCGCTCGGCCTTCGTCCGACTCGGCCTCCCCGCCAGGGCGGAGGGAACGCGCGCGAACGTGAGGTGATGATATGGTGAGGGAAACGAGGCACCTTCCCCGCGGATGGCCGTCGGGCCCGACGCTCGCCGTCTCGGTCAGCGTGATGCTGGAAGGCTGGAACGCCGACGCGGCGCCCGGCATCGGTCCGTTGGGCAATCCTTTGCGCAGCGGCGTGCTCGACTTGCAGGCGCGCTCCTGGGCCGAATACGGCCCCAAGGTTGGCGCCTGGCGGCTGCTCGACGTGCTCGCCCGCGCCGAGACCCCGGCGGTCTTCTACGTCAGCGGCGTCTTGGCCCAGCGTTACCCGGACCTGATCCGCGC
>DASQKE010000302.1:0-15097 GCA_035630675.1 Allosphingosinicella sp.
CGACCCGCTCGAAACGCCGTTCCTCGCCGCCGGTCGCGCGGGCGGTGGCAGACCGGTCGACGGCCTCGTCATGCTGGTCGGCCAGGCGCGGGCCGCGTTTCGCTTCTTCTTCCGTCGCGAGCCGCCGCCCGGCGACGAGGCGGTGCGGGCGCTGCTCGCCGCCGGTTGACGGCTCTGCTCCGCTTCCGCCACGGGATCGCGATGGACCTCGCGCCGTTTCTCGCCTTCGCCCACCGCCTCGCCGACGCGGCGCGCGGCGAGACCATGACGCGCTGGGCGGCTGGCTGCGCGGTCGAAGGGAAGGCCGGCGCGCTCGATTTCGATCCGGTGACCGAGGCCGACCGCGCGGGCGAACGCGCCATGCGCGAGATGATCGAGGCGGCCTGGCCCGACCACGGCATCGCCGGCGAGGAATATGGCGAGAAAGCGGGCGCCGGCCGCTACGTCTGGAGCCTCGACCCGGTCGACGGCACCCGCTCCTTCATCTGCGGCCTGCCGAGCTGGACGACCCTGATCGCATTGCTCGACGAGGGCCGCCCGGTCGTCGGCATCATCGACGCGCCCGCGCTCGGCGAGCGCTACGCGGCATCCGGCGCGGCGGGCTTCCTCCACACCGCCGGCCGCGACGCGCCGCTGAGGACGAGCGGCTGCACTGCGCTCGCCGAGGCGCGGCTCTCGACCACCGACCCCTTCATCCTCGGCGATGCCGGGTTCGACGCGTTCGGCCGCCTGCGCCGCGCCGCGCGGACGACCCGCTACGGCCTCGATGCTTACGGCTATGCCCGCCTCGCCGCCGGCTCCCTCGACCTCGTCGTCGAAGCCTGCCTCAAGCCGCACGACTACAACGCCCTGATCCCGGTCGTCGAAGCGGCGGGCGGAGTCATCGGCAATTGGAAGGGCGGCGCTGACCTCCTGGAAGGCCGCACTATCGCAGCGGCGTCGTCGGAGCTGTTCGAAAGCGCGGTGCGGGAGATGGAGCGCGCCTAGGGTCCGTACTCGATACCCGCAATGGCCGGGATCGTCCTTCGGGCGGCGGGCGGCTTTTGCGGGTATCGAGTACGGACCCTAGCTTCGTGCGCCAGGCTCTGGTGAAGGAGAGGTGAGCATATGCAAGGACCGATCCGGGTCGGCATCGGCGGCTGGGACTACGACCCCTGGCGCGGCTCGTTCTACCCGCTGGGCCTGCCGCGATCGAAGCAGCTCGAGCACGCTTCGCGCCGCGTCACCGCGATCGAGATCAACGCCACCTTCTACAAGCTCCAGAGACCCGACCTCTACGCCCGCTGGGCCGCCGCCGTGCCCGACGGCTTCAAATTCGCGCTGAAGGGCTCGCGCTTCTGCACCAACCGCAAGGCGCTGGGCGAGGCCGGCGAGGCGGTCGCCCGCTTTTGCGGCCAGGGCCTCACCGAGCTCGGCGACAGGCTCGGTCCGATCCTCTGGCAGCTCGCCGACACCAAGCATTTCGATCCCGCCGAGATCCGCGCCTTCCTCGCTTTGCTGCCGCGCCGGCAGGACGGCGTCGCGCTTCGCCATGCGATCGAGGTCCGCCACGAAAGCTTCGCCGATCCGCTGTTCGCCGAGCTGGCCCATGCGGCGGGAGCCGCAGTCTCGTTCGCCGACGCACCCGGGGCGCCGGCGATCGACGCACCAGCCTCAGGGTTCGCCTATGCGCGGCTCAAGGGCATGCGCGAGGAGGAGCCCGAAGGCTATTCGGAGTCCGGGCTCGACCGCTGGGCGGGCTTGGCGCGCGGCTGGGCGGACGGCGGACGCGAGGTCTTCATGTTCATGATCAACGGCGCCAAGGTTCGCGCTCCGGCCGCGGCCGAGGCGCTGCTCGCGCGCCTCTGAGCTTCGAAAAGGAGCCCGACCTCGTTCGATTCGCGGGTTATGCAAACGACGAAAAACACTGTATCCTCCGCGTTCCTGAGGGGGAGGCAAGAAACATGGCTACGATCGGCGCGAGTGTTGGCGAGGGCGGTACTAACAGCGAGGCGGACGTCCGCGCCGTGCAGCAATTATTGTCTGCCGCGGGATTCGACACGAAGGGAATTGACGGCGACTACGGCACGAATACGCGCAATGCCATCATCGCCTTCCAGAAGACTTTTCTGTCGAATCCGGACGGACGGATCGACCCGGGCGGCCAGTCGATCCGGCGACTTGAGGAGACTTCAGCGAAACCGGGAGCGCGCCCGGCGGCGGCGCCTGCTCCGGCGGCGGGCGGCGCGGGAAGGGTCACCGATTCGAGCGGCGACAGTTCGCAATGGACGCAGGAAAAGAAGCTCGCCAGCCTGGAGCCCAGCTTCCGCCCCAAGATCGAACGCGTCATCGCGAAGCTCAAGGCCGACGGCTTCCAGCCCAAGATCGTCTTCGGCTGGCGTTCGGTGAAGGTACAGGCCAAGCTCAAGGCCGAGGGCAAGACGAAAGTGTCGTTCAGCTTCCACAATGCCCAGCTGCGCGACGGCACGCCAAATGCGTGGGCGGTCGATATCGTCGATTCCCGGTGGGCGTGGAACGAGCCCGATTGCCACACCTTCTTTCGCGCCCTGGGTGCCGCAGGCAAGGCGGAAGGGCTGGTCTGGGGCGGCGATTGGGTCAGCTTCCGCGACTGGGCGCACCTCCAGGGTCGCCAGAACAGC
The DNA here is from genome assembly GCA_035630675.1 of Allosphingosinicella sp. Lineage (GTDB taxonomy): Bacteria > Pseudomonadota > Alphaproteobacteria > Sphingomonadales > Sphingomonadaceae > Allosphingosinicella. Next base: position 2,640 of record DASQKE010000302.1, read on the forward strand.
GAGCTCGGCCAGGTGAAGCGGGACAGCGGCCTCGCCTGACACGCGCGGCGCCCTGCGCCGAAACCGCGAAGCTGTATTTTATCCGCTAATCAAGGCAAGCGTCCGGCTGCCGCCGAGAGTCCGCGCGCCGGCCAAGTGGAGAAAGACGTGACCGACTTCGACAGTCGCGTGGAAATTGTCGCCCTCTGGCGGCGCCTCGGACTGTCGGACGCGCTGCTCGCTTCAGGCGAACTCGATGCGCGTTCGCCGGTCGACGGGCGGACGACGGGCCGGGTCGGCATCGCCTCGGCGGCCGAGGTCGCCGGAGCGGCCGGCCGTGCCCACGAGGCGTTTCTTGCGTGGCGCCTGGTGCCGCCGCCGCGCCGCGGCGAGCTCGTCCGACTGTTCGGCGACATCCTGCGCGCCGAGAAGGAGCCGCTCGGACGCCTGGTCAGCCTCGAAGCCGGCAAGATCCTCGCGGAGGGCCTCGGCGAGGTCCAGGAGATGATCGACATTTGCGACTTCGCCGTGGGCCTGTCGCGCCAGCTCTACGGCCTCACCATCGCCACCGAACGGCCGGGGCACCGGATGATGGAAACCTGGCACCCGCTCGGTGTCGTCGGCGTGATCTCTGCGTTCAACTTCCCGGTCGCGGTCTGGGCGTGGAACGCGTGCCTGGCCTTCGTCTGCGGCGATGCGGTGGTGTGGAAGCCGAGCGAGAAGACGCCGCTCACGGCCTTCGCGGTCCAGGCCCTGTTCGAGCGGGCGTTAGAGCGGTTCGGCGGCGACGCGCCCGCAGGGCTCAGCCAGATCGTCCAGGGCGGGCGCGAGACCGGCGAAGCGCTGGTCGACGATGGTCGCGTGGCGCTCGTCTCCGCGACCGGATCGACCCGGATGGGCCGCGCCGTCGCGCCGCGCGTCGCCGCGCGCTTCGGCCGCGCCCTGCTCGAGCTCGGCGGCAACAATGCGCTGGTCGTTGCGCCGTCCGCCGATCTCGCCCTCGCCGAACGCGCGATCGCCTTCGCCGCGGTCGGCACGGCGGGGCAGCGTTGCACGACCTTGCGCCGCCTGATCGTCCATGACGGCATTTACGACGCGCTCGTTCCGCGCCTGAAGGAAATCTGGCGCGCTTTGCCCGTCGGCAACCCGCTCGCCGGGGGAATTCTGGTCGGACCGCTGATCGACGGCGCGGCGTTCGAGGCCATGCAAGGCGCGCTGGCCGCGGCGCGCGAGCAAAGCGGGGCGGTACATGGCGGCGAGCGCCTCCCCGGCCCCGGCGACGGCGTCTATGTCCGGCCCGCCATCGTCGAGATGCCGCGGCAGAGCGCGATCGTCCTCACCGAGACCTTCGCGCCGATCCTCTACGTTCTGCGCTATTCCGAGTTCGTCGAGGCGGTCGCGCTCAACAATGAGGCGCCGCAGGGCCTCTCGTCCGCGATCTTCACGACCGATGTCAGGGAGGCGGAGCTGTTCCTCTCCGCGGCCGGCTCCGATTGCGGCATCGTCAACGTCAATATCGGCCCGTCCGGCGCGGAGATCGGCGGCGCGTTCGGCGGCGAGAAGGAGACCGGCGGCGGCCGCGAAAGCGGCTCCGACGCCTGGCGCGCCTACATGCGCCGCGCCACCAACACGATAAATTACGGCCACGATTTGCCGCTCGCCCAAGGCATCGATTTCAACATGCCGTGAGGTGAACTGCCGCTAGCCCTGAGCCCGTCGAAGGGCGGGTCGCGGTGCGCGGGACCCCGGGCTTCGACAGGCTCAGCCCTAGCGGCTGGGGGACGCCGGCCGTACCCTTTTGCTACAGATCCACCGCCAGGCTGGCGCTGAAGCGGCGGGGTACGTTGTAGTGGAAACCCTCGCCGACATTGTTCCAGCCGTAGCTGCCCATCAGGTTGGCGGCCTGGACGCGCAGGGTCGCCGGCGCCTCGTCGATCGAGAAGCGGTAGCGGGCGCCGAGCGCGACCACGTAGCGCGCCGGGATCACGAACCTATTGAGCCGGTCGGCCGCGCGGTCGCTGGTGCTTTCATAGGCGAGGTCGAGCGAGAGGCCCTCGACGAACGGCACCCGATAATCGAGCGCGCCGTTGACGTAGCGGCCGAACCAGCCGATCGGCCGCCGCCCGATCAGCCCCTGGTCGCGCGCGTCGCCGGTGAGGGTGCCGTCGAGGAAGGCGGCGCCGACGATGGCGGTGAGGCCCGGCAGCGGCTGGCCGGCCAGCGACAGCTCGACGCCGCGGTGGCGGACTTCGCCGAGATTGCGGAAGACCCGGGCCGTATCGAGCGCGAAATAGGGCTTGGCGACGTCGAACAGGCCGGCGACGAGCCGCATGCCGCGCGGCAGGATCAGGCGCGCGCCGGCGTCCATTTGCCGCGTGATGATCGCCGGCGGCGCCTCGTCGCGATTGACCGCGACCTGCGGCGCGACCGGACTCTCCTCGAGGCCGCGCGCGTAGCCGGCGTAGAAAGTGAGCCAGTCGGCGGCGTGGACGGACGCGGTGGCGTTGAGCAGCCAGGTCCGGTTCGCGGACACCGGCAGCGCTCCGGTCGGCGTCTCGACCTCCTTGCGATAGTCGGTGCGCTGGACGCTGAAGGCGAGCTCGCCGACGTCGCGCCAGCGCATGTCGTAGCCGGCGCCGTAGCTCAGCTGCCGCACCTCGTCCCGCGTCTGGGGCCCGAGCGCGAAGTCCGGCTCCGCGACGCCCGGCACCGGCTCGTCGATCGGACGCCGCCCCAGCGCCAGGCTGCTGCCGCCGCCGTAGCGCCGGTTTTGGTCGCGCCCGCGGACGGTGAAATGCACATTGTGGAGGCGCGGGCCTTCGGCGATCGCCCGCGACGCGCGCACCTCCCCCGACCAGGACGCGTTGGTGCGGTCGCGCTCGGCGGCGATGAAGCGGTCGGCGGTCCCGTCCGGGGACGTGTCGAGGGCGATCTCGGTGAAGCTGCGGCCGAGGTCGAGATCGGAGCGGAACAGGCCGGCGCGAAACGTCCAGCCGTCGGTCCTGACGGTGCCGAGCATGCCGGCGTTGAGGCCGGTCAGATCGCCCCGCGCCCAGTCCGGGCCGAAATAGCGGCCGCGTTCGATCTCGGGCGGCAGGAACGCCCCTGACGTGAAATAGATCGGCTGCGCCTCGCCGCCCCAGATCCGGTACCAGTTGACAAAGGGGATGATTTCGATCGCGTCGCCGCGGCGCCAGCGCGGGATCAAGGCGGCGCCAACGATGTTCTGGTCGGCGCCGAAATGGGTCCGCTCGACGATCAGGCCGGCGCCGCCCGCGATCGACAGGCCGCCGCCGACCGGCACCTGCGCATCGATGGTGACGCTGCGCGGCCCGATCGTATTCGCATTCGCGATCAGGCTTGCCACCGCATCGTCGCCGGCGCGGCGGATCGCATAATCGGCGATGCCGGTCGGCGCCGAGAAGGGGTAGGATTGGGCGCTGATCCCGACGCGCACGTTGGTGCCGGCGATCATGCGGTCGCCGGGATTGGCCTGAAGGTCGAAATAGAGGCCGTCGAGGCGGACGTTGCCGGCCTGGACCGGACTGAAGCCGCGCGCCATGAACGGATTGTAGATGCCGACCCGTTCGTTGCCGACGCTGGTCCCGAACGCGTCGGTCGCGGACGTGACGGCATTCTCGGTCGAACGCTGGGCGAAGGCGGGCGCCGCGGCGGCGAACGCGGCGCCGGCGAAGAGCGGGAAGCGAGCGAATGTCATCGCCTGTACCTCAGCTGCGGACCCGGCCGCGTCAGCGCGGTTTCGACGAAGCCTCGCCGCCCTTCGACCGGCGGATCCTGCGAGGCAGCTCTGCGGTGCCCGCCGGTGGTTGCCCGACTTGGCTCAACCTCCTTGCGGGAGCGAAATGACTGGCCTCGGCTTCGTGCTTCCACTAGAAGTGCGGGCGTCCGCGTAACCCTGAAACAGGGCTCGCGCCCACGCAAAACCATGAACAGGGAGAGCAGCATGAATACCCGGACTTTTGCGTTGATATTCGGCGTCGTCTTCCTGATCGTTGGTGTCGCCGGCTTCATCCCCGGCCTCGTGCAGCCGCCCCACGGCACGCACGATCTGAGCATGAACCAGAATTACGGTGATTTGTTCGGCCTCTTCCCCGTCAACCTGCTGCACAATGTCGTGCATATCGTCTTCGGCCTGTGGGGCCTCGCTGCCTCACGCAGTCTCGGCGGCTCGATCGGTTATGCGCGTGCCGTGGCCATCATCTACGCTTTGCTGACCGTGCTCGGCCTGCTCGACGCGACCAACACCACCTTCGGCTTCGTCCCGATCTACGGCAACGACGTCTGGCTGCATGCGGCGCTCGCTCTCGTCGCGGCCTATTTCGGCTGGATGCACCGCGGTTCGGGCACCGCCGACCGAATTTGAAGCGCTCATTGCGGGTCCGGTCTCGAGGGAGAGGCCGGGCCCACCCCGATCGGCGCCGCACAGCGATGCGCGCGCGCCACAACCCACCGCAAAAGCGGGCCGGCGAAACAAGGATCCGTGCACACGGACTCTAGCGCCGCGCCCGCTCCTGTCGTAAGAAACCGCCCATGAACAAGCTCTTCCGCATTTCGACGCTGGCCGCCCTGCTCGCGTCCCCGACCTTGCCGATGGCGATCGAAAGCGCCGCCATCGCGCAGGTCCAGCCCGCCGCTCCGCCGCCGGTCGCCCCGCTGCCCGCCGTGGTCTGGACGCGCGACGCTGCCGAGGCTTTGCTGACCTATGTCGAGGGCGTCGGCGCCGAGGGCCTCGATCCCGACACTTATGCGCCCGAGCGCCTGCGCAGCGCGATCGCCTCGCGCGACGACGCCCAGCTCGGCGGCGCGGCCACCGACACCTTCATGCGCCTCGCCACCGATCTCAGCGGCGGCGCCGTGCGCGGCAATGCCCGCGTCGATTGGCACATGACCCACAGCGCCCTCAATGCGGGCGCCCAGCGCGAGCTGATGGCCCGCGCCGTTTCCACCCGCGAAATCGCCGGCGCGCTGAACGACCTGTTGCCGGTCCACCCGCAATATCGCGGCCTCAAGCGCGCGCTCGCGCAGACGCCGGAGAGCGACGCCGCGACCCGCGCCCTCATTCGCACCAATCTCGAGCGCTGGCGCTGGATGCCGCGCGGCCTCGGCGCGCGCCACGTCATCGTCAATGTGCCCGCCTTCACCGCCGCTCTGGTCGAAGACGGCCGCGTCATCGTCCGCCACCGCACCGTGGTCGGCGCGGTGCGCACGCCCACGCCGCAGCTCAACGCCACCATCCGCGCCGTCACCTTCAACCCCTGGTGGCACGTTCCGCAGAGCATCATCCGCGAGATGGGCGGCCGCTTCGGCTCCGATTACCAGGTGACGCGCAACGGCAACCAGATCAGCGCCCGTCAGCAGCCCGGCCCGCGCAACTCGCTCGGCCGCGTCAAGATCGAGATGCCGAACGACCACGCAATCTATCTGCACGACACGCCCGCCCAGGCGTTGTTCAGCCGGACGGCGCGGGCGTTCAGCCACGGCTGCATCCGCACCCAGAACGTGCGCGACTTCGCGGCGCAACTGCTCGCCCCGACCGGCGAGTGGCGGCGGCCGCGGATCGACCAGGCGATCGCCGCCGGCCGCACCGTCTCGGCGAACCTCGCCGCGCCGATCCCGGTCTACATCGCTTATTTCACCGCCGCAGCAACGGATGAGGGCGAGATCGTCCGCTACAACGACGTCTACGGCCGCGACGCCCCGGTGAAGAGGGCGCTGGGCGCGAGCTGAGGGGCCGAGGTCACCACCGCGCCAAAGCGTATCCAGCACGATTTCGAGCGGTCTCCCGACATTTGGGACGCCTCGACTGTCGCCGCACGAAACTGTATCAATCTTCTGGCGGTGTGACCGGCTCTGAGGGCACGGCTTCCGGCAGGCTCCAAGTCACGCTGCGGGTGGCGGTGCCGGCCACGGGCCGACCGTTTTCGTCTTGTGCAGGCGTGAAGCGGGACCGGCGCTGCACAAGGCTGCACGTGGTGGAATCAAGGGCAGTGGATCCGCTGGATCGTACTACTGTACAGCCTGTAACTCGCCCATCCGCACCGATGCTCATACGGATCGTGACGGTTCCCTGCTCATTCGCCCGAAGTGCGGAAGCGGGGTAGTCCTCATTTGTTATCGTACCACTGCGGTACACGGGTGCGCGCGCGCCGCCGCCTGGTTGTTGTGCCGTCTGCGGAGCGGGTAGGGCAGTCCGGAACGGATCGGGCGGATATCGGTGGAAGCTCGCGGTCGCGCACGCTTGCAACCGGTGCGCAACCGCCCGCGTGCCCCGCAGCGACAAGATGTCGAGCCGGCGCTCTCCCATCATCAGCGCAACGGCGGCTGCACCGGCGAAATCCTGAAGGAAATCGTCCCCATTCACGCTCATCCGAAGCGCCGTGATCCGTCCACTTGTCGTCTCTGCGCGGACGCCGCGTGCGGCGGTGCTGGAATAGTCGCTGCCATTGCTGAACTCGAGGGTGACATCATAGGCCTGGCCGTCGCGAATCGACTCCCAGGCGGGATTCCAGACGAGAAGAGCGGCCGAGTTCGCGCCGAAATCGTAGCTGACGCGGACGTAGACGTTGCGATCGTAAACCGTCGAGGCGCTGCACCAGCCGCGCTCATCCTGAATTACCCATCCATTCACGGTGCCGACTTCCGTCTGCGCCGCAGCAAGTGATGCAGCAAGCAGGACGGGTGCAGCCAAAGGCACTGTAACCGCCCGCAGCAATGCCCAGCGGAGACGACCCCGCATTCTCCCTCCATCTCGATTCGGGGGAGCAGCGTAGCCGATATTCTGCAACGAACCAGCGTCCCCGTAGACGCTTGCCGCTAGCCTAGACGTCCACCTTGTCGGCGTAGAGGAAGCGGCCGGGGCCGAGCCGGGCGAGCGTTTCCTGGAGGCTGTTGTACGACATTGCGAAACAGCCTTCGCTGCGGCCGAGGCGGCCGTGCTGGGCGACCTGGCCCGGCTCGGCATACCAGGCGCTGTGGACGACGATCGCGCGGGCGTGGGCGTTACTGTTGCTGTAGTCGAGCCCGGAGAGGCGCATCGAGCGGCCATAGCGCCCGTAATAGAAATCGTCGGTCACATAGGCGCCGTTCGAGGAAGCGTTGGAGCCCATCGAGTTGGAGAAGCGGCGCAGCCACCCGCTATGGTCCGGGTCGGAGCCGCGGCCGTGGGCGACGAGGTGGGTTGTGACGCGGCCAGAATAGGTGTCGAGCAGGTAGAAGCGCGGCAGCGCCGACGGCTTTGAGAAATCGGCGATGCCGACCATGTCGATGTTGCGGAGCCGGGGACGGTGGCGCTCGAACGCGGCGCGGGCGCGGGCGAGGAGGCGGGTGTCGATCACCGGGTCGACGATCACTCGGGCGGCGCTGCGCGAGGGCGGGTAGGCGGCTTCGTCGAGGGCGCCCGCGAAAGCGGGTGAAGCGCCGAGCGCGGTGACGGCGCCGGCCGCCACGCCGCACTCCATGAACTGCCTACGCGTTACAAGCATCGGATCCCCTCCCCGGCACTCCCGGTTGTAAGGTCAATTCGCTGCGACCCTCAATGACCGGCGGCCCCGATCCGACTCGTCCCGCCGCACCTCAGTCGCCGTTCGCCGCATCATGACCCGATTCCCTTAATCAAAAGTGTCCTCGCGCCCGCGAGCCGGCGTGTCGAGGAACCGGTGCGGCCAACTGAGAGTCTCGCCAACGATGGCCCTCGATCTGCCCCTCAAGCCCCCGCTCCCGCCGATGGAAGCGAAGCTCGCCGACGCGCTTCCGGAGGGCGAGAATTGGCAATACGAGCCCAAGTGGGACGGCTTCCGCTGCCTCGTCTTCAAGAGCGCCGACACGGTCGAGCTGCAGTCCAAGGGGCTGAAGCCGCTCGGGCGCTATTTTCCGGAAGTGGTGGAGACCGTCCGGGCGATGGCGTCCGACCGGTTCGTGCTCGACGGCGAGCTGGTCATCCCGATCGGCGGCATCCTCTCGTTCGAGGCGCTGCAGATGCGCCTCCATCCGGCCGAGAGCCGGATCCGCAGGCTCGCGCTCGAGACGCCGGCGCAGCTGATGCTGTTCGATTGCCTGGTCGCCGGCGGCCGCGACCTTTCGGCCAAGCCGCTCTCGGTCCGCCGCGAGGCGCTGGAAGCCCTGCACGGGCGCGAACGGCGCAAGGACGTCCTGCTCTCGCCGATGACCCTGGAACGCGACGTCGCCTTGGGCTGGCTCGACAAAGCCGGCGGCGCGCTCGACGGCGTCGTCGCCAAAAGCCGCGACGCGCCCTACGCACCGGGCGAGCGGGCTATTCTGAAGATCAAGCAGATGCGCACTGCGGACTGCGTCGTCGGCGGCTTCCGCTACGGCACCGGCAGCCGCATTGTCGGCTCGCTGCTGCTCGGCCTGTTCAACCAGGAGGGGAAGCTCGACCATGTCGGCTTCACCTCGTCGTTCGGCGACGAGGACAAGGCAGCGCTGACGAAGCGGCTCGAGGCGCTGCGCGGCCCGCTCGGCTTCACCGGCGACGCACCGGGCGGGCCGAGCCGCTGGGCGACCGAGCGTTCGGGCCAATGGGAGCCGCTCCGCCACGAACTGGTGGTCGAGGTCCGCTACGACCATGTCACCGGAAAGCGCTTCAGGCACGGCACCAGGTTCCTGCGCTGGCGGCCGGACAAGCTCCCGGCTCAGTGCGGCTTCGACCAGCTCCTGCACGAAGCCCCTCCCGCCGCGCTGGCGGCGGAGCTGGAGGCGGTGTCGTGAGCGGCGGCGAGCGGATGGTCGAGGGCGTCCGGCTGAGCAGCCCGGACAAAGTGCTGTGGCACGAGCAGGGCGTCACCAAGAGCGAGCTCGCCGATTATTATCTGGCCGTGGCCGAAATCATGCTGCCCCACGTCGCGCGGCGGCCGGTGACGATGGTGCGCTGCCCCGCGGGCGCCGAGAAGAAATGCTTCTACCAGCGCCATGCCGCCTCGGGCGTGCTTCCCCAGCTGAAGGAAGTGACGATCCCGGGTTTCGACGAGCCCTATCTCTATATCGAGGACGCCGCCGGGCTGGTGGCGATGGTGCAGATGGGGACGCTCGAAATCCATCCCTGGGGCGTCCGGATCGAGGCGCCCGACCGGCCGGACCGAATCATCTTCGATCTCGATCCCGACGAAGGGCTCGGCTTCGGCGAGGTCGTCCGCGCCACGCTCGAGGTGCGCGAACGACTCGATGCGCTCGGGCTTCGCAGCTTCGTCAAGACGACCGGCGGCAAGGGGCTCCACATCGTCGTGCCGATGGAGCCGGTTGTCGAGTGGCCTGTGGCCAAGGCATTCGCCAAATCCTTTTCCAAGGCGATGGCCGCCGACTCGCCGGACCGCTATTTGACCCGCATCTCCAAGGCGGAGCGCTCCGGCCGGATCTTTATCGACTATCTCAGGAACGATCCGACCTCGACCGCGGTCGGTCCCTATTCGACGCGCTCGCGCGCCGGCGCGCCGGTCGCGACGCCGCTCGAATGGCACGAGGTCGGCCCCGGTCTCGATCCGCGCGCCTTCACCGTCGAGACGGTGCCGGAGCGGGTACGGACCCTTGCGCGCGACCCTTGGTCCGAAATGGACCTTTTTCGCCAGCGCCTGCCCGAGCTTCCCACTCGCTGAGGGATCGCCGATTGGTCCGTTTTGCGAGCCGAAAGCGCTTGCCCCGGCGCTCCCCGGAAAGGAAGATGCCTGCGCCTCGACGCGAGGCTTTCGAAAGGCTCCTGCGCTGAGCTCCCGTAATGTCTATGTGGTGGACGACGATCGCGACGTCCGCCTCATGCTCAGTTACATGCTGGGCGAAGCCTCCCTGCAATCCCGCCCCTTCGCGAGCGGGGCCGACTTCCTTGCCGCCCTTCCCGATCTGGCGCCGGGCTGCGTCCTGCTCGACGTGCGGATGCCCGAGATGGACGGGCTCGCCGTCATGACCGAGCTCACGCGCCGGTCGGTCGGCTGGCCGGTCGTGTTCATGACCGGCCATGGCGAGGTCCCGGTCGCGGTCGAGGCGATGAAGCTCGGCGCGATCGACTTTCTCCAGAAGCCCTTCTCCGAGGAAGCGATGCTCGCCGGCTTCGAGCGCGGCTTCGCCTTGCTCGAGGAGCGCAGCGCCGCCGCGAGCCGGCGGGCCGACGCGGCCGCGCGCATCGAGCATCTCACCAGCCGCGAACGCGAGGTGCTCCAAAGCCTCCTCGCCGGCCTGTCGAACAAGCTGATCGCCGATCGGCTCGGCATTTCGCTGCGCACCGTCGAGATGCATCGCAGCAACATGATGGTTCGGCTTGGGGTGGATAACCTCGCCGAAGCGCTTACCTTGGCGATGGAAGGCGGGCTCGCGCCTCTGCGGACGAAGGCCGGCTGATCAACCCTAAGCGAGGTGAAGATGGCGCGCGAACAGGCGATACTGGCCGGCGGCTGCTTCTGGTGCACGGAAGCCGTGTTCAAGGACGTGATCGGGGTCGAGTCGGTCGAGAGCGGCTATATCGGAGGCCATGAAGCGAACCCGACCTACCGCGAGGTCTGCGGCGGCGGCACCGGCCATGCCGAGGCGATCCGCGTCTCGTTCGATCCCGAAGCGGTCTCGCTGGACGACATTTTCGACATCTTCTTCGCCACCCACGACCCCACGCAGCTCAACCGCCAGGGCAACGATGGCGGCACCCAGTATCGCTCGGCGATCTTCCCGCTGGACGAAAAGCAGGAAACCGCCGCCCGCGCCGCGATCGTCCGCGCCCAGCCGGACTGGCCGGCGCCGATCGTCACCACGATCGAGCCCGCGTCCCGATGGTATCCCGCCGAGGATTATCACCAGGATTATTGGGAGGGCGAAGGCCGGCGCAATCCCTATTGCCTGGCCGTGATCCCCCCCAAGCTCCAGAAGCTGAGGAAGAGCTTCGCCGCGCGCGTCAAGGCGGCCGAAGCGGGCGCCTAGGCGAGAGGGGCCGATGGGGGAACAGGCAAATTCGGCGGGACGGCTCGACGCGTTCGTCGATGCGGCGTTTGCGTTTGCGGTCACGTTGCTGGTGATCGGCGGCGGCGACGTGCCGTCGAGCTATTCGGGGCTGGAGCAGGCGGTGCGCAACGCCCCCGCCTTCGCGATCGGCTTCGCCTTCCTCGCCATGTTCTGGCACGGCCATGTGCGCTGGCGCGGCTACGGCACGAGCGCCGGCGGCCTGCCGGTGCTGATCAGCCTCGTTTTGGTGTTCCTGGTGCTGGTCTATGTCTATCCGTTGCGGCTGATGACGATCTCGATGGTCGAGTTCGTCGCGCGCGACATCCGCACGGTGCGGACCGCCGCCGAAGCCGCCAATCTGTTCACGCTCTACGGAATCGGCTTCATGGCGATGGCCGGGGCGATGGCCGCTCTGTTCGCGACCAGCCTGAAGGCGCCGCTCTCGGCGGACGCGCGCGCGAACGTGCGCGGCGAGATCGGCATCTGGCTGATCCTGGCGACGTCGGGCCTCGTCTCGGCTTCGCTGTCGCGCGTGGCGCCGATCGCCGCCCCCTGGGTCTACAGCCTGATTCCGGTCGCGATCGGCCTGTTCGTGTGGCGCCACAATTGGGACGGCCCGGGCGTCAGCGAGGCGCCGCCGCCCGCTTCAGCCGATCGTTGATCGCGGCGCCGACACCCTCGTCCGGCACCGGCGCGACCGCGATGCGCGGCCTCGCCTGGCGGTCCGCGCGGTGCAGCGCGGCGAACAGTCGCGCCGCCGCCTCGCCGACATCGCCCGAGGCGCTGAGCGTATCGTCGCCCGCGACCGCGCCGAAGCCGATCAGCCATTCGTCCGGTCCGGCCGACGACGCTTCGAGGCGCAGCGGCTTCGACGGCGCATAATGGCTGGCGAGCTGGCCGGGCGCCTCGATCCGCTCGCCGGTCGCTTCGGCGGCGCCCGCAATCTCGACCGGCCCCGAGCGGAGCAGGCGCGGTCGGTCGCCATCGAACGCGACGATGGTCGATTCGAGGCCGAGCAAGGTCGGGCCGCCGTCGAGGATCAACGGGATCCGTCCGCCGAGGCTGCGCAGGACATGGTCGGCGCTGGTCGGGCTGATGCCGCCGCTGGCATTGGCCGAGGGCGCGGCGAGGGGCTTGCCGCAGGCGCGGAGCAAATCCTGCATCATTGGGCTCGCCGGGCAGCGCAAGGCGATCGTCGGCAGGCCGACGGCAACCTGCGGCGCTAGGCCCGCATCGGGACGGAGCGGGACGACCAGGGTCAGCGCTCCCGGCCAGTGCTCCACGGCGGCGGCCCGCGGCGCTTCGCCGAACGCGCCGATCCGCTCGGCCGCTGCGAGGTCGGGCACGTGGACGATCAGCGGATTGAAGCCCGGCCGCCCCTTCGCCGCATAGATGCGCGCGACGGCTTCCGGATCGGTCGCGTCCGCCGCCAGGCCGTAGACCGTCTCGGTCGGTACGGCGACCGGAAGGCCGGCGAGGATCAGCTCTGCCGCGCGGGCGATCCCGGCGGCGTCGCAGGGCACGAT